>NZ_JBLYED010000001.1:0-524081 GCF_048515765.1 Pseudomonas sp. H11T01 | reverse complement strand
CTCTTCAGTTCAAACATCTTTGGGTTTTGAGAAAACCCTAAACTTGGCTCAGCAATCGTTGGTTACATCTTTGATTTCTCGCGGAGTAACTTGTGATGCTGATAATCTTGTTGACTATCAGTCTGACTCCACAAGCACCCACACGAATTGCTTGATTCAGTTGTTAAAGAGCGGTTGGTTAAGATCTTTCGTCTCAACCGAGGCGCGCATTCTACGCTTTCCCCTGTCTCTGTCAAGCGGTTATTTTTCGAAGCTTTCAAAGTTTCCTTTGCAACTTCAACCACTTGGCGCTTCCGATCACTCGTTAGCGGGAGGCGAATTCTACAGCGTTACTCGCTGCTGTCAACACCTCTTTTACACCGCTTTCGACCGAGTGGATCGAACCGTTAATAACGTCAAACAACACGACCTTATTAACTCCTTCGGGCTTCGCTGAACAGAAGCGTAACCGCTGTCGAAAACTGCGTAACTCATTGTTTAGCAAGGAGTTTTCCGTTTCGACTGCGCCGGAAGTGGGGCGAATTATAGACTTCCAGAATCTGCCGTCAATCTCTAATTACGCTTTTCTATCAATAAGGTGCAGAACGCCAAAAAAGCGGTCTGTTTCCCTCTATATAGAGAGCAGAACAGCGGCTTCTATATAGAAGGAATCCTCAGAGCACCCCGGCTTCTTTAAAAGCCGCGACCTCAGATGCCTCAAGACCCAACACCCGCTGCAGCACCTCTAGCGTGTGCTCGCCTAATAGAGGAGGCGCATTACGGTATTCAACCGGCGTCTCAGAAAGACGGATCGGGCTAGCCACCTGTGGAACCAGCCCAGCCAAAGCATGGGGTAGCTCAATTGCCAGCCCACGCGCCTGAACCTGCGGATCGGCAAATACCTGAGCCAGATCATTGATCGGCCCACAAGGCACACCAGCCTGCTCCAGCTGCACCACCCACTCAGCAGTAGTCTTGAATACGGTTGCCTGGCGGATCAGCGGGATCAATACCGCCCGATTGGCCACCCGCAGCTTGTTCGTGGCAAACCGCGGATCGTGCGCCCACTGCGACTGCCCAGCTACCTCAGCAAACTTGCGGAACTGCCCGTCGTTCCCAACAGTAAGAATGAAGTCACCATCCGCGGTCGGGAAGTCCTGGTAGGGCACGATGTTCGGATGAGCATTCCCTAACCGCTTAGGCGAAACACCAGTGGTCAAGTAGTTCATCGCCTGATTGGCCAGGCACGCGACCTGAACATCCAGCAACGCCATGTCGATGTGCTGCCCACCACCGTCATGATCCCGATGAGCCAGCGCCGCCAGAATCGCCACCGTCGAATAGAGCCCGGTCAGAATATCCGTCAGCGCCACTCCGACTTTCACCGGCCCGGCACCTTCGCTACCTTCAGGTCGACCGGTCAGGCTCATCAAGCCGCCCAACCCCTGAATCATGAAGTCATAACCGGCACGCTTGGCATAAGGACCCGTCTGACCAAAGCCCGTAATCGAACAATAGATCAGCTCAGGATTAAGTGCCTTGAGCGACTCATAGTCCAGACCATAAGCAGCCAGACCGCCAACCTTGAAGTTCTCGATCAGAATGTCTGACTTGGCCGCCAGCTCACGCACCAAACGCTGACCTTCCGGTCGCGTGAAGTCGATGGTGACCGATTGCTTGTTGCGATTGGCCGACAAGTAATAGGCAGCTTCACTCGTGTTCTCACCATAGGCGTCTTTTAGGAAGGGCGGCCCCCAGGCGCGCGTGTCATCACCATTACCCGGGCGCTCGACCTTGATTACCTCGGCCCCGAGATCCGCAAGGATCTGTCCAGCCCAAGGACCGGCCAGCACTCGTGACAAATCCAATACCCGTAGATGCGAAAGCGCGCCCATGGACGTTCTCCTATTAATAGAACGCCTGAATGCCAGTCTGCGCACGACCAAGGATCAGCGCATGCACGTCGTGAGTACCTTCATAGGTATTCACCACTTCCAGGTTGACCAAGTGACGGGCGACACCGAACTCGTCGGAGATGCCGTTACCACCCAACATGTCACGAGCCATACGCGCGATGTCCAGGGACTTACCGCACGAGTTGCGCTTCATCATGGACGTGATCTCGACCGCTGCAGTGCCTTCGTCCTTCATACGGCCGAGACGCAAGCAGCCTTGCAGGGCGAGGGTGATTTCAGTCTGCATGTCGGCCAGTTTTTTCTGGATCAATTGGGTGGCTGCCAATGGCCGGCCAAACTGCTGACGATCCAGCGTGTACTGGCGAGCGGTGTGCCAGCAGAACTCGGCAGCACCCAGCGCCCCCCAGGAAATACCGTAACGAGCCGAGTTAAGGCAGGTAAAAGGGCCTTTCAAACCACGGACGTCCGGGAAGATGTTCTCTTCGGGCACAAACACGTTATCCATAACAATTTCACCGGTGATGGAGGCGCGCAGGCCAACCTTGCCGTGAATTGCCGGAGCGCTCAGGCCTTTCCAACCTTTCTCGAGTACGAAGCCGCGGATGTCACCTGCATCGTCCTTACCCCAGACCACGAATACATCAGCGATCGGGCTGTTGGTGATCCACATCTTGCTACCCGTCAGGCTGTAGCCGCCTTCAACTTTGCGTGCACGAGTGATCATTGCGCCCGGGTCGGAACCGTGGTCAGGCTCGGTCAGACCGAAGCAACCGATCCATTCACCCGAAGCCAGTTTTGGCAGGTACTTCTGCTTTTGAGCTTCGGTACCGAATTCATTTATCGGCACCATCACCAGCGAGGACTGCACGCTCATCATCGAGCGATAGCCGGAGTCAACACGCTCGACCTCACGAGCAATCAGACCGTAGCTGACGTAGTTCAGACCACTGCCACCGTATTGTTCAGGAATGGTCGCGCCCAGCAGGCCTATTTCGCCCATCTCGCGGAAGATCGCCGGATCGGTCTTTTCATGGCGGAAAGCTTCGAGAACGCGCGGCGCAAGCTTCTGCTGAGCGAATTGCTGGGCAGTATCGCGGATCATGCGCTCTTCTTGGGTGAGCTGTTGATCCAGCAGCAGGGGATCGATCCAGTTGAAGCTAGCTTTACCGCCCATGGGTGAGTCCTCGCAAATCAGGTCAAATATCGTGGACTGATCCTAGGCCGGGCCAGCGGATACAGCAAACGAGGATTTTGCATACTGTTGTGCTAATTTCTCACTCCGTAATAGCGTGAAACCGCTTATCGACGCTTTATTAGTGAGGTTGCCGTATATGCGTAGAAAGATCCCGAGCACAGCTGCACTGATCAGCTTTGAGGCGGCAGCCCGGCACGAGAGCTTTACCAAGGCCGCGCAAGAGCTTTCCCTTACACAGGGAGCCATTTGTCGGCAGATCGCCAGTCTGGAGGAGTTCTTGAGTGTCGAACTATTCCGACGCTCACGACGAGGAGTGAAGCTGACCGAAGCAGGGCTGTCTTATAGTCGCCGAGTCGCTACACAACTGGACGCCGTAGAGCGCGATACGCTGTCAGTGATGGGCCAGCAGGGCGCCAACGTCATTGAGCTGGCCGTCGTCCCGACGTTTGGTACTCAATGGTTGTTACCGCGGCTCAAGGATTTTCAGCAGCAACACCCGGAAGTCACGGTCAACCTTACAAACCGCACCCGGCCATTCCTGTTTGCCGACACCGACTTCGATGCAGCCATTTATTTTGGTGATGCCGATTGGTCGGGCACAGAGTCCCATCGACTGATGGGTGAGAACCCAATGCCGGTTTGCAGCCCACGACTTCTGGGGCCTGGAAGCCAGTTTAGCGCCGAAGAGATTGCCGAACTGCCACTGCTGCAACAGACCACCCGACCTTATGCCTGGCGTCAGTGGTTCAGTTCACAGAACCTGAATATCCCTCGCGACATGACAGGCCCGCGTTACGAGCTATTCTCCATGCTCGCCCAAGCGGCCATGCACGACATGGGCATCGCATTGATTCCGCCATTCCTGATTCAGCGTGAGTTGGCGGAGAAGCGCCTGGTGATCGCCAACCACCAGGCACTGTCTAGCATCAAGGCGTATTACCTGATGATTCCTGACCGAAAGGTCGAGTCAGCCTCTTTACGGGCATTCCGTGACTGGCTGGTGAACCAGGCGCAGGGCTACAGCCTAGAAGAATAGGGGCCTCCGCCACTAGCTGACCCCGTAGTCAGCAAAATCAAATCACTACAGATATAACTATATGTCGCATTTAAGAAAACTGTATCGGCAAGAGGAACAATCGTGCAATAAGCGCCTAAAGACGTGGCTTCCAGTAGCTATTTTCGAAGCAATGCCGCCTCATTCACCGCGTCGATGCGTAAATTATTGAATTTCACTAAAAATTCATACAAGGCATGGCTTACAAGGGGTCCAGCCATAACATGCGACATTCGGTCACGGGGTGACTTGTAGTTAATTTTCCGTCACCCGTCATAATCCCTTGAAGGGCACAAAGTTCGCCTGCAAAATGCCGCGCCCCGCCTTGTTACTGCGGGGTCGTGCTGATCGGCCGCCCCAGTAGCACCATCCGGAGTGCGCTGGCCTTCTTATAAAGATCAAAAGCAATAAGATGATCATGCAGGAGATTTGACGTGCACATTGGTGTTCCTCTCGAAACCCAAACCGGTGAAACGCGGGTTGCCGCAACTCCGGAAACCATCAAGAAGCTGATCGGCCAAGGTCATAAAGTCACTGTGCAAAGCGGCGCCGGCATTAACGCCAGCGTTGTTGACAGTGCCTATGAAGCGGTAGGTGCGGCCATTGGCAGTGCCAACGATGCGTTTGGCGCAGAGCTGATTCTCAAGGTGGTCGCCCCCAGCGACAGCGAGCTAGCGCTGATCAAGAGCGGCACCGTTGTGGTGGGCATGCTCAACCCGTTCAGCAATGAAACCATTGGCAAGCTGGCCGAATGCGGCATTACCGCGTTCGCGCTGGAAGCCGCGCCGCGCACCTCCCGCGCTCAGAGCCTGGATGTGCTGTCCTCCCAGGCCAACATCGCCGGTTACAAATCCGTGCTGCTCGCCGCTCACTACTATCCGCGCTTCATGCCGATGCTGATGACCGCTGCGGGCACCGTGAAAGCGGCGCGCGTACTGATTCTCGGCGCGGGTGTGGCCGGTTTGCAGGCCATCGCTACCGCCAAGCGTCTGGGCGCGGTGATCGAGGCCTCTGATGTGCGTCCGGCGGTGAAGGAACAGATCGAATCCCTGGGCGCCAAGTTCGTCGACGTGCCTTACGAGACCGACGAAGAGCGCGAATGCGCCGTCGGTGTTGGCGGTTATGCGCGGCCGATGCCCGCCAGCTGGATGCAGCGTCAAGCGCTGGCGGTGCACGAGCGCGCCAAGCAGGCAGATATCGTCATTACTACCGCACTAATCCCGGGCCGCAAGGCGCCGGTACTGCTGAGTGCCGAAACTGTCGCCCAGATGAAGCCCGGCTCGGTCGTGATCGACCTCGCCGCTGCCCAAGGCGGCAACTGCCCGCTGACCGTGGCCGATCAGGTTGTGGTTCAGAACGGTGTAACCATCGTTGGCCCAACCAACCTGGCCGGCGCAGTTGCGGCTGACGCCTCGGCGCTGTATGCACGCAACCTGCTGGACTTCCTGAAGCTGGTCTTCACCCCGGAAGGGCAGTTCCAGATCAACCTCGAAGACGACATCGTCGCCGCGTGCCTAATGTGCCGCGACGGCCAAGTCATCCGCAAAAACGCCTAAGCAGGGATTCAGACGATGGAAGAGCTTATCTCCCCCGGTATCTACAACCTGATCATCTTCGTGCTGGCGATTTATGTCGGTTATCACGTGGTCTGGAACGTTACACCAGCACTGCACACGCCATTGATGGCGGTGACCAACGCCATTTCGGCGATTGTCATTGTCGGCGCCATGCTGGCCGCTGCTTTGACCGTAACACCACTGGGTAAAACCATGGGTACCCTGGCCGTGGCGTTGGCCGCGGTGAACGTATTCGGTGGTTTTCTGGTCACCCGGCGGATGCTGGAAATGTTCAAGAAGAAGGCGCCCAAAGTTAAAGAGCTGCCGGTAGAACAAGGGGCGCAGAAGTCATGAGTATGAATCTGGTCACAACCCTGTACCTGATCGCTTCGATCTGTTTCATCCAGGCCCTTAAAGGTCTGTCGCACCCGACCACCTCCCGACGCGGCAATGTGTACGGCATGCTGGGTATGGCTCTGGCCATCATCACGACGGTCGGCCTGGTCTACAAACTCGGCGCGGAGCTCGCTACAGCGGGCATTGGCTACGTTATCGTCGGCCTGCTGGTCGGTGGCACGGCCGGTTCGATCATGGCCAAGCGCGTCGAGATGACCAAGATGCCGGAACTGGTCGCCTTCATGCACAGCATGATCGGTATGGCCGCCGTGTTCATCGCCATCGCTGCTGTGGTCGAACCGCAATCGCTGGGTATCGTTAAGCACCTGGGTGATTCGATTCCTGCCGGTAACCGTCTGGAGCTATTCCTTGGCGCGGCCATTGGTGCCATTACCTTCTCCGGTTCGGTCATCGCGTTCGGCAAGCTGTCGGGCAAGTACAAGTTCCGCCTGTTCCAGGGCGCACCAGTACAGTTCGGAGGCCAGCACAAGCTGAACCTGCTGCTGGGCTTGGCGACGCTTGGTCTGGGCGTCACCTTCATGTTGAGCGGCAACCTGAATGCCTTCGCGCTGATGCTGGCCCTGGCCTTTGTACTGGGCGTGTTGATCATCATCCCGATTGGCGGCGCGGACATGCCAGTGGTGGTGTCGATGCTCAACAGCTACTCCGGCTGGGCGGCGGCGGGTATCGGCTTCTCGCTGAACAACTCGATGCTGATCATCGCTGGTTCGCTGGTGGGCTCAAGCGGTGCGATCCTCTCGTACATCATGTGCAAGGCGATGAACCGTTCGTTCTTCAACGTACTGCTCGGTGGCTTCGGCAACAGCGCAGACGCGGCCGGCCCGGCCGGTTCGAAAGAAGCCCGCCCGGTGAAATCCGGTTCGGCTGACGATGCGACCTTCCTGCTGACCAACGCCGACACCGTGATCATCGTTCCAGGTTACGGCCTGGCGGTAGCGCGGGCGCAACATGCGCTGAAAGAGCTGACCGAGAAGCTGACCCATCGTGGTGTGACCGTGAAGTATGCGATCCACCCCGTGGCGGGTCGTATGCCAGGGCACATGAACGTCCTGCTGGCCGAGGCCGAAGTGCCTTATGACCAAGTGTTCGAGATGGAAGACATCAACTCCGAGTTCGGCCAGGCTGACGTGGTGCTGGTACTCGGCGCCAACGACGTGGTCAACCCGGCGGCGAAGAACGATCCGAAATCGCCAATCGCCGGCATGCCGATTCTCGAAGCGTTCAAGGCCAAGACCATCATCGTCAACAAGCGCTCGATGGCCAGCGGCTATGCCGGCCTGGACAACGAACTGTTTTACCTGGACAAGACCATGATGGTGTTCGGCGACGCCAAGAAAGTCATCGAAGACATGGTCAAAGCAGTCGATTAAAACCCGGCTCAACGCAACACCAAAAACCCCGGCCTTTTGTAGGCCGGGGTTTTTTATTGCCCGTCAAAAACCGACCAAAGGCTCTAAATCAAGGCCCGGCATTCGACCATGGTAGCGGGAGGAATTTTTTTGAAATCACTAAACTGCGTATCTTGCTTTCGTTGCCCGAGATAACAATCCATGTACCGTGATCGTATTCGCTTGCCTTCGTTGTTAAGTAAGGTCATGAGCGCGGCTGATGCCGCTGCTTTGATTCAGGACGGCATGACCGTCGGCATGAGCGGTTTTACCCGCGCCGGCGAAGCCAAAGCCGTGCCCCACGCATTGGCCGAACGCGCCAAGGTTGCACCGCTGAAAATCAGCCTGATGACCGGCGCCAGCCTGGGCAATGACCTCGACAAGCAGCTGACCGAAGCCGGTGTGCTGTCGCGACGCATGCCGTTCCAGGTCGACAGTACTTTGCGCAAGGCGATCAATGATGGCTCGGTCATGTTTATCGACCAGCACCTTTCCGACACTGTTGAGCAACTGCGCAACCGCCAGATCAAGGCCGTGGACCTGGCAGTGATCGAATGTGTCGCCATCACTGAAGAAGGCCATCTGGTCCTGAGCACCTCAGTGGGTAACTCAGCGAGCTTCGCGATATTGGCCAAAGAAGTGATTGTCGAGATCAACCTGGCCCAGCCGCTGGAGCTCGAAGGGCTGCATGACATCTATATACCGAGCTATCGGCCGACCCGTTTGCCGATTCCGGTGCTCAAGGCTGACAGCCGCATCGGCAGCCATGCCGTGCAGATAGACCCGGCGAAGATCGTTGGTATTGTCATCAGCAATCAGCCCGACTCGCCGTCCACTGTATTGCCGCCGGACCTGGATACTCAGGCCATCGCCAATCATCTGGTCGAGTTCTTCAAAAGCGAAGTACGCGAGAACCGTTTGACCAACAGCCTGATGCCGCTGCAGGCAGGCATCGGCACCATAGCCAACGCGGTGATGCATGGGTTGATCGAGTCGCCGTTCCACGACATGACCATGTACTCCGAAGTGCTGCAAGACTCCACCTTCGACCTGTTCGACGCCGGTAAACTGAGCTTCGCCTCGGGCAGTTCCATGACCCTGTCCGCCAAAAAACACGCCGAGGTCTTCAGCGACCTGAGCCGTTACAAGCCGCAACTGGTGCTGCGCCCGCAAGAGATCTCAAACCATCCGGAAGTCATCCGCCGCTTGGGCATCATTGGCATCAACACCGCGTTGGAGTTCGATCTGTACGGCAACGTCAACTCTACTCACGTCTGCGGTACGCGGATGATGAATGGCATCGGCGGCTCGGGCGACTTTGCACGCAATGCGCACCTGGCAATCTTCGTCACCAAGTCGATTGCCAAGGGTGGCGCGATTTCCAGCGTGGTACCAATGGTCAGCCACGTTGACCATACCGAGCATGACGTCGACATCCTCGTCACCGAGATAGGCCTTGCGGACTTGCGCGGCCTGGCGCCACGTGAGCGGGCGAGGGTGGTCATCGACAACTGCGTGCACCCGGCTTATCGCGAAGCGCTGAATGACTACTTCAAAGCCGCCTGCGCCCTGGGCGGACACACACCGCACATCCTGCGCGATGCACTGAGCTGGCACATCAACCTGGAGGAAACCGGGAAAATGCTCGGGGTGTAATTGATACAGTTGGCAGCTGACGCAAACGCAGTTTCGTCAGCTCGCCATTGCCACCGCAGTATCCGTCTAAAACTGTACTGCTGTACTGGTCTTTTCCTACCGAAACCTCCTACCTTTTTGAGTCGAACACCTCAAAATGCACCATAACAGTGCAGATAGGTACAGTTGCTTCATTTATGAGCAGTACAGCACCTATAAACAGTTAACTGGTCCCTCACAATACAGGTGAACTGTATCTAGAGAGACTTGCGCAAGAGGAGGATCATTGGCATCAGTTAAACCACTACCTAATCCCGCCATAAGCGGAAGGATGTCAACCATGGAACGTACACTCAGTTCCGACCTGTTCTTCGAAGACAACACTGCAAAAACCCAGGCTTCCATGCCTCTTCGTGTTATCGCCAACCTGATGCTGTGGCAGCGCCGCATCTCCAGCCGCCATCAATTGGCTCGCCTGGATTCGCGTCTGCTGGCTGACGCAGGGATTAGCGAAGCACAACGCTACGAAGAGCTGAGCAAGCCGTTCTGGCGCTAAGTTAGCGTCGCTGGCTCTGACCCACTGGGTCCACCGCCAGCAACCCGAATTGCACAAACAAAACCCGTCGTAGGTAACTGCGACGGGTTTTGTCGTTTCAGGGGCTAAAATCGAGACCGTACAAAAGGTCTATCGCCAGACAGGTACAGTTTGCAATTAACAAACACTGAACCAGTACAATTAAGCACTGGTGTATCTGTATTGACCCGCGTCCAAAGATCAACATGGTGCTCCAAGGCCGGTACTTCGGCCTGCTCGCAAGGACTGCACCATGAATCGCTTACTGGATACATCGATACCCAAACCTCAACAGAACTCACTTGCCAGCGCTCTGGGACGCCTGTTTTCAGCACTGGCCCGGAGTATGGAGAGAGCCCGCACCCGACGCTTACTGAGCCAGCTCAATGATCAGCAATTGTCCGATCTGGGACTCAGTCACTCTGACCGCATCGTTGAAATGGACAAACCGTTCTGGCGCTAGTCGCACACAGAAGACAGACAGAGCTATTCGAATAGACACAGTGCGGCCTAATATCCAACAAGAACGTGGCGAACTCTGCAGAGCAAGCGTCGTCTGATGCTCAAGGCACTGCGCAACTCGCCTGGCTGTTGGTGTTTTGCTCGGCTCCACTTTTATCTGTTAATCCACAGGAGTTACCCCATGTCCCGTCTTCGTCTGCTCAGCGTTGCAGCCCTGCTGGCCTTGGCCGCCAATGCGCATGCCTCCAGTTTTATCGTGACCACTGATGCCGTCGTCAATGCGCTCAAGGCCACCTCCGACGCCACGTCCGATGCCTCTTCCTCCCTGCGTGACAACAAGATTGTCCGCGCAGCCCGTGACGACGCCGCCAGTTTCGTCGCCAGCGAAGGCGCCATTCGCGGTGTGAAACTAGAAAGCGCTTTTGACCATATTCGTCATCAAGCACCGCAGTTGAATGCGACCGACGCACAACTGGCGCAAGCCATCCTGGCAATCTGATCGCAAGTCGTAAGTTTGGGGCACGCATGCCGTGCCCCAAACTTACGACGCTGGCTCTGGTCCGGGCATTGCGCTAGCCTTGGCGCTCGCTTTCAGCTATCGAGCCTCATGCGTTTTTTCTCAGATCTGCTTATCGCCCCTCTATTTATCGCCCTCTGCTGGACAGGTTCGGCCCATGCCTTCGACCTCAGCACCCAAGGCCTTGTTGCCAGCGGCTACGCCACAAGCAAAGTGACGTCTGCCCCCTTCGACAATAAACTGATACTCGCCGCCCAGGATGACGCTGCAGCTTTCATTGCCAGTGATGGCCAACTGCGAGGAGCGCAACTGGAGTCCGCCCTGGTTTATCTGCGCCAAACTCAACCAAAACTTCGTGCCAGCGATCTTGAACTGGCACAGGCAATTCTCGTCCAATAGTTATCTATGCTTTTCGGAGTCGTTCCATGCGTAACCCACTGATTGCTGCCACTCTTGGCCTGCTGTTGTTGGCCGACGTGACCCAGGCGCACACCCTGGAAGCCACCAGTAACATGATTATTCGTGCCTCCCAGCGCACGATCGATTTCACCTCCGATACCACCACCTCCATCCGTGACTCAAAAATCGTGCGTGAAGCCCACGACGATGCGGCCAGTTTTGTCGCCAGCAATGGTGATATCCGTGGCGCGCACCTGGAAGCCGCCTTCAACACCTTGCGCACCCGCGTGCCGGAAGCTCGCGATGCCAGTGATCAGGTACTCGCCGAAGCCATCCTCGCCCTGTGAAGTCGCTCACCGCCTGGCTACTGGCCGGAACTATGTTGCTGCTGGGCAGCACGGCTCAGGCCGGGCTGCAACTGCGACTCAAGACCGAGGGACTGAGCCCTGCTGAGCAACAAGCCAGCCAGGCGCTGCTCGATGAAGCGATGCAGGCGCTGCCTCCGCGTTTCGTCGAGCAACTGGACCGCCGCATCGATGTCGGCTGGACCAGCGACATGCCGAGCAACGCCTACGGCCAAGCGTCGCTGGTAGCCGAACTCGACCTCAATCGCAACCTGCTGGCCAGTCTCACCGACGGTTCCGCTGCGACGAAAGCAACCCATCGCCCCCACGGCACCGTGCGCCGGGAACTGCTTGCCACGGTGCTGCACGAACTGACCCACATCTATGATCGCGCGCGCTTATGGCCGGACGCAGAACGTACACTGATCCAGCGCTGCATGCGGCAGAACAACAGCTCAGGCCTGATCGGTATCCCGGACCAATGCCGCGGCCAGACGGCACGACGCTTTACCCTCAGTGATGACCCGCGCCTGCTGGACCTCGCCGGCTGGCCGCAGTATGTCGGGCGCCGTGGCGAACGCGAGCAGCACAACCGCCAGATCGTCCGCAGCCCGGACATCTACGAGACGACCAATCCGAAGGAGTTCGTCGCGGTCAACATGGAGTACTTCCTCCTTGATCCGAGCTACGCCTGTCGTCGTCCCGCGCTATATCGCTACTACAAAGAACACTTTGGCTGGGCGCCCGCCGCCAAGGACATTTGCGCCAAGTCCTTTGCCTTCCTCAATGCTGGCAGTGACTTTGCCAAACAGCCGTTAGGGCAGGTCGATCCAGAACGGGTGTACGCCGTCGACTACCTACTGGCCGAAGCCAACCAGAACTGGGTCAGCCGCTGGGGTCATAGCATGTTGCGGCTGGTGATCTGCGCGCCTGGCCGTCCTCGCGGACCGGACTGCCGACTGGACCTGGATCAGCATCTGGTGCTGTCCTATCGCGCCTTTGTTGGTGACGTGCAGCTATCCAGTTGGGATGGTCTGGTCGGCAAGTATCCGTCTCGGCTATTCGTGTTACCACTGGCGCAAGTCATCGACGAATACACCAAGACTGAACTGCGCAGTCTCGCCTCGGTGCCGCTGAACCTGTCGCGTAGCGAAATCGAAGACGTGGTCCAGCACGCGGCCGAGATGCACTGGAGCTACGACGGCAACTATTACTTCCTGTCCAACAACTGCGCGGTCGAAAGCCTCAAGTTGCTGCGCAGTGGCAGCAACAACCCGCAGCTGACCGGTCTGGACAGCATCATGCCCAACGGCTTGCTGGAAGTGCTCAAGGGCCGCGGGCTGGCGGACACCAGCGTGCTGGACGATCCACGCGAGGCCTTGCGTCTGGGCTATCGCTTCGACTCGTTTCGTGACCGTTATCAGGCGATGTTCGAGGTGCTGAAGAAGCATCTGCCGATCAAGCAGGACACCGTCGAAGACTGGTTATCGTTGAGCGCAACAGAACGCCGCCAATGGTTCGAACAGGCCGATCTGCGTACTAGCGCTGCCTTACTGCTGCTGGAACAGGCGAGTTTCCGTCGGCAATTGCAGCTGGCTCAGGATGAAGTCAAACAGCGTTACCTCGGCGCCCGCGAACTGAAAAACGGCGGTATGGATAAAGCCAACAAGACCTTGCAACAGATCCTGGTCAACAGCGGCTTCCTCAGCCGTCCGGCCGAACTGCTTGGCAGTGGAGGTTATGGTTTGCCTCAGCCCAGTGAGTGGCAACGACTGGAATCGGAGAGCAGCCTGCGTCAGAAGCAGCTGCAATCCTTGACCGGGGATCTGGATAAAGAGGTGCGGGCCTTACTTGAGCCCAGTCGCGCGGCGGAGATGGCGGCGAATGAAGCCAACCTGAAGCAAGTGGGCGAGCATTTGCGGGCGCTGCACAAGGCTGCAGGTGGGTTTGAGCTGCCCTAATGCCAGTCAGTTAAGGAATTTCAGGTCCGGCACAATCCCCGTAGCAGCTGCCGCCAGGCTGCTACAAGTCCTACAAACATTCGACATACATCTCGTCAGTCGTTTCATCAGCGAAAGCTGGCTGAAAGCTTCCGCGATTAGGATCGCCCCCACTACCGGCAACAGACCGGTTGGCCAATGCAAGCGTTTCGACCTCTTGCGGCCCAATTAACAACAACAATGGTGATTCTGATGTTTGCTGCTACCCGCCCGTTCGACCCGACTCCCCCCGTACGCCTCGTGCTTTCCGTTCTGCGCTGACCTTACCGGTTCGCCATTCCCTAGCCGCGCTACGCCTGGAGTATTCCTATGCTGACTTTCCTTGGCTTTGCCATGGTCATCACGTTCATGTTCCTGATCATGACCAAGCGCCTGTCTGCGCTGATCGCGTTGATCATCATCCCGATCCTGTTCGCATTGTTCGGTGGTTTTGCGCCGAAAATCGGCCCGATGATGCTCGAAGGCATCACCAAACTCGCCCCGACCGGGGTGATGCTGATGTTCGCCATTCTCTATTTTGCCTTGATGATCGACTCCGGCCTGTTCGACCCGGCAGTGCGCAAGATCCTCAAACTGGTCAAGGGCGACCCGTTGAAGGTCTCGGTCGGTACTGCAGTACTGGCGCTGATAGTGTCCATGGACGGTGATGGTGCCACCACTTACATGATCTGCGTGGCCGCCATGCTGCCGCTCTACAGCCGCATCGGCATGAGCCCGCGGATCATGGCCGGTCTGATCATCCTCGCTGGCGGTGTGATGAACATGACCCCATGGGGCGGCCCGACTGCTCGCGCAGCCAGCGCCTTGCATGTCGACCCGTCGGACATCTTCGTTCCGATGATCCCCGCTATGCTCGCTGGTGTCGTAGCGATCCTGGCGATTGCCTATATGTACGGCAAACGCGAACGTGCACGTCTAGGTGAGCTGCACCTGCAAGGTGACGATATCGACCACAGCGAAATCAGCGTTTCGCAGTTCCCGGATGCCCGTCGCCCGAAGCTGATCTGGTTCAACGGCGCGCTGACTCTGGTGCTGATGGGCACACTGGTCGCAGGTCTGCTGCCACTGCCCGTGCTGTTCATGGTCGCCTTCAGTATCGCCATGATCGTCAACTACCCGTGCCTGCAACAACAGAAGGACCGCGTTGCGGCCCACGCCGGTAGCGTGCTGGCGGTGGTCGGGCTGATTTTTGCTGCGGGTATCTTCACCGGCATTCTCTCTGGCACCGGTATGGTCGACGCCATGTCGAAAAGCCTGCTGGCGGTGATTCCGGACGCGCTTGGCCCGTACCTGGCAGTGATCACTGCACTGGCGAGCATGCCGTTCACTTTCTTCATGTCCAATGATGCTTTTTATTACGGCGTGTTACCAGTTTTGGCCGAAGCCGCCAGCCACTACGGCATCACGGCTGTGGAAATGGCACGTGCCTCGATCGTCGGTCAGCCCGTCCACTTGCTGAGCCCGCTGGTGCCATCGACCTATCTGTTGGTGGCATTGGCCGGGATCGAATTCGGTGATCATCAGCGCTTCACCCTCAAGTGGGCAGTGCTGGTTTGCCTATGCATAATGTTCGCCGCTTTGCTGATGGGGATTTTTCCGCTGTTCAGCACTCTATAAGCTCAAGACCTACCACGACGGGTCTAGACTTCGATTTTTCGAAGCCTGGCCCCGGCGTGGTTTAACACTCGCTCAAAGGAATACACATGGAATGGCTGACCAACCCGGAAATCTGGGTTGCCTTCTTCACGCTGACCGCCCTGGAGATCGTCCTGGGCATCGACAACATCATCATGATCTCGATCCTGGTCAGCCGCATGCCCAAGCACATGCAGGCGCGCACACGGATCTTCGGTCTGGCGCTGGCCATGGTCACGCGGATTCTGTTGTTGCTGTCGATCACCTGGGTCATGCGCCTCACCGCCGACCTGTTCGTGGTCTTCGGCCAGGGTATTTCCGGACGCGACCTGATTCTGTTCTTCGGTGGTCTGTTCCTGCTGTGGAAAAGCTCCCAGGAGATGTACCACGCGCTGGAAGGTGAAGACGAAACCAGCGACGAGATGAACGGCAAGGGCGGTAATTTTTTCTACACCATCATCCAGATCGCCATCATCGACATCGTGTTCTCCCTGGATTCGGTGTTCACTGCGGTCGGCATGGTTTCCCATGTACCGGTCATGGTCGCGGCGATCATCGTTGCGGTGCTGGTGATGATGCTGGCTTCGGGCACCATCAGCGAATTCATCGACAAGCACCCGTCGCTGAAAATGCTCGCGCTGTCGTTCCTGTTGGTGGTCGGTACCGTTTTGATCGCCGAGGCCTTCGATGTGCACGTACCAAAAGGCTACGTCTACTTTGCCATGGCGTTCTCGCTGGCCGTGGAAGCGATCAACATCAAGATGCGCACTGCCATCGCGAAAAAACGCAGGCAACAAGATCCAGTGAAACTGCGCAAAGACATTCCGGGTCAATAACCTGAGAACGCGCGGTTAGAGAAGGGGCTTTCGAGCCCCTTTTTCACGTCTGCATAAAGTTGATTTTATGACAGTTTTGTTTCAATCGACTCTTTAGCTGTGCGATGCTGGCGCCCAGCCTGTTAGCCAACTACAGCTTAAGTACAGAACGTAGAACGTCGCGAGGCACCGTCAACTTGCCCCTTTTGGGGCGCTATTCACCACAGGGGGCCCAGCATGCTGACCCTGCTCAATCTGCTTTCCGCCGTGACCCTATTGATTTGGGGCACGCACATCGTCCGTACCGGCATCCTGCGGGTCTACGGTTCGAATTTGCGCCACATGATTGGCCAGAACATGTCCAAACGTCCTCTGGCATTCGTCGCCGGGATTCTGGTGACCGCTATGGTCCAGAGCAGCAACGCCACGGCCATGCTAGTCACTTCGTTCGTTGGCCAGGGCTTGATGGCACTGACGCCAGCACTGGCAACCATGCTGGGCGCCGACGTCGGTACTGCGCTGATGGCACGGGTGCTGACTTTCGACCTGTCCTGGTTGTCACCGCTACTGATCTTTCTCGGGGTGATTTTCTTTCTGTCGCGCAAACAGACCCGCGCTGGGCAACTCGGGCGAGTCGGCATCGGCCTGGGGCTGATCATTCTCGCCCTGCAACTGATCGTCGAAGCCGCCGCCCCCATTACCCATGCGCAAGGCGTGAAGGTGGTGTTTGCCTCGTTGACCGGCGATATCCTGCTCGACGCCCTGGTCGGCGCGTTGTTCGCGATGATTTCCTACTCCAGTCTGGCGGCCGTCCTACTCACCGCAACCCTGGCCAGCGCGGGCGTAATCAGCCTGCCGGTGGCCATCGGCCTGGTGATCGGCGCGAACATCGGCAGCGGTGTGCTGGCGTTCCTCAGCACCAGCATGCAAAACGCCGCCGGCCGGCAGGTAGCGCTGGGCAGCTTGCTGTACAAACTGATTGGCCTGCTGCTGATCATCCCGGTGCTCGACCCGCTGGTGAAGTGGATGGACACCCTCGATTACGGTCCGCAAGGCCTGGTGATCGGTTTTCATCTGCTCTACAACACGGTCCGTTGCCTGCTGTTGCTGCCCAGCGTCGGACCAATGGCGCGGATCTGTGCCTGGTTGCTCCCCGAGCGCCCGGAAACCAATGGGCTGGCGCGGCCGCGCCACCTGGACGCGACCGCGCTGGCCACACCGAGCCTGGCGCTGGCCAACGCGGTGCGGGAGACCCTGCGTATTGGCGACCTGATCGACAACATGCTGGAAGCGATGCTCGATGTGCTGCGCGGCAAGCAAACCGCCGTTACTCAGGAAATGCGCCGTTTGAGCGACGACGTCGAGGCGCTCTACAGCGCGATCAAACTGTATCTGGCGCAGATGCCCCGCGAGGACCTCAGCGAGCAGGACAGCCGCCGCTGGGCCGAAATTATCGAGCTGGCAATCAACCTGAAGCTCGCCGGGGATGTGATCGAACGCATGTTGCGCAAGGTTCAGCAGCAGAAGACTTCGCAACGCCGCTCCTTTTCCGACGTTGGCCTGGAAGAGCTGGCGGACTTACACAGCCAGTTGATCGCCAACTTGCGTCTGGGCTTGTCGGTGTTCCTCAGCGCCGACCCGGAAAGTGCCCGACAATTGCTGCGCGAAAAACGTCGCTTCCGCGCTCAGGAACGGCGCTTGGCCCACGCCCATGTCAGTCGCCTGCAACGCAAGATCGTGCAAAGTATCGAGACCAGTTCGCTGCATCTGGAGTTGATCGCCGATATGAAGCGTCTCAATTCACTGTTCTGCAGCAGCGCCTATGTGGTGCTGGAAACCGCCGACACTGGAGCGCTGGTGGTGGACGATATCACTGACGTCACGCATTCGCCTTGAACGTCTGGCGTTGGTAGAAGTCAGTTAGAACGGGTGAAAGTTAACTCTGTGGCCACAAAAATCGGCTCATTCAAACTATCGCGTCCGGTTTTTACCTGCCAGGAGCCCTTTATGCGTTGCCTGTTGTTCGCTTTTCTGTTGCTCGGCTCAGCCTATTCGTTTGCCCTGGATCGCTTTCAGGTCGAGGGCTACATGCTGCCCAACGGTCTGCAAGTGCTGCTCAAACCCGGCGGTGAGCGCGGCCATGTGGCGATTCGTCTGGTGGTCGGCGTTGGCCTGGATGATTTCAGCTGTGCCGACAAGGAACTGCCGCACCTGCTCGAGCATTTGTTGTTCAGTGGCATCGACGCCAGCGGTGAGGGTGGGCTGGAAGAACGCATGCAGGCGCTGGGCGGCGAATGGAATGCCTACACCAGCAACGCCGACACCACCTTCGTCATCGAAGCCCCGGCGAAGAACCAGCGCAAAGTCCTCGAACTATTGCTGGCGCTGTTGACCCGAACCGAGATCGACAACACGGCAATCAGTGCCGCCAAACAAGTCGTCGAGCGTGAAGACGGCGGTCACTATTCGCACTTGCAGCGCTGGCTGGACCGTCAGGATCTGGGCCATAAGGCCAGTAATCAACTGGCCGTAGAGCTCGGCCTGAAATGCTCCGAGCGGGCCGAGGTCGACCACCTGACTCGCGAACAACTGGAGAAGGTGCGCAAAAATTGGTACGTACCGAACAACATGACACTGATCGTCGTCGGTGAGCTCGACCGCCTGTTGCCGGCGTATCTTGAGCGCACCTATGGTGAGCTCGATCCGAAAGACCCCACCGAGCATTTGCCGCTGCCTGATATCCAGACCAAAGCCGCCCCCAAGCGCGATCTGATCCTGGGCTGGGTCGGTGGCGGCGCCAAGCTGCACTGGCTGTTTCCCGAACCGGTACTGGCCAACCAACATGACGAAACGTACGACCTGCTCAAGGACTACCTGGACTGGGCGCTGTATCGCCAATTGCGCCTGGAGCATGGGCTGTCCTACGGCCCTTGGAGCGAACGGGAAGTGTTCGGCGGCGTCGGTTTTCTCAGTCTGAGCGCCGACTTGGAGCGCGATGACCTGCCGCAAGCCGAGCAAGTGCTCAATGACATGAAGGCCAATCTGCTCAAGGACGGACTCGATCCCGCCACCTTCGCCCGCCTGCAGCAGGCCGCCGTCGCCCGTCAGGCATGGGCCGTGCAAGGCGATAGCGCGTTGGCGGATTACTACTGGAGCGCCCTTGGTGATTACGACAATGGGCGTTTTGCCGATCCGGCCAAGCGCCTGCAAGCAGTAAGTCTGGAGCAAGCCAATCAGGCCATGCGCCAGTTGCTCAACCAGCCCGGCTACCTGCGGATCGAGAAGCCCTTGCTCAGTTATGACGCGCTGAGTTGGCTGGGCGCCGGTCTGCTGGGGTTGATCGCGCTCGCTGGGCTGGGCTGGCGTGTTCATCGCAAAAAACAATAACTGCAGCGAACGCCAAACCTGTGGAGAGGGAGCTTGCTCCCGCTGGGCAGCGAAGCGGCCCTAAATTTTGCAATCGCGGTGGATCAGGCAAACCGCATGCTCAGGTTTTACGACTGCTTCGCAGCCGAGCGGGAGCAAGCTCCCTCGCCACACTGGCCCGCCAACGGTATTGTGTCGGGGTTTTTTCCTCCTAAGACTGCGAACTACCGAATGCCTAACTGCACTCTTTACATACAGCGCATCCTGGAACTGATGAAGCGCTATCCAGGGGTGATTGCGCTCGGCGGTTTTATCTCCGGGGTTGGCAGTTTCATTCTGGTCGATCGTCAGCAAAGCCTGGCGACCTGGATTGCGACCATCATGCTGGTGAGCTGGGTCTGGCTGATGCTGGAAAACAGCCTGACCCAGCTCTTCACCAAGGTCTTCAAACGCGAAATTCCGCAGCCGCTGTTGCGTTACGCGACGCAGATGATCCATCAGGAAAGCCTGTTTTTCGTCCTGCCGTTCTTCTTTATCACCACCACCTGGAACAGCGGGCAACTGGTCTTCACTGGCTTGCTCGGCGCGGCGGCACTGGTCTCAATCACCGACCCGCTGTATTACAAATGGCTGGCTCCACGCCGCTGGCTGTTTCTGGCGCTGCACACGCTGACCTTGTTTGCCGTATTGCTGACGGCATTGCCGATCATCCTGCACCTGACCACCGCGCAAAGCTTCAAGCTGGCGCTGGGCATCGCCATGCTCTTGTCTTTCCCCAGCCTGGCGTCGAGCTTTCCGATCCGCAACTGGCGCGGCGGGCTGATATTGCTGGGGATGACGTTGGCTATCGGCGGCGCCGGGTGGCTGTTGCGCTCCTGGGTACCACCAGCGACCCTGTGG
Source organism: Pseudomonas sp. H11T01 (assembly GCF_048515765.1). Taxonomy (NCBI): domain Bacteria; kingdom Pseudomonadati; phylum Pseudomonadota; class Gammaproteobacteria; order Pseudomonadales; family Pseudomonadaceae; genus Pseudomonas; species Pseudomonas sp. H11T01. Next base: position 503,929 of record NZ_JBLYED010000001.1, on the reverse strand, counting down.
ATGACCGAGGTGGCGATCAGCACTGAACTCCAGGACAGAACCCCCGGCGACGACCTCGACGAAGTCAGCGCAAGCCAAGTGCGCAACAGCGGTCTGTACGCCTACACCGCGATCAACGCGCCACGAGGGCTCGACGAGCGGATTTATCACGTCTGGCAGTTTGAGGGCAAAGAGGTCGACCGCATCGCCCTGGATATCCACGGCGGGCGCAAGGAAGGCTACCGAGCCTGGACCCACAAGCAGAACTTCCCGGACAATCCGGTCGGCCGCTGGCAGGTTCGCGTGCTGACCGAAGACGGTCAGGTGATCGGTGTGTTGCGCTTCACGGTGACCGACGCAGGTCAAACCACCGAGACGCCGAGCGAGGCAAAGTAATCGGGATCGTGCTATTACGTAGCTCTGTGTAATAGCCGAACAAGCACGGAGCCTATGACCAGCAGCATGATGGCCGGCAGTGCCCAACTGGATACGTCCAACACCCCTGCACAGCTGCGGGTCACAGGTGACTGGACGCTTGCCCATTACGCCGATCTCAAGCGACTGACCGAAAAGCTTCACGGCCAATACGACGACACAACCCACATCGACCTTAATAGCCTCGGCGCCCTCGACACCGCTGGGGCATCTCTGCTGGTGGAGCTGCTGGGCGCCGAGCGGCTCGGCAAGTCGGCCGAACATCCCGATTGCCGCCTGGGCGCAGCCGACCGCGCGCTGCTGCAAACCGTTTACTGTTCGCTGACCGACTTCTGTGTACCGGTCAAAGAACCTGAGGTGAGCGTTGGAATTCAACTGCTGACCCGAATCGGTCGCGCTGTCGACGCGGTCTGGCAGGACACCCTGCAACTGCTGGGCTTTATCGGTCTGATCCTCGAAACCCTGATGCGTGGGCTGTTTCGGCCCTCGCGCTGGCGCGTCACACCGATGGTTGCGCATATTGAACAAACCGGCCTCGACGCAGCGCCTATTGTCGCCTTGCTGACCTTCCTGGTGGGTGCGGTGGTGGCCTTTCTCGGTGCCACGGTACTGGCCAGCTTTGGCGCAAGCATCTTTACCGTGGACTTGGTCGCGTTCTCTTTCCTACGAGAGTTCGGCGTATTGCTGACCGCGATTCTGATGGCCGGGCGCACCGCCAGCGCGTTCACCGCGCAAATCGGCTCGATGAAGGCCAACGAAGAAATCGACGCGATTCGTACCTTGGGCCTCGATCCGGTCGAACTGCTGGTGCTGCCACGGGTTCTGGCGCTGCTGGTGGCGCTGCCGATGCTGACCTTTCTGGCGATGCTCTCGGGCATTGTCGGCGGCGGGGTGGTTTGCGCGGTATCGCTGGATATCTCGCCGGCAATGTTCCTTTCGCTGCTGCAATCGGATATCGGCGTTCAGCACCTTCTGGTGGGAATGGTGAAAGCACCGATTTTCGCGTTCCTGATTGCTGCGATCGGTTGCCTGGAAGGTTTCAAGGTCAGCGGTAGCGCCGAATCCGTCGGCGCACACACCACCTCCAGCGTGGTGCAGTCGATCTTCGTGGTGATCGTTTTCGACGCTGTGGCCGCGTTGTTCTTTATGGAGATGGGCTGGTGAGCCGTTTACCCCGTGAGCCCGCTGAGGCGGTGATCGAAGTCCGCCGGCTGTGCAACCGCTTCGGCAGCCAGAGCGTGCATGAAAACCTCGACCTGGATGTGTACAAGGGCGAGATTCTCGCCGTGGTCGGCGGTTCCGGCAGCGGCAAGTCCGTGCTGTTGCGCAGCATCATTGGTCTGCGCCGGCCCAGCGAAGGCTTGGTGCGGGTATTTGGCCAGGACTTGCCGAACCTGTCGGCACACCAGCGATCGCTGGTTGAGCGACGCTTCGGTGTGCTGTTCCAGAAGGGCGCATTGTTTTCCTCGCTGACAGTGACCGAAAACGTCGCGCTGCCACTCATCGAACATGCGGGCTTGAGTCGTCCCGACGCCGAACACCTGGCCGCGGTGAAGCTCGCACTGGCTGGGCTGCCGCTGTCGGCAGCTGACAAATACCCGGCCTCGCTGTCCGGCGGCATGATCAAGCGCGCGGCACTGGCCCGTGCCTTGGCGCTGGACCCGGACATCCTGTTTCTCGATGAGCCGACTGCCGGTCTCGACCCGATTGGCGCCGCGGCTTTCGATCAATTGATCCTGACCTTGCGCGATGCCTTGGGGCTGAGCGTGTTCCTCGTCACCCACGACCTCGACACCCTGTACACCATCACCGACCGGGTCGCAGTGCTGGCGCAAAAGAAGGTACTGGTGGCGGACGCCATCGACAAGGTCGCGGAAACCGACGACCCCTGGATTCACGAATACTTCCATGGCCCGCGCGGCCGCGCGGCACTCCAAGCCGCTACACAGCTCAACGAGGTATGACATGGAAACCCGAGCCCATCATGTATTGATCGGCCTGTTCACCGTGATTGTGGTGGTCAGCGCCTTACTGTTCGGTCTGTGGCTGGCCAAATCCAGTGTCGACACCGAGTTCAAGGATTATGAAATAGTCTTCAGCGAGGCGGTCAGCGGCCTGTCCAAGGGCAGCTCGGTGCAGTACAGCGGGATCAAGGTCGGGGACGTAGTCTCGCTGCGCCTGGACCCGAACGACCCGCGCCGGGTGCTGGCGCGAATCCGCCTGAGCGGCGAGACCCCGATCAAGGAAGACACCCAGGCCAAACTGGCCCTGACCGGGATCACCGGAACCTCGATCATCCAGCTCAGCGGAGGTACGCCGCAAAGCCCGGAACTCAAGGGACACGACGGCAAACTGCCGGTGATCGTCGCCTCGCCATCGCCGATCGCCCGGCTGCTGAACAATAGCGATGACCTGATGACCAGCGTCAACCTGCTACTCAACAACGCCAACCAAATGTTGTCGCCCGATAACGTTGAGCGCATCAGCAGCACGCTCGAGCACCTGGAGCAAACCACCGGAGCCATCGCCGACCAGCGTGGCGACATCCGCCAGGCCATGCAGCAGTTGGCGTCAATTGGCAAACAGGCCAGCGCCACTCTGGAACAAACCACCGCGCTAATGCGCAATGCCAACGGCTTGCTCAGCGATCAGGGCAAGCAGGTGTTTGGCAGTGCCGAGCAGGCCATGCAGTCCCTGGAGCAAAGCAGCGCAACCCTCAACAAGCTGCTGACGGACAATCAAGACTCGCTCAACAGCGGCATGCAGGGGCTGAACGGGCTGGCCCCTGCCGTGCGTGAACTGCGCGATACCCTGAGTTCACTGCGGGCCATCTCTAACCGTCTGGAAGCCAACCCCAGCGGTTACCTGCTGGGCCGCGACAAGAACAAGGAGTTCACACCATGAAGCTCACCTACCGTGTAGTTGGCCACCTCACACTGATCGCCAGCTTCGTGCTGACCAGCGCCTGCTCGATCCTGCCCAAGGCGGAGCCGGCCGACATCTATCGGTTGCCCACGGCACAGAACAGCGCGCCGCCCCCCCGCGACAGTCCGCTGCCATGGTCATTGCGCCTGGCCAAGCCACGCGCCAGCGAAGCCTTGAACAGCCCGAATATCGCCGTCGTACCGCAAGGTGATCTGATCAGCAGCTACAAGGCTTCACGCTGGAGCGACCCGGCGCCAACCCTGCTGCGCAACCGTCTGTTCGATGGCTTTCAGCGTGACGGACGGGTGCAGTTGCTCAGCACCGATGACAGCAATCTGCAGGCTGATTTCGAATTAGGCGGGGAATTGCAGGCGTTCCAGACCGAGTATCAAGGCAATACCGTGGAAGTGGTGGTTCGCCTGGATGCGCGACTGGTGCGCGGCAATGATCAACGGATCATCGCCAGCCGCCGCTTTGAAGTGCGTCAGCCGCTGAACGATCCGAAAGTCCCGGCGGTGGTCGCAGGGTTCGGTCAGGCCAGCGACAAGCTGACGGGGCAGGTGATTGGTTGGGCGGTGGAGCAGGAGCAGAGGTCTGCGCCACCTCAACCAAAGAACCAATAACAAACCCCAATCGCCGCCACAACGCCGGCAAACTCGGCCAGCAGCGCGCAACCCACCGCATGGCGAGCGCGCTGAATGCCAACGGCGCCGAAGTACACCGCCAGCACGTAGAAGGTGGTTTCCGTACTGCCCTGAATGACTGCCGCCGCCAGTGCCGGAAAGCTGTCCACGCCCTGGGTTTTCATGGTTTCGATCAGCATTGCCCGAGCGGCACTACCGGAAAAGGGTTTGACCATCGCCGTCGGCAAAGCGTCAACGAAACGGGTGTCCCAACCCGCCCATGCCACCAGATGACGAATCCCGTCCAGACCAAAATCCAGCGCCCCGGACGCCCGCAATACACCCACCGCGCAAAGCATCGCCACCAGATACGGCAGCAGATTCTTGGCGACATCGAAACCTTCCTTGGCGCCTTCGACGAATGCTTCGTACACCTTGACCTTGCGTAGCGCACCGATCACCAGAAACAACATGATCAACCCGAATAGCGTCAGGTTACCGAGAATCGACGAGAGGCTGGCCAGCGCCGCGGAGGAAAGCGTTGCCAGCAACGCCATGAAGCCGCCCAACGCCAACGCACCCGGAATCAGATAAGCCAGCACCACCGGGTCCCACAGCCGCAGGCGCTGCATGAACGCCACCGAGAGCAGACCCGTCAGGGTCGAGGCGCTGGTGGCCAACAGGATCGGCAGGAACACCAGCGTCGGGTCAGGAGCGCCTTGCTGCGCGCGGTACATGAAGATCGTCACGGGCAGCAGGGTCAGTGATGAAGCGTTCAACACCAGAAACAGAATCTGCGCGTTGCTCGCCGTGGTTGCGCTGGGATTAAGGTCCTGCAAGGCACGCATGGCTTTCAAACCAATCGGCGTGGCGGCATTGTCCAGACCCAGGCCGTTAGCAGCGAAGTTCAGGGTGATCAAACCAATGGCCGGGTGACCGGCGGGGACTTCCGGCATCAGCCGCAAAAACAGCGGACCGAGTGCCTTGGCCAGCCAGTCAACGATCCCGGCCTTTTCGGCGATCCGCAGAAAGCCCAGCCAGAGCGTCAGAGTGCCGAACAGCAGGACCATCACCTCCACCGACAACTTGGCCATGGCAAAGATACTTTCCACCATCGCCGCGAAGATCCCGGCATTGCCGCCAATCAGCCACTGCGCCAGTGCCGAAACGGCAGCCACGATGAAGAAGCCAAGCCATAGGCCATTGAGCATCAGTTAAATCCCCCAGAAGATGCGACGAATGATAGCGGTCAGTTGCCAGAAACAACAAACCCCGGTTTCCCGGGGTTTGTTGTAGGCGGTCTGAAGGACCTTAGTTGTTAGAGGTCTCGCCGGCTGGCAGCGGCTCTTTGCTGCGCCAGTGCGGCAGGGAGTTCCAGTAGCGCTCGCCCTTGGCGTCGTCGTACATGCCTTCCCAACGAGAGATGACCAACACGGCGAGGGCGTTGCCGATCACGTTCAGCGCGGTACGGGCCATGTCCATGATGCGGTCGACACCGGCGATGAACGCCAGACCTTCCAATGGAATACCCACGCTGCCCAGCGTCGCCAGCAGCACCACAAAGGAGACGCCTGGAACACCGGCGATACCTTTGGAGGTGACCATCAGGGTCAGCACCAGCAGCAATTGCTGGCTGATGGACAGGTCGATGCCATACAGCTGCGCGATGAAGATCGCCGCGATGCTTTGATACAGAGTCGAGCCATCAAGGTTGAAGGAGTAGCCAGTCGGCACCACGAAACTGCAGATGGCTTTCGGCGCACCGTAGGCTTCCATCTTCTCGATCACGCGAGGCAGCACGGTCTCGGAGCTTGCGGTGGAGTAGGCGAGCACCAGCTCATCCTTGAAGATGCGCATCAGCTTGATCACCGAGAAGCCGAACAGGCGAGCAATCAGGCCCAGCACTACGAAGGCGAAGAACGCGATCGCCACGTAAACCAGGATTACCAGTTTGGCCAGCGGGACCAGGGAAGCGAAGCCAAAGTTGGCGACGGTCACCGCGATCAGTGCAAAAACGCCGATCGGGGCGTAGTTCATGATCATGTGGGTGACTTTGAACATGCTTTCCGACACGCCCTGGAACATCTTCACCAGCGGTTCGCGCAGATCGGGCTTCAGGCTCGACAAGCCGAGGCCGAACAACACCGAGAAGAAAATGATCGGCAGCATCTCGCCACGCGCCATGGCGGCAAAGATGTTCGACGGGATCAGGTTGAGGATGGTTTCGATGAACGCGTGTTCATGCTGAACCTCGGCGGCAGTCGCCTGGTACTTGGAAATATCCACAGTGCCCAGGGTGCTCATATCAATCCCGGTACCTGGATGGAATACGTTTGCCAGTACCAGACCGACCAGAATCGCGATGGTGGTGACCACTTCGAAGTAAAGGATGGTCTTGAGACCAATACGCCCGAGCTTTTTCGCGTCACCGACACCGGCAATACCAACGATCAGCGACGAAATCACAATCGGGATCACGATCATCTTGATCAGACGGATAAAGATATCGCCCGCTGGTTGCAGGACGTTGCTGATCCACCAGGCTTTTTCGGCACTGAAATGGTTGAGCACCGCCCCAATTGCAATCCCCAGCACCAGACCGATGAGGATCTGCCAGGCGAGGCTAAGCTTTGCCTTCTTCATATCATTACCCTTTCTTATAAGTGGACTCGGGAAGATGCGCAAACTGGAACACTCAAGAGCGAAAAAGTCTGTGCACCTGCCCCCGTATAAGGTCACCGCGAGCGAGCATTTACGGCTCTCTGCAGGCGAAAAAAGGCGCAACTATTCCGATGCAAGAGGGGCGCGTCTAATGCCGTAAACGCCTACCCTATGCCGAGTCGGCATGAGTTTTCTCAAACCAAACCATCGTCCCAACCGGTTCGAATACGACACTCATGCGGTCATAAGCGCCATGAACCGGCCATTACAGGCGACATGCGGGAGTTATTGGCGGCATGAATAACGACGAAAATTTTGGAAATACCCGGTAACGAGGAGTGAAAACAGAGCCGAATCAGACCCAGGTTTCTCGATATACGGTCGCGATGGAACACCGCGAAACGGTTGAGAAAAACAAAGAAAGGATTTTTTAGAGATTGAGAGCGTGAGGATCCAGCGGATAGCTCTAGAACAAGCCTTTGCGTGTTCAAGCACGCCGCAAGCCCGCCAAGCCCTCAACGACTCGCGAACTTGCGGCACAGCTTTTCCTGACCCGGCCCTTGCGGAGGCACCCCACGTACCCCTAGGTCACTCCGATCTCACATCGATCAGAACGTCCCGGCCCCTTGGTCATGCGCCTGCCTTCCTCGGGTGGCGCAAAAGGAAAGAAGCAAAGGGTTCGGGCTTCTTTCCAGAGTAGAACTCAGCGTCTTTAACGAAACGCTCATGTTCATCCTCGGCCGCGACGGCCAAAGAAGAAGGAAGCAATGAACATCACCAGGAACACGACAAAGAGAATCTTGGCGATACCCGTGGCGGTGCCCGCGATACCACCGAAGCCCAATACTGCGGCCACAATGGCAATGATCAAGAATGTGATTGCCCAGCTCAACATGGTGATTCTCCTTACGCGTCTGGTAGAGGTGTTGCTGGTGTTGCGATTCCCGGCGCAGCTATCCCACGCCAAGTCTTATGCCTAAAACACCCAACGCTCCTGAGGAACGGACTCAGCCACGGGTTGCGCCTGGTCGACATCCATCATGTGCATCGGTACGGAATCGGCAAACTGGCTGCTGACCGCGCTGAAATGGGTTTGCGTGGCGTGATGAATCAAGTGTGGCGCCACTTGCTGCTGGCTCTGATCCCAACGTTGGAACTGCTGACCACCCATCAGCGTGACAAGCAGCGCCAGGATTGCAAACAGCCCCTGCTGCAGATACAGAGGCGAAATAGGCAACTGGGCGAGACGTCGGCGATTCATCCTGAAGCTCCTCCCACACGGGTGGTCATTCGGAAGAAAGGCGCTTCTGTCATTACGCCTTTGGTTAATCAGACTATTGCAGCCTGCATGCCAGCTTCTAATTAGAAATAAACCTATAAATATCAAATATTTATGAATTGAATGGGAACACCTCCGAACGCAACTTGCACGATTGCTCCCTAGGCGTCGTGCGTAATGCACGATCAATGTGTAAGAAAATTGAAAATTTTTGGAGTCAGAAGAGATCTGCGGATGTCAGACGGGAGAGGCAAGGAGCGTTGAGTGCTCTGACTTTGCTAAAAAACTATATAAATCAGATTGTTAGTAATCTAAAGAATTGATAGCTAACCTGCATACAGTGGAATCGATCAGAATCGACCATGCAACTTGCCCGATTTTTCCGTGACTAAATTATGATCATTCATTAAAGGAGCGTGGGAAATGGAATCAGCCACAGAGCATCAAGGCCGTATTCTTCTGGTGGATGATGAATCTGCCATCCTCCGCACCTTCCGTTACTGTCTGGAAGACGAAGGCTATACCGTGGCCACTGCCAACAGTGCGGCCCAAGCCGATGCCTTATTACAACGTCAGGTGTTTGACCTGTGCTTCCTCGACCTGCGGTTGGGCGAAGACAACGGCCTCGATGTGCTGGCGCAGATGCGCATCCAGGCTCCGTGGATGCGTGTGGTGATCGTCACCGCCCACTCGGCCGTGGATACCGCAGTCGATGCGATCCAGGCCGGTGCTGCGGATTACCTGGTCAAACCTTGCAGCCCTGACCAATTGCGCCTCGCCACCGCCAAGCAACTGGAAGTGCGCCAGCTCTCGGCGCGCCTGGAAGCACTCGAAGGGGAAATGCGCAAACCCAAGGACGGTCTGGACTCTCACAGCCCGGCGATGAAAGTGGTGCTGGAAACCGCACGCCAGGTCGCTGGCACCGATGCCAATATTCTCATTCTCGGCGAATCCGGTACCGGTAAAGGCGAGCTGTCCCAAGCCATTCACGGCTGGAGCAAACGCGCGAAAAAATCCTGCGTCACCATTAACTGTCCGTCGCTGAGCGCCGAGCTGATGGAAAGCGAGATGTTCGGCCACAGCCGCGGGGCCTTTACCGGCGCCAGCGAAAGCACCCTCGGACGGGTCAATCAGGCCGATGGCGGGACGCTGTTCCTCGATGAAATCGGCGACTTCCCGTTGGCCTTGCAACCAAAATTATTGCGCTTCATTCAGGACAAGGAATACGAACGCGTCGGTGACCCGGTGACTCGTCGCGCCGACGTCCGCATCCTTGCCGCGACCAACCTCAATCTCGAAGACATGGTGCGCGACGGACGTTTCCGTGAGGACCTGCTGTACCGGCTGAATGTCATCACCTTGCACCTGCCGCCGCTGCGCGAGCGCAGTGAAGACATCCTGGCCCTGGCTGATCGCTTCCTGGCCCGCTTCGTCAAAGAATATGCGCGACCGGCTCGCGGCTTCAGCGATGAAGCGCGCGAAGCGCTGCTCAACTACCGCTGGCCGGGCAACATCCGCGAACTGCGCAACGTGATCGAACGCGCGAGCATCATTTGCCCTCAGGAACGGGTAGAAATCAGCCATCTGGGCATGGCCGAACAACCGACCAACAACGCTCCGCGAATCGGTGCGGCATTGAGCCTGGACGAGCTGGAGAAAGCCCATATCGGCGCGGTGCTGGCCACCAGCGACACCCTTGATCAAGCCGCCAAAACCCTCGGCATCGATGCCTCGACACTGTACCGAAAACGCAAACAGTACAACTTATGAGCGGCGCGTCATGAAGCTCGCGATGAAACTGCGTACTCGGCTATTCCTGAGTATCTCCGCGCTGATCACCGTCGCCTTGCTCGGACTTCTGCTCGGGCTCGTCAGTGTCATACAGATGGCCAATACCCAGGAATCGCTCATCCGCAACGATTTCATCACCCTTGAGCTGGGCCTCAAGCTGCGACAAACCTTGGGCGATCAGTTGATCATCGTGCTCAACGAAAAGCCTGACCTGGCGGCGTTGGAGGAATCCAGACAGCATTACATCGAGCTGCTCGACCAAGGCATCCAGCTCCAACAAAGCACTGCAAGTCAACAGAACGGCTTTAGTAAGGCCCGAGCTGACTATCTGAGCTTTCTCGAAGCATTCGGCCGCGCTCTGGAACAGTCGGGTAGCCTGATCGGCAACCAGGACCTCACCGAAAAACTCAATGTGCTGCAAAACAGCCTGATCATCGAGCAAAAACAGGCGCTGGATAACATCAGTGAAGCCCAACGCCATGCGCGAGATCATGCGTTGTTGATCGGCGGGTTACTCGGGTTGGTGGGGCTGGCGGTGCTGATCATCGGCTTCATCACCGCCCACGGCATCGCCCAGCGCTTTGGCGCCCCCATTGAGGCGCTGGCCAAGGCTGCGGACAACATCGGCCAGGGCAATTTCGAGGTGACACTGCCGATCTCCTCGGCCGTGGAAATGAATTTGCTGACCCGTCGTTTCGGGATCATGGCCGAGGCTCTGCGTCAGCACCAGGCAACCAATGTCGACGAGTTGCTCGCTGGCCAGCAACGCTTACAAGCGGTGCTCGACAGCATCGATGACGGTTTGCTGATGATCGACCGCCAAGGCCGTCTGGAGCATCTCAACCCCGTGGCACAACGGCAATTGGGCTGGGACGAGGATCGCCTGGGGCAGGGGCTGGGTACCGCACTTGAGCGCGCGGAACTCGACGAGCAACTGCAATTGGTCCTGCGTGGTGGCACTCTGGAAAGGGCACCTGAGGATTTGAGTATTGAGGTTGATGGCGAGTCGCGGCTGCTGACCTACAGCCTGACACCGGTGAGCCATAACACCCAGGGGCACATTCTCGGCGCGGTCATGGTGCTGCACGACGTCACCGAACAGCGCGCGTTCGAGCGGGTGCGCAGTGAGTTCGTGTTACGTGCGTCCCATGAATTGCGCACACCGGTCACCGGCATGCACATGGCCTTTGGTCTACTCCAGGAGCGCGTGCATTTTGCCCATGACTCTCGCGAAGCCGACCTGCTCAATACCGTCAACGAAGAAATGCAGCGTTTGATGCAGTTGATCAACGACCTGCTGAACTTCTCGCGCTATCAAAATGGCCTACAAAAGCTCACCCTTGCTCCCTGCACCATCGATGAACTGCTTGAACAGGCTCAAGCTCGCTTCGCTGAGCAAGCCCACGAGCAGGGCATCGAGTTGCTGGTAGAGGCGCAATTGCCACTGCCCAGGCTTCAAGCCGACCAGGCACAACTCGAACGGGTGCTGGATAACCTGATCGGCAATGCGCTGCGCCATACCGCCCGGGACGGGCAGATCCGTTTACAGGCGCGTCGACATGGCGAGCGAGTGATTATCAGCGTCGAGGACAACGGCGAAGGTATCGCTTACGGCCAACAGGGGCGAATTTTCGAGCCCTTCGTTCAGGTCGGTCGCAAGAAGGGTGGCGCTGGCCTGGGCCTGGCGTTGTGCAAGGAGATCGTGCAATTGCACGGCGGGCGGATGGGCGTCTACTCACGGCCGGGGCAGGGCACGCAGTTCTACATGGCGCTTCCGTTATAGGCACGCGGCGTGCAATCAGTCTTCATCGTCCAGACGCCGCGTAGCCATCCGACGACCACGGGTAATCAGCTCAATGAACTGCACTGCGCTCAGGGCATGGGCAAACAGCCAACCCTGCCCATAATTCACCCCCTCACTGCTCAGCAGCGAGGCTTGGGCTTCATATTCGATCCCTTCGGCAATCACCTTGAGTTGCAAGGCATGCGCCATACGAATGATATGCGGCGCCACTCCGCTACTGGCGGCATCGTGCCCCAAGGCATCGATAAAGGCTTTATCGATTTTCAAGCAGTCCACGGGCAAGGTTTGCAGGTAGGCAAGGCTGCAATAGCCGGTGCCAAAATCATCGATCAGCACTTGATGTCCGGCACTGCGCAACGCTTGCAGGTTGTCACGTGCAACGTCCACGTCGATCAGGCCACGCTCGGTCACCTCAAAGGCAATCTGCCGCGCTGCAACCCGATGCAGGTCTAACAAACGTGCCATAACTTGTCCAATGCGCGGCACCATTACATCGCAGGCCGCCAGGTTGACCGAAATGTATAGGTGCGGATTGGCGCGTAACAGCTGGCCTAACTGTTCAAGCAAACGCTGCAACACGAAATCGGTGATCTCACGGATTTGCCCGGTATTTTCCGCCATGGGGATAAACAGATCCGGGCTGGTCAACGTACCGTCCGGCCGCCGCCAACGCAGCAGTGCTTCAGCACCAACGCATTGACGACTATTGAGATCGAAAATCGGTTGGTACAAGACCTGTAACTCGTTACGACGCAACGCCCCCTGCAACTCTCCACCCAGCGACTGACGCTGGCGAGCCAACTGCAAGACCAGCCACCCAATAAAAATCGCTAATAACAAACTTATCGGTAGCAACCAGCGCCAGGCCGTCGTCATTTCCACCTGCAAACTTGCACGCGGGGTCATGAGTACAAGCTGATACTCCGGGTTGTTGGTTGGCATTCGGTAAATCAGCTGATGTTGTGTTACCAGAAGGGCATCAGTGCTCACTGGGGGCCAGGGCTCGATCGGTGGCCAGGGTTGAGTCGCGCCCAGTACCGGGATTGCCCTCGCGCCATGGTCGAGCACCACCAGCAAGCTGCTACCGGGTGTCAGGTCGACCATATCGGTCAGATGGCCACGAGAAGTCGCAACACGAAAGTTACCGCGTCCGAGCATTAACACCGCACGGTTTTCATTAGGTTCTGTCGAGGTGTTCAACCAGTAACTGTAGGTCGGCCCCTTGATGTCTGGAGGGCCCACGGAAGAAAGATTGTCCTGGCGTGGCCGGTTTGAGCAGGACTGGTTGGAGTCGATGTAAGTCGCTTCATAAACAAAGCGGTAACTGAAGCTTACCTGCTGCAACGTCGCAATCATGTCGACATTGCAACCCCGCACCGGCTGGGCTTCCAGCTCATCGAGGCCTTCGCGCAATTGGCCGAATAGTTGTTCCAGTCGCTCGAGAAAGCGCTCGCCCTGAGCATTCATCTGTTCGCTTTCGCGTTGTTGTACCTGATGCAGCGCTAAGCCCATGCTGCCCAGCAATAACAACGTGGCGCTGAGTACAGCCGCCATCATCGCCAAAAACCAAGGGCGATGGAACCAACTATGCAGCGTCTCTCGAGCGGCAGGCATCATTGAATATCCAAAGGATTACCAATGAGTTATAGCAACTGATTGAGAAATCGCCCGGACCGTCGGGCGGCGTCATTATTTTGTTTGATTCAAGACCTGCAAAATAGCCGCGCTTTCCGCATCCGGTGTACCGTCGAAGCGTGATGGTCGATAGTGCATCTGGAACGCGGCCATTACATGACGCGTCGAGACATCCAGCTCACCGGTTTGCGGTGTGGCATAGCCCAGACGAGCAAGCTCTACCTGAAACCAGATGATGCTCGGTAGCTGAACCGCAAACAACGCTTGCTCGCGCGCCACGGCTTGAGCATCCGGCCAAATCACCAACCCTTCATCGGCCAGACGCTTCCAGGGGAGCAGTGGGCCCGGATCGAGTTTACGCAACGGCGCGATGTCGCTATGCCCGATGATATTGCGCGGATCAATATTGTTACGCTTGCTGATGTCTTTGAGCAAAACGATCAACGCCTTGATCTGACCCTCGGTATACGGATACCAGAGGCGACCGGTCGGCGTATCGCGGAACCCCGGATTGACGATTTCGATACCGATGGAGCTGGAGTTCAACCAGGTCCGGCCTTGCCATTCACTTTCCCCGGCATGCCAGGCCCGCTGGTGTTCATCGACTAACTTATAGATAGTCGGCGGATTATCATCGCCAATCAGGTAATGGCTGCTGACTTCGCCATGGGTCAACAAGGCCAGCGAGCGCTCCAGCGAAGCGTTGGTGTAATGGATCACCACGAATTGAACACGGTTATCGTAATTGACCGAAGGATGACTGGTGTCGATTCGAGGCCCGCTGGAGCAGCCGGCCAACACAAGAAGCGACACGACGAGGGAAAGAAATTTCATGGCAGACCGTTACACTGAGGACTGTAATGCAACAGTGTAACGTACTGCCTTCCAGATGATCGGCAAAAGCCCGACATTAAACAAAATGGAACAATTGGGATCAGCCCAATTCCACCCTGTTTCGTCCGGCATCTTTCGCGCGGTAAAGTGCCTGATCGGCTCTTTTAAGTACCATTTCGCTGCGCTCACCCGGTTTGAATGCCGTCATACCCATGGAGACAGTGATCGTTACCCGCTCACCTTTGAAGTGAAATGGGCAGGCCTCAATAGCTGCGCGCAAGGTTTGCGCCAGATTCATGCCAACAGGCAATGCGGTATCAGGCACCAGCAAGACAAACTCCTCACCACCGAACCGGGCGATGAAATCCGAACCGCGCAATCGCTTGCGCAGAACACCGGCAATGATCTTCAAAACCTTGTCGCCAGCCAGATGGCCATAGTTATCATTGATGCGTTTGAAGTGGTCCAGATCCAGCATTGCCAGTAATAGCGTTTTCCCGTGTTGCTGCCATTCAGCGACTTCATGATCCAGTCGCTCACTCCACGCCGCCCTGTTCGGCAAGCCGGTCAACGGATCAATCAAGGCCTTTTGCCGTTGCTCCTCAAGGTGCTCGCGATACCCCTGAGCCTCCTGTTCCATACTTGCCACGCGCTCGGCCAGCCCTTGCAGACGCCCAGCCACTTCCTGCTCACGCTGATCGCGTTGCTTCTGGTGCTGATCCATGGTGCCGAGCAAGCCTTCAAGATGGTTCTCCAGCACATGCTTGAGGCTGTCCAGATCCGCCGCGTCTTGCACACTGCTCTGCAAACCATCGACCTGTTCGCGAATCTGGGTATCCATTTCACGCGCAGCTGAACGGCTGTCAGCATGGCCGTCGCTGGCCGCTTGCAGATTGCTTTGGAATGATTCAAGCCGTTCATTGAGCTGCTTGAGATACACCTGAAACTCATGTTGTCCACTGTCTGTGATCGCCAGCATCAAAACGGCCAGATCGTCGAGGATCGTTAGCAACTCGTACCAGTTCAGACCGTGTTGCAATCGTTCACGCATGGCTTCGGCTTGAGGCCGGTGGCGCTCGGGCAGGGACAAGTCGTCGAGCAGGCCAAGCAGCGTCTCTTCAATGTGCCTGGCCACTGAGCTGTAGGACGGCTCCGTCGAATCAGGCAGGGCGTAGGCAACATCCTGTTCAGAAAGCCCTGCCTCAAAAGCCGGCAACACCTGCGCCATAGCCGATGGCAAAGGCAGGCTGTCGAGGATGGTAGGTGGTTCATGCCCGGCTTCAGAGGATACGGGGTGGGTCAGTTCGTCAGGATTGATATCAATCTGAGCGGGAATTGCTTCAAGACTGGCCGCCTGGGTGGGTTGCGGCGCAGTGTCGGTTTTTTCTACTTCTGGCAGTTCCTGAACCGGCTGCGACAGAGGAGTGCCGGGTGCTTCCAGCTCCAGCACTGGCGGGACAAAAGTGTCGATCTGTGGCGTTCTTTCAGTCAGCTCTGGATTCGAAACCGGCTCGACCACTGAAACCACAGATACCGGCGCTTGCTGTGCAATCGCCACAGCGCTTGGCGCAACAGAAGCAGGAGCAGACTGGAAAGCGTCGCGACCAGGTTCAAGCGGCGTCTCGACGGCTTGCGTCTGGAGCGCAAGGTCAGCGGTTTCCCGCCCACCAAACAGGCGTTGCAACAAGCCGGGACGACCTGGCTCTGCCGGGCTCTCCAGCAAGCTCAACGCCTGACCTTGCAAGCCACTCAGTTCGCCTAGCAGCAAGGGAATTTCACGGGCCTGGCTGACACGGCCGTCCAGTTGCTTGGCAAAACTCTTGAGCGGCCGACTCACTTCTCGAGGCAGCGGCAAGGTCTGTAACTGAGTCACCAGAGCAGTCAGCGCAGAACTGATTTGCCCCACGCGAGTTTCCCGGCGCTGCTCGGAATCGAGCACGGCTTTTTCCAGACGCGGCAGCAATGCCGCCAGGCCCGCGTCCATATCGTCCGTGCGCACGACCTCACGCATTTCCTTCATGCACTGGTCAACGGCCCGATCAGTACCCTCCGCCGCCAGCGTACTGCGCACCAACCCACGGCGAAGTAAATCGAGGCGGGCATCCCAACGGCGCTCGAGCTTCTCCTGTTGTTCGATGCTCTTGAGGTACTTTTCTTTCCAGCGCTGTGCTTCGTCGCTCATTCAAGGGATCCGCGAGGGGCAGGGCTCAACGCGGGGAATGCATCGACCGTGAGCGAACCCGGCAGACGAATCTCTACCGCGACCGGCAGGTGATCGGAAATGGGCTGGGCCAGTACCTGTACTCGCTCCAGGGTCAGGCTGGAGCTGAGCAGAATATGGTCCAGGCAACGTTGTGGCCGCCAACTGGGAAACGTCGCTTCCAGTTGCGGCGCCAGCAAACCGAGGTCGCGCAATGGAGAGTGTTGCAGCAAGTCGCTGGCATGAGTGTTCATGTCGCCCATCAGCACTTGGTGTTTGTACCCACCAATCAACTCGCGAATATAGGCCAGTTGCCGGGTTCGGGTACGGGCGCCCAGGGCCAGATGCATCATCACCACCACCAACGCCTCCGGTCCTTCGCCGAAGCGCACCAGAATCGCACCGCGGCCTTTGGGACCCGGCAATGGATGATCCTCGATAGCCCACGGACGCAAACGGCTAAGCACGCCATTGCTGTGCTGAGCAAGGCGACCGAGATTGCGATTGAGTTGTTGATACCAGTAGGGAAAGGCGCCGAGTTGGGCCAGGTGTTCGACTTGATTGACGTAGCCCGACCGCAGGCTGCCGCCATCAGCTTCCTGCAAGGCGACCAGATCGAAGTCGCCCAGCAGATTGCCGATCTTTTGCAGATTGTCGGCACGCCCGGTGTGTGGCAACAGATGCTGCCAGCCACGGGTCAGGTAATGCCGATAGCGCTCGGTACTGATGCCTACCTGAATATTGAAACTGAGCAAACGCAGACGACTGTCTGCGGGCAAGCCCGTGGATTCCAGGTGATGCGCGTTGACCTGCGGGTCATGCAGGCCAACGACACGCTCAGTACCCCAGCGGCGCATGGCAGGCGCCGCTTACTTAGCGGCGCGCTCCTTGGCGATTAGCTGATCAGCCACGCTCAAGGCGCCTTCAGGGCCGCCGGCGGTGCCGAGGTCAAAGCGGTACTTGCCGTTGACGACCATGGTGGGTACGCCGGAGATCTGATAGGCCTGAGCCTTCTTCTTGGCATCTTCAACCTTGCCTTTAACGGCGAAGGAATTGTAGGTGCTCAAGAATTTATCCTTCTCGACGCCTTCGGTTGCCAGGAACTCAGCCATTTCTTCTGGAGTAGCGAGTTTCTTGCCGCCGTGGATCGCTTCAAATACGGCTTTGTGAACCTTGTGCTCCACACCCATGGCTTCCAGGGTAATAAACAACTGGCCGTGAACGTTCCAGATACCGCCGAACATGGCCGGAATACGTACGAAGTTCACATCAGCAGGAAGTTTTTCAACCCAGGGATTAATGGTCGGCTCGAACGCGTAGCAATGCGGGCAGCCATACCAGAACAGCTCCACCACTTCGATCTTGCCAGGCACAGCAACCGGAACGGCGCTGCTCAATTCGACATATTGTTTACCGGCTTCAAGCGGCTCGCTGGCAGCTTGAGCGGTCATGCCGAACAGACTGGCAGTGACGAGCGCGGCGCTGAGAATCAGATTACGCATGCTTTACTCCTGGACAAATAAGGTCGCCTCGTGCGACCTGCACTCAGACAGGTCCAGTCGGGCTTGAGTTCTCTAGTGTAACGGCAGCGGCCACAAAAAAGGGCGGCCAAAGCCACCCTTTTTATGCTTGCATCACTGGATTAATCGAGCGTTAACGTTGCAAAAGATGTAAGCCTTGAACAACGTCAATCGATCCACCCTTAGTGCAGGCCTTGAATATAGCTGGACACCGCTTCGATGTCCTTGTTGCTCAATTTGGACGCGATGGTTTGCATGATTTTGGTGTCGCCGTCGTTGGTGCGGTTGCCTTCACGGAAGTCGGTCAACTGCTTGGCAGCATACTGAGCGTGTTGGCCGCCCAGGTGCGGGAAGCCTGCTGCAGCGTTGCCTACGCCATTGGGCGAGTGACAGCCCGTGCACGAAGGCATGCCTTTTTCCAGATTGCCACCACGGAACAGTTCTTCACCGCGAGCCACGAGCTTGGGATCGGCTGCTCCGACGCTGCCCTTCTGGCTGGCGAAGTAGGCGGAGAGATCAGCCAGATCCTGATCGCTCAGGTTGGTCAGCAGGCCGGTCATTTCCAGGACGGTGCGCTTGCCGGACTTGATGTCGTGCAATTGCTTGTTCAGGTAGCGTTCGCCCTGACCCGCCAGTTTTGGAAAGTTTGGCGCCATGCTATTGCCATCCGGGCCATGACAGGCGCCACATACTGCGGCTTTCGCCTGACCAGCAGTCGCATCGCCTGCAGCATGGGCAATGCCGGAGATCCCCAGGGTCAACAGCAGACTCACGATCAATTTGTTCATCAGCTAATCCAACTACGGCTAAGGGTTAAAGAGTTATGGACCGGGATCACTCGCTCATCCACTGGATGATTGCCTGGTAATCCTCGGCACTGCAGTCCATGCACAAACCACGCGGCGGCATCGCCTTGAAACCCTGGGTCACGTGTTGCACCAGCGTCTCCATACCTTGTGCCAATCTTGGCTTCCAGGCTTGTCGGTCACCCTTTTCAGGCGCCGTTGGCAGTTGGCCTGAATGACAAGCTCCACAAACACGGTTGTACACAGCTTCCGGATCCTGTGTAGCCTGAGCGCTGTAAAGCGGCATCAAGACACCGGCAGCTAGCAGCCATTTCGTCATAAAGCGACCTTTTCAGGGTTGAGAGCGAGCTGCGTTCTAGTGCGCAATTTCGATCAATCGCTCTCGTGAACTTCATCCTACGCTGGGACAAAGCGCACACAAAATCTGCGGCATTATATACTGGCGTTACTGAAACGGAAACGACACTGCTCGCCGCGTCCATTCTCGGCACCGCCCACATCGGAAATCCCATGCAACTCAAGAACCCCATTCTCGGCCTGTGCCAACAGTCCACCTTCATGCTCAGCGCGGCCAAAGTCGACCAATGTCCCGACGACGAAGGCTTTGAAGTTGCCTTTGCCGGGCGTTCCAACGCCGGCAAATCCAGCGCCCTGAACACCCTGACTCACGCCAGCCTGGCCCGAACCTCGAAGACTCCGGGTCGCACGCAGCTGCTGAACTTCTTCAAGCTAGACGATGAACGCCGTTTGGTCGACCTGCCTGGCTACGGCTACGCCAAGGTGCCGATCCCGTTGAAACTGCACTGGCAGCGTCACCTGGAAGCGTATCTGGGCGGTCGCGAAAGTTTGAAAGGCCTGATTTTGATGATGGACATCCGTCATCCAATGACCGATTTCGACCTGCTGATGCTTGATTGGGCCGTTGCCAGCGGCATGCCGATGCACATTCTGCTGACCAAGGCCGACAAACTGACCTACGGCGCAGCGAAAAACACCCTGCTCAAAGTGCAGGCGGACATTCGTAAAGGTTGGGGTGATGCGATCACCATCCAGCTGTTCTCGGCACCGAAACGCCTGGGCCTGGAAGACGCCTACACTGTATTGGCGGGTTGGATGGAACTGGCTGATAAGGGCGCAGAGGCCGCTGAATAAGGAGTTTCAGGCAAAAAAAACCCCGGACTTCGTATGGGGAGGAGAAGTTCGGGGTCCAAGTTCCGGACCGCTAGGGCGGGGTCCAGATATCTGCCAACACTTAACACAACATAGGAGCATCGAAGGGCTTCACCACCCATTCAGTAACTCTGAGTGGTGGTTCACGGATTTAGTTCCGGAAAAGTTCAAAAACCATTGGTAATAACTGCCAGAAATTTCTGAACTATAGCCCTTCGCTAGCTTTGGCCGCGGCACTATGCCGCAGCAAAATGCACCTTCAAGACAGCTTAATGAGCCTCATCCCAGTTATTTCCAACGCCTACTTCGACCAAAAGCGGCACATCGAGCGTCGCCGCGCCGCTCATATGGACGCGAATTTCATTGCGAACCTGATCCACCAGGTCCTCGCGAACCTCAAGCACCAGTTCATCGTGCACCTGCAAGATAACGTTGGCGTCCAGACCTGAGGACGTCAGCCAGTTATCCACAGTGATCATGGCTTTCTTGATGATGTCCGCCGCCGTGCCCTGCATCGGTGCGTTGATCGCAGTGCGTTCGGCGCCTTTGCGCAAGGCCGGATTTTTTGCGTTGATATCGGGCAAGTACAAGCGACGGCCGAAGATAGTTTCGACGAAACCTTGCTCCGCAGCTTGGGCGCGGGTGCGCTCCATATACTCCAGCACGCCTGGGTAACGAGCAAAATAGCGGTCGATATAGGCTTGTGATTGCTTACGGTCGACACCAATTTGCTTGGCCAGACCAAACGCGCTCATGCCGTAAATCAGGCCGAAGTTGATGGCCTTGGCGCTACGACGCTGATCAGTGGTGACCTCTGCCAGCTCAACGCCGAACACCTCGGCAGCGGTTGCTTTGTGCACGTCCAGATCGTTGCGGAAGGCATGCAACAAGCCTTCGTCCTTGGCCAGGTGCGCCATGATCCGCAGTTCGATCTGCGAATAGTCGGCCGCCAGCAGTTTGTAACCTTGGGGCGCGACAAACGCCTGACGAATCCGGCGACCTTCGGCGGTACGGATCGGAATGTTCTGCAAGTTCGGATCGCTGGAAGACAAACGTCCGGTCGCCGCCACGGCTTGATGGTAGGACGTATGAATCCGCCCGGTGCGCGGGTTGATCTGCTCCGGCAAGCGGTCGGTATAGGTGCTTTTCAACTTGCTCAGTGAACGGTACTGCATCAGCACCTTTGGCAGCGGAAAGTCCTGTTCGGCCAGTTCTGCCAGTACAGCTTCAGCCGTTGAGGCCTGGCCTTTGGCGGTTTTGCTGAGAATCGGCAAGCCGAGTTTCTCATACAGAATCACGCCCAGTTGCTTGGGCGAACCCAAGTTGAATTCTTCGCCGGCAATGGCAAAGGCTTCGCGCTCAAGGGCGACCAGTTTTTCGCCCAGTTCGACGCTCTGAATGCCCAGCAGATTAGCGTCGACCAACGCCCCCTGACGTTCGATCCGCGCCAGTACCGGTACCAGCGGCATCTCGATTTCGCTCAGCACTTTGCAAAGGCTCGGAATGGCGGTGAGCTTTTCCTGCAGGGCTTGATGCAAACGCAAGGTCACGTCCGCGTCTTCCGCGGCATAAGGCCCCGCCTGCTCCAGGGATATCTGATCGAAGGTCAATTGCTTGGCCCCTTTGCCAGCGATGTCCTGGAAACTGGTGGTGGTGTAATTCAGGTACTTGAACGCCAGGCTGTCCATGTCGTGACGGGTCGCCGTCGAATCCAATACGTAGGATTCGAGCATGGTGTCGAAGGCAATACCTTGTACCGAAATGCCACAGGCCTGATCACCACCGATGGCGCAGTTGGCCAGTATGTTCATATCGAACTTGGCGTGTTGGCCGACCTTGAGCTTGTTCGGGTCTTCCAGCAGGGGCTTCAATGCCCGCAGGACGGTATCGCGATCCAGCTGCTCAGGTACGCCCATATAAGAGTGAGTGAGCGGGATGTAGGCTGCTTCGTTGGCTTGTACGGCGAAGGACAACCCCACCAGTTGCGCTTGCTGCGCGTCGACTCCGGTGGTTTCGGTGTCGAAAGCAATCAGCTTGGCGCTGTTGAGTTTCTTCAGCCAGAGGTCGAAATCCGCCTGGGTGAGGATCGTGGTGTACTTGAGCTCGGAATCAGCGGCGGCTTCTTCAGCCACCGGAGCGGCGACTTCCTGGCCAGTGCGTTTGGCATCGCGCTGGTTATCCTCGAACCAGCTCTTGAACTCCAGCAGGGTATAGAGTTCGGAGAGCTTGTCGTGATCCGGCGGACCCATTTTCAGGTCGTCGAGCCCAATATCCAGCGGCACGTCGATCTTAATGGTTGCCAGTTGATAGGAGAGGAAAGCCATCTCCTTATGCTCTTCGAGCTTGGCTGGCAGGGTCTTGGCGCCGCGAATCGGTAGGGTCGGGACGATGTCGAGCTGCGCATACAAGTCGACCAGACCGCCATTAACGCCCACCAGCAAGCCGGAAGCAGTCTTTGGACCGATGCCCGGAACGCCCGGAATGTTGTCGGAAGAGTCGCCCATCAGCGCCAGATAATCGATGATCTGTTCGGGAGCGACGCCAAACTTCTCTTTCACGCCAGCCACATCCAGCGCGCTACCGGTCATGGTATTGACCAAGGTAATGTGCCCGTCGACCAGTTGCGCCATATCTTTGTCGCCCGTGGAGATCACCACCGGACGGTCGGCTGCCGCGCTGCTGCGGGCCAGCGTGCCGATCACATCGTCGGCCTCTACACCTTCTACGCACAGCAAAGGAAAGCCCAACGCGATCACGCTCGCATGCAACGGCTCGATCTGCACCCGCATATCGTCGGGCATGCTCGGGCGGTTGGCCTTGTATTCGGCGTACATGTCATCGCGAAATGTCCCGCCCTTGGCGTCGAAAACCACCGCGAACGGGCTGTCCGGGTACTGCTTGCGCAGACTCTTGAGCATGTTCAATACGCCCTTGACCGCGCCGGTCGGCAGGCCTTTGGACGTAGTCAGCGGTGGCAGTGCATGAAAGGCGCGGTACAGGTAAGAAGAACCGTCCACCAGGACGAGGGGGGCTTGGCTCATGAGCAGGATCAACCTTTTCGGCGGGTCCGGCGCTAGAATAGCGGGACCGTTGACGACAAAGGGACAAGGTTATCATGCGCACACTAAATCGCTTGCTGCTGGCCAGCTTGTTTGCAATCACTCCATTGGCTGTGATGGCGGCGGATGATGCGCCATCAGCGGAACCGCAAGTCACCATTCGCACGGAAGGCGACAAGACCATTCAGGAATACCGGCAAAACGGTTTTCTGTATGCCATCAAGATCACCCCGAAGGGCGGTAAACCGTACTTCCTGGTGCGCGCGGATGGGACCGATGCAAACTATATCCGCTCGGATCAACCGGATATGCTGATCCCGTCGTGGAAGATTTTTGAGTGGAAGTAGTTTCTTAACTTTAATCGGCGCCGGCTGAACAGCGGCGCCCGTACTGGCAGTTTTAACCATGTCTGTGTTCACCCCCCTGGCTCGGCCCGAGCTGGAAACCTTTCTCGCCCCTTACGGGCTCGGCCGCCTGCTTGACTTCCAGGGGATTGCCGCTGGTAGCGAAAACACCAACTTCTTTATCAGTCTGGAGCAGGGCGAGTTTGTTCTGACCCTGGTAGAACGCGGTCCGGTTCAGGAAATGCCGTTCTTCATTGAATTGCTCGACGTGCTGCATGACGCCAATCTGCCGGTACCTTACGCCCTGCGCACGACAGACGGCATCGCCTTGCGCGAGCTCGCCGGCAAACCCGCACTGCTACAACCGCGGCTGGCCGGCAAGCACATTAAAGAAGCCAATGCGCAGCATTGCGCTCAGGTTGGCGAACTGTTGGGCCATCTGCACCTGGCGACCCAGGCGAATATGATCAAGCGCAAGACGGATCGCGGCCTGGACTGGATGCTGGAAGAGGGCGGGCAGCTGCTTTCTCACCTGGATGCAGAACAAAGCGATCTGCTGCAACGGGCCCTCGACGAGATCGCTCAACAGAAGGTAAAAATCCTGGCGCTGCCACGGGCCAACATCCACGCCGATCTGTTCCGCGATAACGCGATGTTCGAAGGCACGCACCTGACCGGGCTGATCGACTTCTACAACGCCTGTTCCGGGCCGATGCTCTACGACGTGGCAATCGCTTTGAATGATTGGTGCTCGGATGATGCCGGGCTGATCGACGGCCCGCGCGCACGGGCCTTGCTGGGGGCTTATGCGGCGTTGCGGTCGTTCACCGCGGCCGAAGCCGAACTGTGGCCGACGATGTTGCGGGTGGCCTGTGTGCGGTTCTGGCTGTCACGACTGATCGCCGCCGAGTCGTTTGCCGGACAGGACGTGTTGATTCACGATCCGATGGAGTTTCAGCAGCGCCTGATGCAACGGCAGAAGGTTAATACACCGCTGCCGTTCGCCATTTAGGTCAAAAGATCGCAGCCTGCGGCAGCTCCTACATAGACCGCATAAACCCGCAGCATTGTGGGTGTACGCCAATCCCAGGAGCTGCAGTAGGCTGCGATTTTTTAGCGGATTACAACGACTCCAGACACCCCGCCAAATCATTCCCCAGCTTTTCCAGCACCTGCTCATAACCTTGGGCAGTGGCGGGTGTGTAGCCACCTAACGCATCCAGCTCCGCCAGTTTCACCGGCAAACCGGCGACCAGCGTCTCCGCCAGCCGTGGGCGCAGCGGTGGCTCGCTGAACACGCAGGTCTTGCCAACTTCCTGCAAGCGCTTACGCATCGCGGCCACATGCTGAGCGCCTGGTTGCACTTCCGCTGCGACGCTAAACACCCCGGCATGCTTGAGACCGTAGGCGTCTTCGAAGTAATCGAACGCTTCGTGGAAAACAAAGTAAGGCTTGCCTTCAATGCCAGCCAGTCGGGCTTTCAGCCGTGCGTCCAGTGCATCGAGGCGCTCATCGAAGGCCTTGAGGTTGCTCTGATAGCGAGCCGTATTGGTTGGGTCGGCAGCACTCAGGTCCGCTGCCATCTTCGCCGCAATCACCCGCGCATTGACCGGCGACAGCCAGAGGTGTGCATCCAGGCTGCCGGGGCGATGATCGTGATCATGCTCGTCGGCTTCTTCAGCATGGGAGTGGCTATCTTCGGCGAAACGACGCAGTTTCAGCCCTGGCAAGCCCTGAACCGCGATAGACGGCAGGCTGCGCCCCTTGAGCACGCGAGGCAGGAAACCTTCCATGTCCGGGCCAATCCAGTAGAGCAAATCAACCGACTGCACCCGCCGTACGTCGGAAGGTCGCAAGGCATAGTTGTGCGGGGACGCACCCGGCGGCAGCAATACCTCGGGAACACCGACACCGTCCTGTACCGCTGCGGCGATCAATTGTAAGGGTTTGATGCTGGTCAGTATCTTCACTTCGGCGTGAGCAGGGCTGATCACGAACAAACTGGCAGCAAAAGCGACATAAATGGCAAAAAGTCGGGACACGATGACCACTCGAAGAGGCGAGAACGGGTAACATAATAACGTCTCTCACAAATGTCGTCGCCGCTCATGCCTAAAACACCGCTAGCCAGTCGCCCCCACGATCACTCTCACTGCGTGCACAGCGCGCTGTCGGAAGCCGATGCCCTGTGTGCCCGTCAAGGCTTGCGCCTGACCGCACTGCGTCGACGCGTGCTGGAACTGGTCTGGCAAAGCCATAAACCCCTTGGCGCCTACGACATCCTCGCGGTGCTCAGCGAACAGGATGGCCGCCGCGCCGCGCCGCCTACCGTTTACCGCGCGCTGGATTTCCTGCTGGAAAACGGATTGGTGCATCGGATTTCGTCCCTCAACGCGTTCGTTGGCTGCAATCACCCGGAACACGCCCACCAGGGTCAGTTCCTGATCTGCCGTGAATGCCACGCCGCCATCGAGCTTGAGCAAAAAACCATCAGCGAGGCGATCATCACAAGCGCTCGCGATGTCGGCTTTGTCGTCGAAGGGCAAACCGTCGAAGTCGTCGGTCTCTGCTCGGGTTGCCAGGGGGCTTGATGAGCACTGCGTTGATCCGTCTCGAGCAGGTAGCGGTAACTTTTGCCGGGCAGAGCGTGCTGGACAATATTCAGCTCAGCGTCGAACCGAGGCAGATCGTCACCCTGATCGGCCCCAACGGCGCCGGCAAAACCACTCTGGTGCGTGCCGTGCTTGGCCTGCTCAAGCCGGACAGCGGCAGCGTCTGGCGCAAGCCGAAACTGCGGATCGGTTACATGCCACAGAAGCTGCACGTCGATCCGACCTTACCCCTGTCCGTGCTGCGATTTTTGCGTCTGGTGCCGGGTGTTGATCGTTCAAGGGCGTTGGCCGCGCTCAAGGAAGTCGGTGCCGAACAGGTGATCGACAGCCCGGTCCAGAGCGTCTCCGGCGGCGAAATGCAGCGCGTATTGCTGGCCCGCGCCTTGTTGCGCGAACCGGAACTGCTGGTGCTCGATGAGCCGGTGCAAGGCGTCGACGTTGCTGGCCAGGCCGAGCTCTACAGCCTGATCACTCGCCTGCGCGACCGCCACGGTTGTGGCGTGCTGATGGTTTCCCATGATTTGCATTTGGTCATGAGCACCACCGACCACGTGGTCTGCCTCAATCGCCATGTCTGCTGTTCCGGGCATCCTGAGCAGGTCAGCGGCGATCCGGCATTCGTCGAGCTGTTCGGCAAGAATGCGCAAAGCCTGGCAATTTATCACCACCATCACGATCACGCCCATGACCTGCATGGCGCCGTAGTCAGCGAGGCCCCGGCGGCCCATGTCCATGTTCACGGAGATAGCTGCAAGCATGGCTGATTTTCTGTTTTACGCTTTGCTGGCAGGCCTGGCACTGGCACTGGTAGCGGGTCCGTTGGGCTCGTTCGTGGTCTGGCGGCGCATGGCCTATTTCGGCGACACCCTTTCCCATGCGGCCTTGCTCGGCGTTGCGCTCGGGTTTCTGCTGGATGTCAGTCCGACTGTTGCGGTCACCGTAGGCTGCCTGTTGTTGGCGGTGTTACTGGTGACCTTGCAGCAGCGCCAGCCGCTGGCTTCCGACACGCTGTTGGGGATTCTCGCACCAAGCACCCTGTCTCTGGGTTTGGTGGTACTAAGCTTCATGCATGAAGTGCGGATCGACCTGATGGCCTATCTGTTTGGCGACCTGCTGGCGATCAGTCCAACTGACCTGGCCTGGATCCTCGGCGGCAGCACGGCAGTGCTGCTGTTGTTGGTGGCGCTGTGGCGGCCGCTGCTGGCAATCACCGTGCACGAAGAACTGGCCACGGTCGAAGGCTTGCCAGTGGCGGCATTGCGTCTGACCTTAATGCTGTTGATCGCCGTGGTGATTGCGGTCGCAATGAAGATCGTCGGCGTATTGCTGATTACTTCGTTGCTGATCATTCCTGCGGCCGCGGCCCAGCGTCACGCTCGATCGCCGGAGCAGATGGCTCTGGGCGCGAGCCTGCTGGGGATGCTCGCGGTGTGTGGCGGTCTGGCGCTGTCCTGGTTCAAGGACACCCCGGCCGGCCCATCGATTGTGGTCACAGCCGCCGCGCTGTTTCTGCTGAGTTTTGTCCTGCCCCGAAGAGGGGTGTAGACTTGCTCGTTTTTTGCGCAAATAGAGAGTCGCAGGAATGAAGTCGTTCGCCTCCCGTTATCTGCTCCTTGTCGCATTTTCCCTGCTGGGCGCCTGCCAAGGCACGTCGCCTGCGGCCACAGAGGCCCAGGATGCCCGGGCCACTGCCATCGTGCAGCTGGAACAAAGCCTCGCCAGCAGCGAGCTGGCCACCGCTGAAGATCAATTGAGCACCTTGCAGGCCCAGTCGCCCAACGACCCATCGCTAGAACAGTATCAACGGCAATTGGCCGAAGCCTATTTGCAACGCAGCCAGATCGTTCTGCAGAAAGGTGATGTCAACGCCGCCGCCACAGCCCTGAGCCGGGCCCGTGCGCTGATGCCTAAAGCCCCGGCACTGACCGGCGGCGTCAACAGCGCCATCACCCATGCCCGTAAAGCCGAGCTGGATAAAGCCGAAGCAGCCTTGAAAGCCGCCGAAGCCAAACCCGTCGCCAAGGTGATCGACCCTGCCGCCGAAAGCACCACCATTGCCTTGAACCTCACCGACATCACCAAGCTGCGCAAGCAACTGGATGCGATTGCCACTGACGTGGTGAATTACCAATGCGATGTGAGCATTCAGGCGCCGCGCACCGAAGACTATCCTTGGCTGGCCACGCTGCTGACCAATCGGGTGAAGAAGCTTGATTCGGCGTTCGATCTCAAGCTGGAACGGCAGATCCTTCGCAACATCCCGGCGCAGATGGTGTTGAGCCCGCGCAAGCCCCTGTAGGAGCGTCGACCGGCTGCTCCTACAGAGAGACCTCATTTCGTTAACTGACCGGCATTGGGGCTTGCCCACTAAGCCGGTTATTTCCAAATGACTGGTTGAATGCGAAATAAATGCTAAGAACCTCTATACGGACAGGCTAAAATGCGCGCCCCGGCTAACCGCTGACCCTTTCTAACGCGCCCACAAGGTTCGCTACGTGATCGAGTTTCAAAACGTCCATAAAACCTACCGGGTCGCCGGCAAGGATATTCCCGCCCTGCATCCGACCAGTCTGCGTGTCGAGGATGGTCAGGTATTCGGCCTGATCGGCCATTCTGGCGCGGGTAAAAGTACCCTGCTGCGTCTGATCAACCGCCTGGAAGCCCCAAGCGGCGGCAAGATCATCGTCGATGACGAAGAAGTCACCGCACTCGACGCCAACGGCCTGCGGCGTTTTCGCCAGCAAGTCGGGATGATCTTCCAGCACTTCAATCTGCTGGCGTCCAAGACCGTTGCCGACAACGTCGCGCTGCCACTGACACTCGCCGGCGAATTGTCCCGCAGCGAGATCGACCTGCGTGTGGCGCAACTGTTGGCACGGGTTGGTCTGGCCGATCACGCCAAAAAGTACCCGGCACAGCTGTCCGGCGGTCAAAAGCAGCGTGTCGGCATCGCCCGCGCTCTGGCAACCAAGCCGAAAATCCTGCTCTGCGACGAAGCCACCAGCGCCCTCGACCCGCAAACCACAGCGTCGGTCCTGCAATTGCTGGCTGAGATCAATCGTGAACTGAACCTGACCATCGTGCTGATCACCCATGAGATGGACGTGATCCGTCGGGTCTGTGATCAGGTCGCGGTGATGGACGCTGGCGTGATCGTCGAGCAAGGTTCGGTGGCTGAGGTGTTCCTGCATCCCAAGCACCCGACCACTAAACGCTTCGTCCAGGAAGACGAGCAGATCGATGAAAGCGAACAACGCGACGACTTCGCCCACGTGCCTGGCCGCATCGTGCGTCTGACCTTCCAGGGTGAAGCGACTTACGCACCATTGCTGGGCACCGTCGCCCGCGAAACGGGTGTGGACTACAGCATCCTCGCCGGTCGTATCGACCGCATCAAAGACATCCCTTACGGGCAGCTGACCCTGGCCGTCACCGGCGGCGATATGGAGGCGGCTTTCGCCCACTTCACCGCGGCAGACGTCCACATGGAGGTGCTGCGCTAATGGAAGCCCTGACCGTTTTCTTCGCCAATATCGACTGGTTCGAAATCTGGCTGGCCACCGGCGATACCCTGCTGATGCTCGGAGGTTCGTTGCTGTTCACCGTATTACTCGGCCTGCCGCTGGGTGTGCTGCTGTTCCTGTGCAGCCCACGTCAGTTGCTCGAGCAGAAAAGCCTCTACGCACTGCTCTCGCTGGTGGTGAACATCCTGCGATCGTTGCCATTCATCATCCTGTTGATCGTGATGATTCCCTTCACCGTACTGATCACCGGCACCTCGCTGGGTGTGGCCGGTGCGATTCCGCCCTTGGTGGTGGGTGCGACGCCATTCTTCGCGCGATTGGTGGAAACCGCGCTGCGTGAAGTGGATCGCGGCATTATCGAAGCGACCCAGGCCATGGGCGCCACCACGCGGCAGATCATCACCAATGCCCTGCTACCAGAAGCGCGGCCTGGCATTTTCGCTGCGATCACGGTGACGGCAATCACACTGGTGTCCTACACCGCGATGGCCGGTGTGGTCGGCGCGGGCGGTCTGGGTGATTTGGCTATCCGTTTCGGCTACCAACGCTTCCAGACCGACGTCATGGTAGTCACGGTCGTTTTGCTGTTGGTGCTGGTACAAGTTCTGCAAACCGTCGGCGATAAGCTGGTGGTGCACTTTTCTCGAAAATAAATGTAACCGCCGGCCACGGCTGGCTGGCGCCTGAAACAGGCGCCTAACAAGGAGTTTGCTGAATGAAAAAACTACTCGTCGCTTTTGCTGCCGTTGCAGCGTTTTCCGCTCAGGCAGCAGAAACCCTGACCGTGGCCGCTACCCCGGTTCCGCATGCGGAAATTCTCGAATTCGTTAAACCTGCGCTGGCCAAAGAAGGCGTCGACCTCAAGGTCAAAGTCTTCACCGACTACATTCAGCCGAACGTCCAGGTCGCCGAGAAGCGTCTGGACGCCAACTTCTTCCAGCACCAGCCGTACCTGGATGAGTTCAACAAGGCCAAGGGCACTAACCTGATCAGCGTTGCCGGCGTGCACCTGGAGCCATTGGGCGCCTACTCCAGCAAGTACAAAACCCTCGCAGAACTGCCCGGCGGTGCCAACGTGGTGATCCCGAACGACGCCACCAACGGCGGCCGCGCCTTGCTGCTGCTGGAAAAAGCCGGGCTGATCAAATTGAAGGACTCGAACAACATCCTCTCGACGGTCAAAGACATCACCGAGAACGCCAAAGACCTGAAATTCCGTGAACTGGAAGCCGCCACCATCCCGCGGGTGCTGACGCAGGTCGATCTGGCGCTGATCAACACCAACTACGCGCTGGAAGCCAAGCTCGATCCTTCCAAGGACGCGCTGGTCATCGAAGGCAAAGACTCGCCTTACGTGAACATCCTGGTTGCCCGCCCGGACGACAAAGACTCTGACGCCATGAAGAAACTGGTTGCCGCCTTGCACAGCCCGGAAGTGAAGCAATTCATTCTGGAAAAATACAAAGGCGCGGTACTGCCAGCGTTTTGATTTCCTGAGGCAAAACAAAACGGGGCGCATTGATTGCGCCCCATTTTTTATGCCTGGAACACTGCCCATGTGGGAGCGAGCCTGCTCGCGATGGGGCCATCACTGCCAACATCGATCTTGAATGTCAGCCCGCTATCGCGAGCAGGCTCGCTCCCACATTAGGATTTGCAGTGTTATTGACGCTTGAGCATCACCGGCAACTGAACCACCAGTTTCTGGTTGTTCAGCGGTGCGCGAATGAAGCCGCGCTGGGTGCCGTCCGGGCCAATCACGGCCAGGTTGCCGCTGTGGTCGACGGTGTAGTTGGGTTTGCTGGTATCAGCCGGGATGAACGGAATGCTCACGGCATTGGCGAGTTTCTGCACGTCCTCTACCGAGGCGCCGGTCAGGCCTTTGAAGTCCGGGTCGAAGTAGCCCAGGTACTGCTTGAGCTGTTTGGGGTTATCCCGGGCCGGGTCGACGCTGACCAGAATGATCTGCAGTTTGCCAACCACATCCTTGGGCAACTCGCTCTTGATCTGCCGCAGTTGGGCGAGGGTGGTCGGGCAGATGTCCGGGCAAAAGGTGTAACCGAAGAACAGCAGGCTCCATTTGTCTTTCAGCTCGTTGACCGTCACTGGCTGGCCGTCCTGGTCGATCATCTTCACATTTGGAAGATTACGACTTTGCGGCAACAGGATGATCCCCGCATCAATCAACGCAGTCGGATCACCCTGACCCTTGCTGGTCAGTACCTTGTTGATGGTAAGTCCCAAGACCAATGCGACCAAGGCAACGAGAATAAAGACGGTTTTCTGAGTTCGAGTCATAGGTTCAACAATAAGTAGTGGTCTACGAGCAGCGCGATAAACAGCAGGAACAAGTAGTAAATAGAGTACTTGAAGGTGTTGATCGCCGCGTGCGGCCGAGTGCCACGGTACAGCACGAAGGCCCATTGCAGAAACCTCGCGCCAAGGCCCAGGGCACAAATCAGGTAGAGCATGCCGCTCATGTGGATCACAAACGGTAGCAAGCTGACCGCGAGCAGGACGAAGGTGTAGAGCACGATGTGGATTTTGGTGTAGTGCTCGCCATGGGTCACCGGCAGCATCGGGATATCGGCTTTGGCGTATTCCTCTTTGCGGTGAATCGCCAGCGCCCAGAAATGTGGCGGCGTCCAGGCGAAGATGATCAGCACCAGCAGCAGCGGTTCAGCGCTCACATGCCCGGTGGCGGCGACCCAGCCGAGCAACGGTGGAGCCGCACCGGCCAGCCCGCCGATAACGATATTTTGCGGCGTCGCGCGCTTGAGAAAACCGGTGTAGATCACCGCGTAGCCCAGCAGCGAGGCCAGGGTCAGCCAGGCGGTCAGCGGATTGGTGAAGGTCAGCAGCAACGCCTGGCCGGCCAGCGCCAACGCAAAAGCGAAGGTCAGCGCCGCAGTCGGTGAAACCCGCCCTTCGGCCAGTGGCCTTTTATGGGTCCGGGCCATGACGGCATCGATCCGCCGGTCCACCACATGATTGACCGCCGCCGCGCCCCCTGCGCACATCGCGATCCCCAGATTGCCGAACACCAGCACCGTCCACGGCACCCCGGCGCGGGTGGCGAGGAACATCCCGACCAGTGAGGTGATGAGCATCAACACCACCACCTTGGGTTTGGTCAGCTCCAGATAGTCACGCCAGATCGCCTGACTGTGACGTTCGCCGATCAAAGTCGCCATGGCATCTCTCCCTTTATTGTTATGGGTCCGGCTGAGTGTTTACGCGGGCTAAACCGCCAACGCACAGGGACATGATGCTTGACCCGAACCAGGCTGGTTCGCGCGTGGTAATTGACCAGTACCATCGTCAGCAACAGTACCGCTCCGCCCGCGTTGTGGGCGACAGCAACCGGCAGCGGCAGATGAAACAGCACATTGCTCACACCCAGACTGATCTGCGCGGCCAACGCCACCAGCACCAGCCCCGCCAGCCGGGTCATGCCGACCGCCCGCAGTTGCCAGGCCAGCCCTAGCAGCACCAGCGTCACCAATAGCGCGCCGATGCGATGAGTCAGATGAATCGCGGTGCGGGCATCACTGTCCAGTTGGCCTCCGAGATAATTCGGGCCGATGTGCTGGGTCAGATGAAAGCCATTGGCAAAGTCGGCGGCCGGCAACCACTGCCCATGACAGGTAGGAAAGTCGATACAGGCCACTGCTGCATAATTGGAGCTGACCCAGCCGCCGAGAGCGATTTGCCCGATCACCAGTAATAACCCGGCAGTCGCCCAGTACTGCAAACGTCGCGGCACCGTCAGCGCCGGCAACACGCCAGACAAGCGCAGCGTCAGCAGAAACAACAGGCTCAAGGTCGCAAAGCCACCGAGCAAATGTGCCGTGACCACCTGCGGCCAGAGCTTGAGGGTGACCGTCCACATGCCGAACGCCGCTTGAGCGAACACCACCGCCAGTAAAAACAACGGCAACTTCAGCGGATGCCCAGGATGATGACGATGGGTCCAGGCACGGGCGGCCAGCAACACAATCAACACTCCCAGAGTCCCGGCGGAATAACGATGAACCATCTCGTTCCAGCCCTTATGGGCTACAACCGGCGCATCGGGAAAATGCAGTTCGGCATGGGCCAGCTGGGCTTCGCTTTTCGGCACACTGATAAAGCCGTAGCAGCCTGGCCAGTCTGGGCAGCCAAGCCCGGCATGGGTCAGCCGGGTATAGGCGCCGAGCAACACCACAATCAGTGCCAGCAAGGTGGCAAACAGCGCGAGGCGAAATCCAGGTTTGGCCATGACGATGCCCTTATCCGATGTTCGACAGTTTCAGCAGTTGGCGCAGGTCGTTGAGCAGATCTTTTCCTTTGACCCGGGCGTCATAGCGCAGCACCAGATTGCCGTGAGGATCGATGATCCACAGCTGGGCCGCGCCATCGCCTTGTGCCGCTTTGCCTCCTGGGCCTTTATTAAAGGTAGACAAGTCCAGGGAATAGCGCTGCAGTTGCGGATACTCGCGTTGCAGCATGGCGTCATAGTCGGCGTTCAGCGGCTGGGCAGTGGCCAGCGCGTGGCTGGCGCGGGAAGCGTCGCGGCCCAGGCCGATCTGGATTTGCCGGGCTAAATACACCAGTTGCTGACAGTCCACCGAGCACTCCTGCGGTGTGCTGACCAGCAACTGCCAGCGGTCTTCTTCGGCCACCACGCCAAGATCGGCGCGGCTCTGCCCGTTACCGATCAATTCGCCGTGATAACTGCGACTTTCCGGCACCCAGAACTGCAACTTGTACATGCCGGTGGCGAGGATCATTGGACCGATCACCCCGAGAAGAATAAGGATCAGCTGCAAACGTCCGCGTCGGCGGCTCTTTGGCGCCTGCACCTCAGACATGTTGGGTGGATTCATGGCCGCTCCCATGGTGTTTCTCCCTTGCGTTGTACCAACCGAGATAGAGATAAAGGCCGAACAGTGCCACCGCCATGGCGAACCACTGCACGGCATAACCGAGGTGTTTTTCCGGCCCCATGGCGACCACTGGCCAATCGGCCAGGTAGGAAGCCGGACCGCTTTCTTCGCGTAATTCGTAGGCAAAACCGCTACGCCCCAGCTCTGTCCAGAGACTGGCCGGGTCCACTGCCGTCACCAGCCGTGGCCAGTTCACGCCCGTTCGGTCCGCATGCAACTGGAAGGTGGCACCTGGGGCAGCATAGACCCAAGCATCGAGGTTCAGCGCTTGTGCGGGGGTAGTGAACACCGGTGGCGTACGCCGATCCGGCCACGGCAGCCAGCCGCGATTGAGCAACAACCAAAGGCCGCTGGTCTGGTCGAAAAAGGGTTGCAGCAGCTCGACACCAACCTTGCCATCGCGGGTGCGGTTATCCAGCAGGAAACTGTGCTCGGCATCGAACTGCCCGTGCAGACGCACTCGCCGAAACGCAGGGTCTTGCGCATTCAGCAGTTGTGCGAGGGGAACAGGTTCTGCCGCCCGGCGCTCGGCGTAACTCTCGAGCAGCAGGCGTTTCTGTTCGCCCCGGCCCAGTTGCCAGAAACCGAGAAAAACCAGCAGCGGCAGCAACACAAGGACCACAAGAGTCGGTGCAACGCCCGGGCGAAAGTACTTCATGGCATCGCCGCAGAAGTAGGAATTCGACTAGCTATACTGACTCGCATCGCGTTCCCCCGGAGTATCACCATGCTTAAAGCAGCAATCGTCCTGATGCTGATAGCCACGGTCATCAGCCTGTTCAGCGGCCTGTTTTTTTTGGTCAAGGACGAAAGCAGTTCCAACCGCCTGGTCATTGCCCTGACAGTTCGTGTCAGCCTGGCCGCCATCACCGTCGGCTTGATTGCCTGGGGTTTCTTCAGCGGCCAATTAGTCTCCAGCGCTCCCTGGTAGCGTTTGCGTAGCAGCCCTCAGAGTATGTAAACGAAGACAAACAAGCCGATCCACACCACATCGACGAAGTGCCAATACCAACTGGCCGCTTCGAAGCCGAACTGATGCTCGGCACTGAAATGCCCACGCATGACCCGCATCAGCATCACAAACAAGATAATGGTGCCGATGGTCACGTGAGCACCGTGGAAACCGGTGAGCATGAAGAAGGTCGCGCCGTAGACACCCGATCCCAGCGTCAGCCCCAGCTCGTGATAGGCGTGGATGTACTCCTTGGCTTGAAAACTGAGGAACCCACAGCCCAGCAGCACGGTCACCGCCAGCCAGATTTTCAGGGCGCCGCGATGGCCTTTCTTCAAAGCATGGTGGGCGATGGTCACGGTAACGCTGGAGCTGACCAACAAGACGGTGTTGAGCAGCGGTAAGCCCCAGGGACTGATGATCTCTTTGGGTGGCGGGAAGAGTTTCGGATCAGGGGTATGCAGCAAAGGCCAGGTAAACTGGAAGTTCGGCCACAGCATGTGCGCCACGCCTTTACTGCCCTCACCACCCAGCCATGGACCGGACAAGTTACGCACGTAAAAAAGAGCGCCGAAGAAGGCGATGAAGAACATCACCTCGGAAAAGATGAACCAGCTCATGCCCCAGCGAAACGAGCGATCCATCTGCGGGCTGTACAGCCCGGCGCGACTTTCCTTGATCACCGTGCCGAACCAGCCAAACAGCATGTAGGCCAACAGCAAACCGCCAACGAAGAAGATCAGCGGGCCATGGGATTCCGGTCTGGCAGCCTTGAGATCGTTGAACCAGGTGCCCAGACCAAACACGGTGATCAACATGCCAAACGTGGCAATGATCGGCCATTTGCTCTGGGCGGGAACGTAGTAATGCTCATGAGTCGCCATTTATTGTTCTCCTTATCGGGCACGCTTGAACGTTTATCCGCCGGTGTTTGTGCTCACAGCGACCGGTGGATGACGCGCGGTGATATCGAACAGCGTGTAAGCCAGCGTCAGGTGCTTCACATCCTTGGGCATGTCACGGTCAACGATGAAACGTACCGGCATCTCGATCCGTTGACCGGGCTGCAGCACTTGCTGGGTAAAGCAGAAGCATTCGGTCTTGTGGAAGTACACCGCCACATCGCCTGGAGAAATACTCGGAATCGCCTGGGCACTCATAGGGTGGTCGGTCGGGTTATAGGCGACAAACAGCATTTCGTTTACCGCCCCTGGATTGATCATCATTTCATCGGCCTTGGGATAGAAGCCCCAGACCATGTCTACCGCGTTGGTCGACAGAAACTGCACGCGGATCTGCCGCGAGGTGTCGACCACCTGCTCACCTTCGTATTGCCCGGCGGTTTTGCCGTTGATGCCGAACGCCTTGCACATCACGTCGTAGATCGGCACCAGGGCAAACCCGAAGACAAACATCGCCACCACCACCAACAACAGCCGCGTCACCAGCTTTTTCAGGGAGATTGAGTCAGCCATGGGCGCGAACCTCGCAGGCTGGAACGTTCATTTCACTTCCGGCGGTGTGGTGAAGGTGTGATACGGCGCCGGCGACGGGATGCTCCACTCCAGACCTTGCGCGCCGTCCCAAGGCTTGGCCGGAGCGGGTGGACCGCCGCGAATGGTCTTGATCACGATGAACAGGAAGAAGATCTGCGTCGCACCGAAGGTAAAAGCCCCGATCGAGGACACCATGTTGAAGTCGGCGAATTGCAGGTTGTAATCCGGAACCCGCCGCGGCATCCCCGCAAGCCCCACGAAGTGCATTGGGAAGAAAGCCATGTTCATGCCGATGAACGACAGCCAGAAATGCAGCTTGCCCAAGGTTTCGTCGTACATGTGACCGGTCCATTTCGGCATCCAATAGTACGCGGAAGCGAAGATCCCGAAGATCGCACCGGGCACCAATACGTAGTGGAAGTGCGCGACCACGAAGTAGGTGTCCTGGTACTGGAAGTCCGCCGGTGCAATGGCCAGCATCAGCCCTGAGAAACCACCAATGGAAAACAGAATCACGAACGCCACGGCAAACAGCATCGGTGTCTCGAAGGTCAACGAGCCCCGCCACATGGTGGTGACCCAGTTGAACACCTTGACCCCGGTCGGCACCGCGATCAGCAGCGTGGCATACATGAAGAACAGCTCGCCCACCAACGGAATGCCCACTACGAACATGTGGTGCGCCCAGACAATGAACGACAGGAAGGCAATACTCGCCGTCGCGTAGACCATCGAGGTGTAGCCAAACAGCGGCTTGCGCGAGAAGGTCGGGATGATCGAGCTGACGGCACCGAATGCCGGCAGGATCATGATGTACACCTCAGGGTGGCCGAAGAACCAGAATACGTGCTGGAACAACACCGGATCACCACCACCGGCGGCACTGAAGAAGCTGGTGCCAAAGTGGATGTCCATCAGCATCATGGTCACGCAACCGGCCAGCACCGGCATCACCGCGATCAACAGGAACGCAGTAATCAGCCAGGTCCAGACGAACAGCGGCATTTTCATCAACGTCATGCCCGGAGCACGCAGGTTGAGGATGGTGGCGATCACGTTGATCGCGCCCATGATTGAGCTGATGCCCATCAGGTGAATGGCGAAGATGAAAAAGGTCACGCTTTCCGGCGCGTAGGTGGTCGACAACGGCGCGTAGAAAGTCCAGCCGAAGTTCGGTCCGCCGCCGGGTGTGAACAGGGTCGACACCAACAGGATGAACGCCGCTGGCAACAGCCAGAAGCTGAAGTTGTTCATCCGAGGCAGGGCCATGTCCGGTGCGCCGATCATCAACGGGATCATCCAGTTGGCGAGGCCGACGAACGCTGGCATCACCGCACCGAAGACCATGACCAGACCGTGCATGGTGGTCATCTGGTTGAAGAACTCCGGTTCGACGATTTGCAGCCCCGGCTGGAACAACTCGGCGCGGATCACCATGGCGAACGAGCCGCCAAGCAAGAACATGGAAAAACTGAACCACAGGTACAGGGTTCCGATGTCTTTATGGTTGGTGGTCAGCACCCAGCGCATCAAACCCTTGGCAGGGCCGTGGGCGAGGTCAACGCCTGCATGAGCGTGATCATCGGTCACAACATTCATGTCCTGTCTCCTGCAAACGAATGGACTGGGCGATCCGGGGCAACAAGCCCCGAGCGGTTCTGGAACACGCAATAGACCAGGTCATTGGCTTTGCGCCTGTTTAAGAGCCAGAACATCCTTAGGCGTGACCATGTCGCCTTTCTTGTTGCCCCAGGCATTGCGCTCGTAGGTCACAACAGCGGCGATATCGACTTCAGAAAGCTGTTTACCAAACGCCGCCATGGCGGTACCGGGCTTGCCAAAGTAGACGCGGTGCAGGTGATCTTCTTTGGGTCCGGTGGCAATTGGCGAGCCCTTGAGCGCCGGGAACATTGGCGGCAGGCCCTGGCCTTCAGCCTGGTGACAGGCGACGCAGGTGGTGTGATAGACCTTGTCGCCGCGAGCCACCAGTTCGTCGAGCGTCCACTCTTTGCTGGTCAGCTCTTTAAGCTTGGAGCTCTCGGCCTTGCGGTCGGCCAGCCAAGTGTCGTAATCAGCCTTGCTCTTGACCTCGACCACAATCGGCATGAAGCCGTGATCCTTGCCGCACAACTCCGAACACTGGCCACGGTAGATACCGGGCTTGTCGACCCGGGTCCAGGCTTCGTTGACGAACCCCGGAATCGCGTCACGCTTCACCGCGAACGCCGGCACCCACCAAGAGTGAATGACGTCGGCAGCGGTCACCAGAAAGCGCACCTTGACGCCAACCGGCAGTACCAGCGGCTGATCGACTTCCAGCAGATAGTGTTCGCCTTTGGTGGCCTGGTTATGAATCTGTTCGGCGGGGGTGGCCAGGTTGCTGAAGAACTCAACGTCCTGCCCGAGGTATTTGTAATGCCATTTCCACTGATAGCCGGTGATCTGGATGTCCACATCCGACTCACTGGTGTCGTACATTTTGATCATGGTTATTGTCGCGGGAACGGCCATCGCCACCAGAATCGCGAACGGAACCACAGTCCACATAAATTCGACCGTCGTACTTTCATGAAACTTGGCAGCTACCTGGCCGGTGGAACGGCGGTGGACGATCATCGACCAGAACATGGCACCGAAGACAATGATGCCAATCACCACGCAGATCCAGAAAATGGTCATGTGCAGATCGAATACCGCGTGACTCACCTCAGTGACCCCTGGTGCCATATTCACGGTCCAGGCGGCTTGCGCCTGACTGAATATCGACCACAACACTAGGCCCATCCAGACTTGTGGATGTCGCATCATTGCGGGTTCCCCTTATCGTTCTTTTTATCCCGCCGGCTTTCACCTGCGGCCAAGGGAGCGGCTGCTTAGACTACGAACTTAAACCGTCACACCTTGGCTGCACATGCAGTCGGACGTCCCCAGCTAACTTCATACAGACCCGAGTATAGACAGCGACTGCGACCTCGCAACGCGATGGCGTAAATCAGCTGAGACAGGGTGGCTCTACGCCACAGACCACGATTGGATGGGGATACCGGACGAATGGTGGCAAATGGATATAACGTACGCGCATAACCATGAAATAATTATGACAAATACGTCTTAGCAGTTTTTTTAAGCCAGCTAACTTATGTCTTCCCTATTTCATTGCCTTGTTTCCTGGAGTTTTCATGAACACCGCCGCATTGCGCGAGCAGATCCAACGTGCCCATCAACATGAGGCCAAAACCGGCCATTTGACGCGTCAGCTGGAAACTCAATTGCCGCACCTGCACCCGGCCATCCAATTGCCGGATGCCGATGCCAAGGGCGTTTTGACGCGTTTTGTCACCGCTTATATAGAACAAGTCCCGGACCTGCTCGACGCAGCCAACGAAGTGGCGCGTGAAGCGGGCATCGAAGATCAGATCAAACCTGTTCTGAAAATCGCCGAGCAGTTCTTCATCCAGCCACCAGCGATCATGGAAGGCCATGAAGGGCTCGATAGTCTGCTGGACGAAGCCTACCTGGCCCATCGTCTGGTCGAAGAGGTCAACGATCTCTACATCAAGCATTTCGCTCAGCCATTAATCCCGCTGGACATGACCGTCGCCAACCTGATTGCACACCAATTGATCGGCGAAGACTTCGCCAACCAGCTGGATGAGGCCGTGCACCACGCTGTAGACGAAATGCTCAATGAAAAGAGCTTCGCGCTGGAGTCCGTTGAGGCTTACCGCGAAAAACTCAACAGCCCGGACACCGGAGCCGCGTGGAAACGCTGGCCGTGCCTGTCCCGCCAGCTGGGCGTAGGGTTGGAGCTGGATACGCCGGCTGCCTGACATCAAGGCATTGGAAGCCGAGCACAGGACCCTGTGGCGAGGGAGCTTGCTCCCTCGCCACAGTTTTATACCCGGCTCAGAATCCCCCCGCTGATCTATATCAACCCCCAGCCGAGCCCATGCGGGCCGTTGTGCGCAATCGCCCTTCCAGTCTGCGCTTCAATCCGCGCGCCTCGATCACCAGCTTCGAGCCTTTGGCCGCGTTGGCCCGGCCCCACTCCTCCAGCAACTCAAGGCAGGAATGGTCGATGTAACTCAGGTTATTTAACGGCACATGCACCGTGGCACCCGCCGGAATGGTCGCCAGCACTTGGGTCAATGCAGGCACTTTGAGAAAGGTCGCCGCGCCTATCAGCCGCAACTCCATTTCTCCTTCACGGGGCAGATCGATCAGGCTGATTTTCAGCCGCGATGCCTTCCAGGCCAGTTTCGCCAACGTCAGACCGAAACCAATCAGCACACCCGTCAGCAAGTCGGTAAAAATGATTGCCAGAGCTGTCGCCGCATAGGTCAGCATTGGCATCCGGCCATAGCGCCCCAGCCCGCGAAAGGCCTTTAGGTCGACCAGTTTTACACCGGTGTAAACCAACACCCCGGCCAGGCTCGCCACCGGAATGCTTTGCAGCACACTGGACAGCAGCATCACAAAAGCCAACAACCACGCGCCATGGAATATCGTTGAAAACCGTGTGGTCGCGCCGGCCTGCACATTCGCCGAGCTGCGTACAATCACCCCGGTCATCGGGAGCGCACCGAGCAGACCGCAGAGCATATTGCCGACACCCTGCGCCGACAGTTCCCGATCAAAATCCGAACGCTGACCGTTGTGCATGCGATCCACCGCCGCTGCCGACAACAGCGTTTCGGCACTGGCGATAAAGGCCACGGCGAACGCCGCGATCAGCAGGTTGGGATCAGCCAGATTGAGCAAGTCGGACGGTCGTAGCCAATCAATCGCCTCGGCCAGATTGGCCGGCACTTCGACGCGTTTGACTTGCAACGCCAGGACAAGGCTCGCAACAGTTGCCAGGCCGACGCCGAGCAGAGCGCCAGGAACAAACCGTAGCGACTGCGGGCGCCATTTGTCCCACAACCACATCACCACAATCGTCGACAAGCCGAGCAGGCCAGCTTGCCAGCCGAGCCCGCCACCCAGCGTCGGCAACGCCTGAGCCAGAGCGGCGGGGAAGCCCGTCAGGTTATCCAGCCCGGACGGCTTGGGTGCACCGTCGAGCATCACATGGACCTGCGATAACACGATCAACACGCCAATCCCGGCGAGCATCCCATAGACCACCGCCGGCGCCGTGACCCGGAACCAGCATCCCAGACGCAAACGCCCGGCAACCAATTGCAGAAAACCGGCCAGCAGCAGAATCGGCCCGAGCATGGCGATTCCGTGCTGACGCACCACTTCAAACACCAGCACCGCCAGGCCCGCTGCGGGGCCGCTGACCTGTAGCGGCGAACCTGCCAGCCAACCCACCACCAAGCCACCGATAATCCCCGTGATCAAACCTTTGGCTGGCGGCATGCCGGACGCAATGGCGATGCCCATGCACAAGGGTAGGGCGACCAGAAACACGACCACCGAAGCCAGCAGCTCCCGTGGCAGAACAGCTTTTAATTGCGCAACACGCATGAAGACTCTCCCGAGGCTTTCTTCAGGCGTGGCAAAGCCCGACCGCTTGCTCCGCAGTCACGGCTAAACCACACAGGGATTAGGAAGATTTAGAAGCGCGCTTTGGGCGTCGCAACGGGAATCGGATGGCTACCATCAAGCGGCAGGAAACAACCCTGATCCGCGTCGTAGGCTTTGATTTCGCTGGTTTCAATGTTGTAGACCCAGCCATGGATGAACAGATGACCGTTGGCCATGCGCGACGCCACCGATGGGTGAGTACGCAAGTGCTGAAGCTGAGCGATGACGTTTTCTTCGGTCAGCACATGCATGCTTTCGTTTTCGTCAGCGCAATCGCAGTTGTCCTGCACCATGGTCTTGGCCACTTCCGCATGGCGTAGCCAGGCTTTGACCGT
Organism: Pseudomonas sp. H11T01; assembly: GCF_048515765.1. Classification (NCBI taxonomy): domain Bacteria; kingdom Pseudomonadati; phylum Pseudomonadota; class Gammaproteobacteria; order Pseudomonadales; family Pseudomonadaceae; genus Pseudomonas; species Pseudomonas sp. H11T01. The sequence goes on along the minus strand of NZ_JBLYED010000001.1, from coordinate 461,485 downwards.
GGGCATTTTTTCCAGGCTTTGCGGATTGAGCACCGCGCGCATCGCGCCGCAATCGGAGTGTCCACAAATGATAATGTGCTGCACGCCCAGCGCCAGGACCGCGTACTCGATGGCGGTGGAGACACCACCGTTCATTTGTCCGTAAGGCGGCACCACATTACCCACGTTGCGGGTCACGAACAGATCGCCAGGGGCGCTTTGGGTAATCAATTCCGGGACGATGCGCGAATCGGCGCATGCGATGAACATCGCTCTCGGCCGCTGGGCCGTGGCGAGTTTTTTGAAGAGTTCTTCCTGCTGCGGAAAGATCTCGTGACGAAAATGCAAAAAGCCGTCCACGATATGCTGCAGCGCTGCATCGGCGCTTTCGGCCTCCGGGAAGGCTGAAGCCGACGCAGCCAACGGCTGTTTATCCTTGTCACTCATGATTCATCCTCTTTGACGGATTAAAGGAATTTTCCAGTTTTATCCGGTATGAGGCCAGTGGTTGGCTAAAAAACACCCACCCCACTGACCGCGACCCATCAGTCACTCGATGAACAAGGTAACCGTCGAAACTTAACTCAAACTGAATCAAACGCTCTAGGACGCTGGTTCCACGTCGTTAAAAAAGTGACCAGAGTATAACGGCCCCCTCCATTGGCACTATTCAACGATAGGCCAACTCACCGTTAAAGCAGCGACATCTGAGCACCTGGCGGGCAAAAAGCTTCGCAATCGAGATTGAAACCCTCCCGTCGATTCAGCCCCAGACGTTTGATGGCTTTGGCGAAACGTTGCGCCAGCAGATCCGCAAAGGGCCCTTCGCCGCGCATGCGTGCACCGAAGCGACTGTCATACAACTCCCCACCACGGCTTTGGCGAATCAGGCTCAGCACGTGAGCTGCACGCTGAGGGTAATGAGCGGCCAGCCACTCCTCGAACAACGGCGCAACCTCCAGCGGCAAACGCAGCATCATGTAGGCCGCGCTTTGTGCGCCAGCGGCGTGGGCTTCATTGAGCAGGCTTTCCAGTTCGCTGTCATTGATCATCGGAATCATCGGTGAACACAGCACGCCCACCGGGATCCCGGCTTCACGCATGACCCTGATCGCCCGTAATCGGGCCTTGGGGGCTGCGGCCCGCGGCTCCAGGATGCGTTTGAGCTCATCATCGAGGGTGGTCAGGCTGATCATCACCGCCACCAAGCGCTGCTGCGCCAACTCGGCGAGCAAGTCCAGATCACGAAGAATCAGCGAGCCTTTGGTGATGATGGTTACCGGATGGCGGTAGCGCAGCAACACTTCCAGGGTTTGGCGAGTGATTTTGTGCTCGCGCTCGATGGGCTGATAAGGATCGGTATTAGACCCCAGGTTGATGGGCGCGCATTTGTAACCGCGCTTCGAAAGCTGCTCTTCCAGTACGTCGGCGGCATTGGTCTTGGCGATCAGCTTGGTCTCGAAATCCAGCCCCGGCGACAAATCCCAATAGGCATGGCTGGGCCGCGCATAGCAGTAAATACAGCCATGCTCGCAGCCACGGTAGGGATTAATCGAGCGATCGAAAGGCAAATCTGGCGAGTTGTTGCGGGTGATGATGGTTTTCGCTTTCTCGATGCGCACCTCGGTGCCTTGGGTCATCGGCGCTTCCTGATACCAGCCGTCGTCCTCGGCGACCGAACGGTTCGGCGCGAAGCGGTTGTGCGGATTGGTTGCGGTACCGCGTCCGCGAGGGGGTAAGGGCGTGGACATCGAACGGACCTCAAAACTGTATGCACATACAGTATCCGAGCCTCTGCGTTCTGAACAGTGCCGTTCGGCACTTTAGAAGCTTTGCAGATTAAATACATACTCAAGAGTTATATGTTCGCCACGGTTGACACCTTACATAGAAAAACCATGACACATATGCAGCCCCCCTCATCGCCAGGACCAACTACTGTTAGTTCTACTCATACGTAACATCACTAACAGTAAACATACAGGTAGATAGACATGTCATTTTTCAATCAGCGCGGTATTTTCTTGCAACTTCTCGCCCCTTCTCCTGTGAATCCAGGGGAAACAATGGTTTCAATGCAGTTCGCACGAAAAGAAATTGGATACGATGCAGAAAACCGAGTTGAAACCCATACCCTCGTCGACTCCACCAACCTGACGGCCATCTCCACCAATGGCGGCCGGACCTTCAGCCTCCGTAACACTAAGGATATAGACCGTGACGGTGATATTGACGCCGATGATCAAGCCAAGCTTCTTGCTTTAGCGGCGGCTTATTCCAGAATCATCAACCCTTGATAACCAGCGATGCACGTTATTTATATCGACACCATTAGCTAATATAATATAGCGCCAACTAAACCCTGTGCGGAATCTCTCCGCACAGGTCAAGACTGTATCGGCCGCGCCAATATTTATTATGTATTATTCGTTGTTCCGGCTTGTCACCCGACATCGCTTACATTTCACTTTACATAATCCAGCACTGCACTTGGCTTGACTTCAGATCCCTTTCTCCCCAACTACGGAAAAGGCTCATCACCGACCTGCTAAAAGAAATCGAAACGCTTTCGAAATGCTCAAACCTTCCCGACAAGTTTCACGATTCTTTGACAAGCGGCTCACGGGCCTTTGACTGATCCGACCGCACGCTAGGCCCGCATTCACCCATCCCTCATACACGGCGTCTCACGCATGTCGAAAATCCGCGTCTTACCCGCACTGTGCCTTTGCGTTATGGCGCTCTTTGCGATGGCTCAGGTTCAGGCAGACGACACCCCGTGGATCCGGCCCGCTGAATGGGCTCAACCCATAGACGCGCAGTACAACCTCTACCAGATGTCTCCCACGCTCTACCGCAGCACATTACCCGATAGCGCAGCGGTGCCCTTGCTGGAAAAGCTGAAGGTGGGAACAGTGATCAACTTCTTGCCAGAGTCCGACTCCAGCTGGTTGTCGACACCCGGAATCAAACAGGTGCCGCTGCCTTACAGAACCAACCATGTCGATGACGCCGATGTACTGGCCGCCTTGCGGGCGATACAGACCGCTGAAAGCAACGGCCCGGTATTGATGCACTGCAAACATGACTCGGATCGCACCGGTCTGATGGCCGCGATGTACCGCGTGGTGGTGCAAGGCTGGAGTAAAGAGGATGCCTTGAACGAGATGACCCGGGGCGGTTTCGGGGATAGCACCCACTTCAAGAATGGTATTCGTTACATGATGAAGGCCGACGTCGATAAACTGCGTGCTGCGCTGGCCAGCGGTGCGTGCAGTACCAGTGTGTTCGCCACCTGCTCGGTCAAAAGCTGGTTCAAAACCGTCGACACCGAATAAACGCGCTGCAAGAAAAACCCGCCAAGCTCCGTGAGAGCCTGGCAGGTTGAGGGGATCGTCAGTCTTTTTTCAACTTCGGATTGGGGAAGAACTGCACGGTTTGCACCTTGGCATCCGGCACCTTCAACGCCGAGACATTGACCCGCGTACCCAATTCCTTGGGCACTGACAGACCTTGCTCGTTGAGCGTGTCGGAATAACCGCAGGCCACGCATTCGCGGTGCGGCACGTCGTCTTCGCTCCACATCATCAACTTGTCCGGCTCGCTGCACGCCGGGCAGACTGCGCCGGCGATGAAGCGTTTTTTGGTTTTGCTCACAGGCCCTTCACTCATGCTGCTGCGTCCTCATTCAGGCCGCTGTGGCGCAAGAGTGCGTCAATCGACGGCGCACGTCCGCGGAAATCGACGAACAGCACCATCGGCTCCTGAGAACCACCACGGGCCAGAATCGCTTCGCGGAACGCACGACCAGTGTCGGCGTTGAACACGCCCTCTTCCTCGAACCTTGCGAACGCATCAGCCGACAGCACCTCAGCCCATTTATAGCTGTAGTAACCCGCCGCGTAACCGCCAGCGAAGATGTGTGCAAAGCTGTTGGGAAAGCGGTTGTAAGCCGGTGGACGCATGACCGAGACCTCATCACGTACACCTTCGAGCACTTGCAGCACGCTGCGGCCATCGCCGTGGGTGGCGTGCAGCTCGAAGTCGAACAACGAGAATTCCAGTTGGCGGACCATCATCAGACCGGACTGGAAGTTTTTCGCTGCGAGCATTTTTTCCAGCAGGTCCTGAGGCAGCGGCTCGCCGGTTTCGTAGTGACCGGAAATCAGCGCCAGACCTTCCGGTTCCCAGCACCAGTTCTCCATGAACTGGCTCGGCAACTCCACCGCATCCCATGCCACGCCGTTGATCCCGGACGCGCCGGCGTACTCGATGCGGGTCAACAGGTGATGCAGGCCGTGGCCAAATTCGTGGAACAGGGTGGTGACTTCATCGTGGGTCAGCAGCGCAGGCTTGCCGCCGACAGCCGGAGTGAAGTTGCACACCAGGTTCGCCACAGGGCTTTGCAGCACGCCTTGCGCTGTACGGCGACGGTCGCGAGCGCCGTCCATCCAGGCGCCGCCACGCTTGTTGGCGCGGGCATAAAGATCGAAGAAGAAACGCCCAATGTGCTGGCCGTTTTCCTTGATTTCAAACAGGCGAACATCCGGGTGCCAGGTGTCGAAGCCTGTCTGCTCGGCGATTTCGATGCCGTACAGACGCTGGACGATAGCGAACAGGCCGCCCAACACCTTGTCGATCGGGAAGTAAGCACGCAGTGTTTCCTGAGCCACGCTGTAACGCTGTTCGCGGAGTTTTTCACCGTAGAAACCGCTGTCCCAGCTTTGCAGGTCCGGGCAACCTTGTTCGGCGGCGTAGGCCTTGAGCTGCTCCAGGTCCAGCGCGGCGAACGGCTTGCTGCGTTTGGCCAGGTCGCGCAGGAAGCTCAGCACCTGATCGCTGGACTCGGCCATTTTGGTCGCCAGACTCAGCTCGGAGAAGCTGGCGAAACCCAATAGTTTCGCAAGCTCCTGACGCAGGTCGAGGATCTCTTCCATCACCGGGCCGTTATCATTCTGGCCGGCATTTGGGCCTTGGTCCGACGCACGGGTGCAGTAGGCGGCGTAGACTTCTTCGCGCAGTGCACGGTCGTGGGCGTAGGTCATCACCGCAAAATAGCTTGGGAATTCCAGGCTGATCAGCCAACCTTCCAGGCCTTTGGCCTCGGCAGCGGCGGCCATTTGCGCCTTGGCCGAGTCGGTCAGACCGGTCAGGGCCGCTTCGTCGGTGACGTGCTTGGTCCAGGCTTGGGTGGCATCGAGCAATTGATTGGAAAAGCGACTGCCCAGCTCGGACAGCTTGCTCTGCACTTCGGCGTAACGCTTTTGTTGCGCCTCAGGCAGGTCGACACCCGACAGGCGGAAATCGCGCAGGGAGTGTTCGAGGATGGTTTTCTGTCCCACGTCGAAACTGGCGGATTCCGGGCTGCTGGCCAAGGCTTCGAAGGCCTGGAACAGCTCGCGGTTCTGGCCAAGTTCCGTGGAATATGCACTCAACGCAGGCAGGCAAGCCTCATACGCTTCACGCAGTTCAGCACTGTTGCACACGGCGTTCAGGTGGCTGACCGGGCTCCAGGCAGCGCCCAGGCGATCGTTGAGTTCATCCATGGCCAGCACCAGACCGGCCCAGGTAGGCTGCTTGCCTTGGTTTTCAAGGATGCCAACAATGGCGGCGCGGTTGTCAGCGAGGATCTGCTCGATGGCCGGTTGCACATGCTCGGCACGGATCGCCGAAAACGGCGGCAGGTCGTAGGGCTGCAGAAGAGGGTTGTTCACGCTCACGGTTTAGCACCTTGGCTGGAAGAAACATTGGGCCATCTTAATTACAATCGACGCTCACCGCAGCTATCAACCTCATTAATAAATGTCACAGAGGGACCGCAACTTGGCCATTCGCACCTACCAGAACCACACGCCGACACTGGGCGAGCGGGCTTTTGTCGACCGTTCGGCGGTGGTCATCGGCGACGTTGAAATCGGTGCTGACAGCTCCGTCTGGCCGCTGACGGTGATCCGCGGCGACATGCACCGCATCCGCATCGGCGAACGCACCAGCGTGCAGGACGCCTGCGTGTTGCACATCACCCACGCCGGGCCGTTCAACCCGGACGGCTTCCCGCTGCTGATTGGCGATGACGTGACCATCGCCCACAAAGTGATGCTGCACGGCTGCAGCGTCGGTAGCCGGATCCTGATCGGCATGGGCAGCATCGTCATGGACGGCGCAGTGGTGGAGGACGATGTGATCATCGGTGCCGGCAGCTTGGTACCGCCGGGCAAGCGTCTGGAAAGCGGCTTTCTTTATGTGGGCAGCCCGGTCAAACAAGTGCGGCCACTGACTGACAAGGAGCGCGCTTTTTTCACCTACAGCGCGGCGAATTACGTGAAGCTCAAGGATCTGCATCTGGCCGAAGGCTACGACCAGCCTGCGGCCACTACTCAGGAATAACCATGCATTACCAAACCGTTTTGTTCGACCTCGATGGCACCTTGACCGACCCTCGCGAAGGCATCACACGTTCGATCCAGTTCGCGCTGAGCAAACTGGGCATTGATGAGCCAGACCTGACCAAGCTTGAACACTTTATCGGCCCGCCGTTGCTGCAAGCTTTCATGCAGTTCTACGATTTCGATGAGGCCCGCGCCTGGGAGGCGGTGAATTTTTACCGCGAGCGTTTCAAAGTTACCGGGCTGTATGAAAACCGCGTGTTCGAGGGTGTCACACCGCTGCTGGAAACCCTGAGCGGGCAAGGGCGGCAGCTGTATATAGCCACCTCGAAGCCTTGGGTTTTCGCCCGGGAAATCGCCCGCCACTTCGACTTCGCCAGGCACTTCAAAGTGATCTACGGCAGCGAACTGGACGGCACCCGTACCAATAAAGTCGAATTGATCGCCCATCTGATGGCCGAAGAAGGCCTTGATCCTACTAAGACCCTGATGATCGGCGACCGCAAACACGACCTGATCGGCGCCCGCAGTAATGGGCTGGATGCGGCGGCAGTGGGTTATGGTTTTGGTAGCCATGAAGAGTTAAGCGCTGAGCAGCCGGCGTATCACTTTGAGACATTGGCCGAGTTGCACCAGGCGTTTTTGCAGCGCTAGTTAGATCCCATCGCGAGCAAGCCCGCTCCCACATTGAATCTCCGGTGTGCATGCAATTTGTGTCCAATGCAGATCTATGTGGGAGCGGGCTTGCTCGCGATGAGGCCCTGTCAGACATCAGAGCTCTTAACGCCAGCCAACGCTTTCAGCGCCGCCTTACGCTGTTCAACCGGCAAAGCCCCCAATTTTTCCACCTCGCCATAGAACACCACCCAATCCCCACCCGTTTTCTTGAACATCGCCGCAAAAGCCGGCACCCACTGGTCATAGAGACCAAACGGCAGCAATCGGGCGTTGTTCATCGGCGCATTGATCCAGGCGTCGTAGCGATTTGCGCCGGCCCATTGATTGTCACGCAACTGGCGATAGTCGCGACGTAACTGCTCGAACTCCGCAGCTTTGCGCTGTCGCATTTGCTCGGTCGGCAGCGGTAATGCATACAAACGTTCAAGCCGTGTGCGGGTCTCCAGAATCAGCTGGGTAAACTGATCCCGCTGCTGCACATCAGCCCCACTGTCCGGAGGCAATCCGCGGGCCGCGCACCACTGGCGAGTGCCTTCCTGCTCGACGAAGGTGGCGAATGACTCGTTGAACTCCGTGTCGTTTTTCACATAGAAGCGCTGGTGCGCCAGCTCATGGAAGATCAGCGTTGCCAATCGCTCATCACCCCAGCCCATCATCGAATTAATGATCGGATCGTTGAACCAGCCCAGGGTCGAATAGGCCTCGACGCCGCCAATCGACACGTCCATACCTTGCTGGCGTTGCAACGCCGCTTCACCCCGCGCCGCGCCCTGACTATAAAAGCCGCGATAGGCGACGCAACCGGCAATCGGGAAACAATGATTTTGCGGCATCAGGGAAAACTCGGCCGTGGCGAACACGTTCCACACCACAAACGGCCGCCCGATATCGGCGTACAGGCGATAACTTTTGTTGTCCGGCAGGTGCAAGTGCTGGCTGGCGAATTCGCGGGCCTTCTGCGACTGGACCAAATGCTCACGCAATTTCGGGTCGCGAGTGGGGTCGGCAATCACCTCGGCCACGGGCTCGCGGGCCCGCAGCAACTTCCATTGGCCATCAGCCAACTGGCTGTAATAACTGAGACTGGAACAACCGTTCAGCAGCAAAAGCACAAATGTCGGAAACAAAGTGCGCAAAATACGGTCGAGTACCCCATGGCCTCTCAGGCTGCGTAAAAGCGTAGCGAGCGAAGGAAAGACAAGGCGAAGACAGGCGAGGAAGCGGAGTTTACGGGTTGTAAATGAGCATTCCGAGCCTGTCTTCAACGCAGTATTTCGCGCGAAGCCTGCAGTAGCTTTTACGCAACCTGTAGTACGTTGCCTATCCAATCGAATCATCCCGTGAGCGTCTGATTGCAAGACTATCTCGCCTGCCCGGAGCTTCGCTATGCGCACGTTAATGCTAACGGGTGGCCTGCTGATATTAGCCGGCTGCGCTGGACTGCCCGCCCCTGATCCAGCGCAAGCCTGGGTCGACCTCGAAGCTCATCAAAACACGGCGCTGCAAGCGCTGAAAGTCGATGAAAAACCCGCGATCGACAAGCGCTATTTCGAAGTTCAACCCGGCAGCCATAAGCTGACCGTGCGTTATCAATTCGCAGTGGAGCCGACCAATATCGGCCCGGACACCGAGCCGCTCTGGCGCGATTGCCAGTTGAGTGTGAAATTCAAGGATTTCAACGCGGGCCAACGCTATCAACTGCGCGCCGGGAATATCGGCTTCCGGCCGTGGGCCAAGCTCTATGACCAGCAGCGAAACGTGGTTGGCCGGGGCCAACCCGCAGGCTGTCAGCGCACCTGATCAGCGCTATGCTGAAAGTGTGACCGCTCGGAGTCCATCATGCGCACGCCACTGCTGTTACTCGCCCTCGGTTCTCTTGCTGCCTGCGTCAGCCCTCTGCCGGCCGTCGACCCGCAACAAGCCTGGGTCGAGCTCTCCACCCCGACCCCGGGCGGCAAACTGATTCTGGCCGAGCGTCTGGACAACCAGCGGCTAAGTGACGGGCGTTTTTTCCAGGTCACTCCGGGTAGCCATGAACTGGAAGTGCGCTTCGACTTCGAGATTTTTGGGGGTGGCATGAGCATGATGAACGACGTTCAGGAACGCCTCTGTTACCTGACGGTGCGCTATGACCACTTCGAGGCAGGTCAGCGTTATCAACTGGAAGCTCGCTCGCTGGGCTTCCGCGCCAGTGCCCGACTGTACAACGCCAAACGCGAAATCGTGGCAGAAGACCGGTTGGTGAACTGTGTTCGTTAAGGGCCGCTATTTGTCGTTCTTTTGATAGATGATTTTCTTGGTGCCGCCATCACAGGTACCGACCACCATATTCTGATCATGCACCTCGTCATTGCTGACAATCTCCAATGTGTAGGAGGTCACCTTATTGGCCTGGATCTTCGCTTCGATCTCAGCCTTGAGCTCTTCACAGGATTTCGCCGCCGCCAGGGCCGATGTGGCCAGCGCGCAACAGATAACCGCCAAAGCAAAACGTTTCATGGTTAAAGCTCCCTTGATGCGGCGCGCACTGTCATACGCAGAAACCGCACTCACCCATTCGACCACAGTTTCGCAAAGCGAGTTCTGACTTGGCGCACATCCGGGGGCACCCAAAATCGCAGCCTGCGGCAGCTCCTACATTGACCGCGTATACCCTTAATTTCTCGGGAGTGCGCTAACTGTAGGAGCTGCCGATGGCTCGGGCCGCGTTCGGACGATCTTTAGCGGCGCACTAGATCTTTGAATCAGCTCACCAACGTCCCATCAAGCGTGATCTTGGCATTCAACACCTTCGACACCGGGCAACCTTCTTTGGCTTTTTTGCTCAGTTCGTCGAATTGCTGCTGAGTGGCGCCGGGGATTTTCGCCTTGAGCGTCAGATGCACGGCGGTAATTGCAAAGCCACCGTCCACCTGGTCCAGCGTCACCTCGGCATTGGTATCGATGCTGGTGGCTTTCAGGTTGGCCTCGCCGAGAATCATCGAAAAGGCCATGGAGAAACAACCCGCGTGAGCTGCGCCGATCAGCTCTTCCGGGTTGGTGCCCGGGCCACCCTCAAAGCGCGCCTTGAAGCCATAAGGCGCATTTTTCAGAACCCCGGTTTCGGTTGAGATAGAACCAAGACCGGTTTTCAGATCACCGATCCAATGAGCCGACGCTTTCTTTTTGATACTCATCTCTGTCTCCTCAAGATCCGGCGCGAGGGATCGCGCCTTCATGGTTTTCCGTTACTAGGGTTCTGAGAATAGAAGGCGTGGCAAAGTTCACCTTGTCGGATCGAACCGCTTATCTGGTAGGCAAATTCACCTCAGCTATTGAAACTCGGGTATATGCCCACATTGCATAGGACAGGCTTATAGAAATCGGCAGGTTTTGGCTTGTGGCAAAAGCCTGCGCACCCATTGGAGAAGCAGGTTTATGAAACGACTGTCTGATATCAAGTTCTCGACCCTCGACCTGGTGCCCGTGCGTGAAAACGGCAGCCCGGCGCAATCGCTGCGCAACTCGCTGGACCTGGCGCAACACGTCGAGAAGTTTGGCTACCACCGCTTCTGGGTCGCCGAACACCACAACATGGACGGCATCGCCAGCTCGGCGACGTCTGTTTTGCTCGGCTACCTGGCTGGTGGCACTTCGACAATCCGCGTCGGTTCCGGCGGTGTGATGCTGCCCAACCATGCGCCGCTGGTGATCGCCGAGCAGTTCGGCACCCTGGAAAGCCTGTATCCGGGCCGGATCGACCTCGGTTTGGGCCGTGCACCCGGTTCAGATCAGATGACCGCTCGCGCCCTGCGCCGTGAACGCTCCGGCAGCGCCGACGACTTCCCCGAAGATGTGGCCGAACTGATGAGATACCTCGGCCCGCGCACGCCTGATCAAAAAGTGATCGCCGTTCCGGGCACCGGCACCAACGTGCCGGTCTGGCTGCTGGGTTCCAGCCTGTTCAGTGCGCAACTGGCCGGGGAGCGCGGTTTGCCCTACGCCTTCGCCTCACACTTTGCACCGCGCTATATGCACGAAGCGATTCGTGTCTACCGCAATCACTTCAAACCTTCGGCGACGCTCGACAAGCCGTACGTGATGCTCGGTGTGCCGCTGGTGGCTGCGGACACCGACGAGCAGGCCGATTACCTGGCGACCTCGGTCTATCAACGGATTCTCGCCCTGATGCGCGGCCACAGTCTGGTGCAACGTGCACCGGTGAAAACCATGGACGGCCTGTGGTTGCCCCATGAGAAAGAAGCGGTGGCCAGCTTCCTCGGTCTGGCAATGGTAGGCAGTCCGGAAAAAATCCGCGCCAAGCTGCAAGTGCTGATCGAACAGACGGGGGCCGATGAGCTGATTTTCACCTGCGACCTGTACGAACATGCCGATCGGGTGCATTCCTACGAATTGCTGGCGCAAGTGATGAAGGGTTAACGCCCGCTACAGAAACAGAAAAGCCGACACAACCGCGTCGGCTTTTCTATTCAGGCAGGATTAACCTTTCTTGTAGACAATTACCTTAGCGCCCTTATCACAGGTGCCGACTACTTTCCCGCCAGCTGCAGCGCCTTTATCGACGATTTCCAACGCGTAACCCGAAATGCTCTTGGCATCGAGTTTCGCTGCGATTTCTGCTTTCAGTTCTTCGCACGGCTTGCCGGCAGCAAGGGCTGTTCCTGCAATGCTCAACAAACCTACAGCCAACATGAGTTTTTTCATCGGTCACATTCCCCTGGTCGAATCAAAAAAGGGGCGTCGACGTTCTACGCTGACGCACCCAAGACTGTGGCGCTTTGCCATTCCTATGGCAATCAGCCAGCGCACAAGTTCAGAAGCCTAGCTCAATCTCAGCTAGTGGCAATCCGAAATCCGACTTTGAGGGTGACCTGGAAGTGCGCCACCTTGCCGTCCTTGATATGCCCGCGTGTTTCGGTCACCTCGAACCATTCCAGGAACTTGAGGCTTTTACTGGCCTCGGCCAGAGCGTTGTTGATGGCGTCTTCGATACTGGTGGGGGAAGAGCCAACCAGTTCGACTTTCTTATACGTGCGATGGTCAGTCATGGCGTTCTCCTTAGGGTGTGAAATACAGCCTAGCAGTGATTTTTCTTATTACTTCTGCCGACTATTTCTTCGGGAAAATTCAGATTCACTGCACTTTCCACCCCCCCTGGAGTCCCAACCAACACACGCCCTCATCATCAATGCAGGAGAGTCACCATGGCCACCACCTCGTTACGTAAAGCCTCATTGCAAAGCATGGAAGCCGAGATCGAGAGTCTGCTCAAGTCGCTGGAAAACCTTAAGAACGACGCCTCGGACGAGTCGCGCATCACCCTCAAAGCACTGAAAAGCAACGCCGAAAACGCGCTGAAACACTCGCGCCATCTGCTCAGCGATGCGTATGACGAGGTCAAAGTCAAAACCCGTGAAACCGGGATCGCCACGCGTGATTACGCTCAAGACCACCCGTGGACCACCGCCGGTGTCGCCGTCGGTGCTCTGGGTCTGCTGGCCGCTTACCTGCTGTGCAGACGCGGGGATTAAGTCGTTTGGCGCAGCTCGTTCTTGAGCCACTGCGCCAACTGTCGAGCGCGCCCATCCGCGGCGCGTTTGGGTAGCCACAACGCCAGTTGCGCCGGGGTTTCACAAAAGCCCCATGGCGCAACCAGGCGACCGGCTCGCAAGTCCTCGGCCACCAATGGTTCAGGCGCAATCGCCACCCCAAGGCCGGCCACCGCCGCTTCCAGCAAATAATACAAATGCTCAAAACCCTGACCGTACTTCAAGCCCCCGGCCTCGATACCGCTTTGCCGTGCCCAACTGGGCCAGGCTTGAGGCCGCGAAGTGGTGTGCAATAACGCCTCCCTCAGCAGCGCCTCGGCCGGAGCCTCGCGTAACCGTTCAAAACCGGTAAAGCGCGGGCTCATGACCGGGCCGATGCGTTCGCTCGCAAGCTCATACACCTGCATGTCCGCCGGCCACGGTGGCTCGGCGAACACCAGCAAAGCGTCCAGCCCCGGCCGTCGAGGATCGAGATCGCCTTCGCCGGCCGACAAGTGCAAGCGCAAGTCCGGCAAATCAGCATTCAATCGCCCCAGACGCGGGATAAACCAGCGCGCCAGCAAACTGCCCGAGCAGCCGAGCACGAACGGCGCGTCAGCACTGCCTTGAGTCAATTCGGCGCACACCGTGCGCAGGCGCTCAAAGGCGTCGCTGCTGGCGTCACGTAATCGCACGCCCGCATCTGTGAGTTTCAGGCCGCGCCCGTCCTTGATGAAAAGGCTGACGCCGAGATGCTCTTCGAGCACCTTCAACTGGCGGCTCACCGCACCGTGGGTGACGTGCAGTTGTTCGGCAGCCTGGCTAACACTGTTCAGCCTGGCAGTGGCTTCAAAGGCGCGCAATGCGTTTAGCGGGGGAAGGTCGTGGCTCATGGGATCTGTGAGTTTTCCTGACAGGTTACGGCGATCTTATCGGTTTTCAGCCCGGATCGTCAGGGGTAGAGTGAACGCCATTGTCCTTCCACGAATTCAGCTGGAGCGCCCCATGACCCAGACTACGACCCCATCCAATCTGCGCAACGGCCCCGATGCCAACGGCCTGTTTGGCGCCTTCGGCGGCCGCTACGTAGCCGAAACCCTGATGCCACTGATCCTCGACCTGGCTCGCGAATATGAAGCGGCCAAGGAAGATCCGGCCTTCCTCAAGGAATTGGCCTACTTCCAGCGCGATTACGTCGGCCGCCCAAGCCCACTGTATTTCGCCGAGCGCCTGACCGAATTCTGCGGCGGCGCCAAAATCTACCTCAAGCGTGAAGAGCTGAACCACACCGGCGCGCACAAGATCAACAACTGCATCGGCCAGATCCTGCTGGCCCGGCGCATGGGCAAAAAACGCATCATCGCCGAGACAGGCGCCGGTATGCACGGCGTGGCCACTGCCACCGTGGCCGCACGTTTCGGCCTCGATTGCGTGATCTACATGGGCACCACCGACATTGAGCGCCAACAAGCCAACGTGTTCCGCATGAAGCTGCTGGGCGCTGAAGTGATTCCAGTGGTCGCCGGCACCGGCACCCTGAAGGACGCGATGAACGAAGCCCTGCGTGACTGGGTGACCAACGTCGACAGCACCTTCTACCTGATCGGCACCGTGGCCGGCCCGCATCCGTATCCAGCCATGGTTCGCGACTTCCAGGCTGTCATTGGCAAGGAAACCCGCGAGCAGCTCCAGGCACAAGAAGGCCGTCTACCCGACAGCCTGGTGGCGTGCATCGGTGGCGGTTCCAACGCCATGGGCCTGTTCCACCCGTTCCTCGATGACACCAGCGTGCAGATCATCGGCGTTGAAGCGGCCGGTCACGGCATCGAAACCGGCAAACACGCCGCCAGCCTGAACGGTGGCCTGCCGGGCGTGCTGCACGGCAACCGGACCTTCCTGCTGCAGGACGACGACGGCCAGATCATCGACGCCCACTCGATTTCCGCCGGCCTCGACTACCCTGGCATCGGCCCTGAACACGCCTGGTTGCACGACATCGGCCGCGTCGAATACACCTCGGTCACCGATCACGAAGCGCTCGACGCCTTCCACAAATGCTGCCGTCTGGAAGGCATCATCCCGGCGCTGGAAAGTGCCCACGCCCTGGCCGAAGTGTTCAAACGCGCGCCAACCCTGCCAAAAGATCACCTGATGGTGGTTAACCTGTCCGGCCGTGGCGACAAAGACATGCAAACCGTAATGCACCACATGGACCGCTCTCAACAAGAGCAATCCCAGCAGGAGAAACACTGATGAGCCGCCTGCAAACGCGCTTTGCCGAACTCAAAGAACAGAACCGTGCCGCCCTGGTGACCTTCGTCACTGCCGGTGACCCGAGCTATGACACCTCGCTGGCGATCCTCAAAGGTTTGCCCGCGGCTGGCGCCGACGTGATCGAACTGGGCATGCCCTTCACCGATCCGATGGCCGACGGCCCGGCGATTCAACTGGCGAACATCCGTGCGCTGGGCGCCAAACAGAACCTGGCGAAAACCCTGCAAATGGTCCGCGAGTTCCGCGCTGGCAACAGCGACACTCCGCTGGTGCTGATGGGTTACTTCAACCCGATCCACTATTACGGCGTCCCGCGCTTCATCGCTGAAGCTAAAGAGGCCGGCGTTGATGGCTTGATCGTGGTCGATCTGCCGCCGGAGCATAACGGCGAACTCTGCGACCCGGCCCAGGCCGCAGGCCTGGACTTTATCCGTCTGACCACGCCGACCACCGATGATGTGCGCCTGCCGACCGTCCTCAATGGCAGCTCCGGCTTCGTTTACTACGTGTCGGTGGCCGGTGTGACCGGTGCCGGCTCTGCGACCCTCGAGCACGTCGAAGAAGCAGTTGCGCGGTTGCGTCGCCACACCGATCTGCCGATCAGCATCGGTTTCGGCATCCGTACTCCGGAGCAGGCAGCGGCCATCGCTCGCCTGGCTGACGGTGTGGTAGTGGGTTCGGCGCTGATCGACCAGATCGCCAATGCCACCACTTCCGAACAGGCGGTCGACGGTGTTCTCAGCCTGTGTTCCGCACTGTCCGAAGGCGTGCGTAAAGCCCGGGTCAGCTGAAGGTAAAGTTTCTGATACAGAGGAATCAAAGCCCAAAGCCACAGCCTAAATAGCAAGACCAGGGGTTCAGAACCATGTTCTGAACCCCTTTTTGCTGTTAGTGCAGTGAGGAATGCCTGATGAAAATGCCGAAACGTCTGATTGCAAGCCTGGGTGTGCTGATGCTGAGCGCCAGCCCGCTGGTGCAGGTGATGGCGGACCAACGCGATGATCACGACCACGGCGGCCCGCAATATGACCAGCGTGACAATCACGGCGACAACCGTGGCGGCGAGCATCGCGGCGAGCAGGACAATCATCGAGGAGGTCCTCCTCCCCACGACTTCGGCCCGGTGCGCCAGGTCATTCGCGATAACCACGGCTGGTTCGTCCGCGGCGCACCACCGCCGCACGGTTACCGCTTAGAAAGAGGTCGCCCGTTACCCCATGGCTACTACGGCGAACGCCTCGACAATCGAGCGCTGTCCCGCCTGCCGTATTACGAAGGCTATGAATGGCGGCGCGTGGGCGCCGACGTGGTGCTGATCGCTATAGGTACGGGGATTGTTTACGAAATTCTGGAGGGGGTTTTGTATTGAGTTAGCCCATTTCCTGTGGTGCCTGACCCGACGCCATCGCGAGCAAGCCCGCTCCCACATTAGATCTTTAGTGAACACTTAATTTGTGTACGACTGCGATCCAGTGTGGGAGCGGGCTTGCTCGCGATGAACGATAACGCGGTCAACCTGACAAAACCCGTGCGTCAGTGCGCCGGGTTTTCGAGGTCCAACGCCCGATTCACCAACAACTGACCCAACTCGACCATCTGCTGGATCGCCAGCGCGAAATGGCGGCGTGAGCCTTCGAGTTCGAAGGCCAGGTCGCAGGCCATGACATTGACTGAGGCGAGCGTCTCGTAGGCGTTAGCCAACAGGGTTTCGGTGGTGGCGTCGGGGGACACAATAAAGAGTGTGCTGGGGCGGGTGTCGGCGAAGCGTTGGGTGCCCGGTTTAGGGCCCAAGTGATGATCAAGGGCGCGCTCGGCGGCTTCGTTGAGCTTGGTTGGGTCGAGCGGGTCGTAGGGGGAGACGCTGGGGGCTTCGGGGGGATTGGGTGTTGGCTTGAACATGATGTGATTCCGAGATTAAGGAGCCGACACCGTTTCGCTTGCTTCGAAAGAGGTGGCAGCTGTGTATAGGTGTGCAAGACCGGTCTCGGAACCCGGCAGACCCGAAGATCTCCCACACACAGCCGCCATAACGATTCGCGAGCATAAAAAAATGCTCGATGAATAGCCATAAACGATTGTGCTCCGATCCGGACTTGCACGTCCGTGTCACCGATTTTGCGGTGACGGACGCAGATTAGTCCCCGCCCCAAGGCTCCACAAGTTCATGCATGGCGCTAGGAGTTGAAGGAAATCTCCGAGGCCAAGCCACATGCAGTGGTGTTTGATCTGACGCCATCGCGAGCAAGCCCGCTCCCACATTGGATCTTCGGTGTTGCGCAATGTGTGATCAACACAGATCTAGTGTGGGAGCGGGCTTGCTCGCGATGAGGCCCTCACCATCACCGAAAATCTCGGACTGCTCAAAAAATAGACACATCCAACGGCCTCACCGCCCCCATCCAGATCGCATGCTCGGTGTGATCCACCAGGTCATCGCCAGTATCCGGATGCACAAACACCACCAGGCCTTTGCGATTGAGCGCCAGCCACGGCAATACATCACCGAGGTACTCGGGGGCAAAGGCCAATTGGCAGCTCCAGTCCGGGTGCGGTCCCACTGGCCGTTCATGCACACGCCCCATTTTCAGCGGGAACAACTGCGCCGCCTGCTCACACAGGGCTCGCGCCTGGTCAATCGTGCTGGCGTCAAAATAAACATGGGCGTGATAGCCCTTGATCCGTTGCATCTGGAACCCTCAAAACGACGTCGAACCCTTCTCGTTGCCCACAGGTCAAAACTCATATGGGTAGGGAAGAAGGAAACTCAGCCATGAAAAACGCCGAAACCCCGGTGGTCAAACTGGTGCTCTATGGTGCCATGAGTAGCCTCGGCAGTGCGCTGATGGCCGAGATGCTGCGGCGTCAACATGAGGTCATCGCCATTCTCGATGACCTGACGGCATTGGCTCCGCGTCCGGGTTTGCGCACCAAAAGCGGCAATCTGTTCGATGCCGAACGGGTCAAGCAGAGCGTCGCCGGCTGTTCAGCGGTGATCTGCCTGCTGAATGCGCCGGGGCTGCCGATGAGCCACGAACACGTCGAAAAAACCGTCGTTCCCGGACCTGTCGAGCAAGTCCGTGCCGTCGACGCGTTGATCGACGGGATGCAGGCGATGGGCATCCAACGGCTGTTCCTGGTGGGCGACTTTGCAGTGCTGGATGACCTGGAAGAAGAGGACAACCTACAACGACACGCCGCCGAAGAAATCCTCGACGCCCTACAAACCAGCACCTTGCACTGGACGCTGGTGAACGCGCCGCGAAGTATGGCGGGGCTGACCATCGAGCATTTCAGCCATGTCAGCAGCAGCCTTGAGCCGGGTCTGGTGCCAGTGCTTCAGCGACTGAGTCGCGTCGCGGTTGGTATTGCCGATGAGCTGCGCCTGAATCTGCACGTCGGCCAACACGTAAACTTCGTGGCGACGACCCCTAGACCGCAATAGACGGCAGGGCGACGCCGATCAGCGATTCGGCACTGCTGGCCTGTTCGGCCATCAACCAATCAACGAACGTCTGAATCAGCGGCCCACGGCGTTTGCGCTGCGGCAGGACCACGTAATAGCCAAAGCTTGAGATCGCCGTCTCGGCGATTGGCCGACAGAGCCAACCCTGCTCCAACAAGTTATCCACAAGGTGCCGCCAGCCGATGGCCACACCTTGGCCGGCAATTGCGGCTTGAATCAACAGCGTGTAGTTGTCGAAGCGCAATGGCCCCGGGCCCGGCGCCGAAGCAATGCCCAACTCGCGGAACACACCGCTCCAGTCGAACCAGTGGCTGCTGTTTTCACCGCGCAAATGCAGCAGTGGAAACTCCAACAGCGAATGAGCCGGTAAGGGAGTCGGACGATCCTTCAACAGCTGCGGGCTGCACACCGGGAACACTTCTTCACTGAACAGCCAACGGCTTTCACCTTGATTGAAACGACCATTGCCAAACAAAACGGCGACATCGATATCCGTGCGCAGCATGGTGTGGCTGCGTTCGCTGGTAACCAGGCTGACATCAACCTGCGGGTTGGCTTCATGGAAGCGTTGCAGGCGCGGCATCAGCCAGTAGGCGGCGAAGGCGAAGTCGGTAGCGACCTGCAACACCTCATGCTGATGCTGGGCGCTGATTGCGCTCAAACCGGCGTCAATGCTCTGCAATCCCGCCTGTACCTGTTCGAACAGCATCGTCCCGGCCTCGGTCAGTTCGATACCGCGATAGATGCGGTCGAACAAGCGCGTGCCCAGTTGCTCCTCAAGCCGTTTGATCTGCTGGCTGACAGCCGGTTGGGTCGTGCCGAGCTCCACCGCCGCTGCGGTAAAGCTACGGTGGCGGGCCGCGGCTTCGAAGGCGCGAAACAGGTCCAGGGACAAATCACCAAGGGCTTCATACATAAGCTGTGCTTATCCTAGTCATTGCCGTGCATGGGCTTTACCACCCGCTTCGTGGGCTCCATTCTCGATCACAGCACTTTCGCATAAATATTCACTATGGAATGCCGCGATCACATGAAGCGCAAGAACATTCTTTTTATCATGGCCGATCAAATGGCCGCGCCAATGTTGCCGTTCTACGGTCCATCGCCCATCAAATTGCCCAATCTGAGCCGCCTCGCCGCGCAAGGCGTGGTGTTCGACGCCGCCTACTGCAACAGTCCGCTCTGCGCGCCTTCACGCTTTACCCTGGTCAGCGGGCAGTTACCGAGCAAGATCGGCGCCTACGACAACGCAGCCGATTTTCCGGCCGATGTGCCGACCTATGCCCACTACTTGCGTCGCCTCGGCTACCGCACGGCGCTGTCGGGCAAGATGCACTTTTGCGGCCCGGATCAGTTGCACGGCTATGAAGAACGTCTGACCAGCGACATTTACCCGGCCGATTACGGCTGGTCGGTGAACTGGGACGAGCCGGATGTACGCCCAAGCTGGTATCACAACATGTCCTCGGTGCTGCAGGCTGGCCCGTGCGTGCGTACCAATCAGCTGGATTTCGATGAAGAGGTGGTGTTCAAGGCCCAGCAGTACTTGTTCGACCACATCCGCGAGGATGGCGATCAGCCGTTCTGCCTGACCGTCTCGATGACTCACCCCCACGACCCATACACCATTCCCAAAGCGTTCTGGGACTTGTACCGCGACGAAGATATTCCGCTGCCACAGACGCCAGAGCAGACCGATCTCGATCCGCATTCCCAGCGTTTGCTCAAGGTCTACGACCTGTGGGACAAGCCGCTGCCTGTGGATAAAATCCGCGACGCCCGCCGTGCCTATTTCGGTGCGTGCAGCTATATCGACAGCAACGTCGGCAAACTCCTGCAAACACTCGAAGATACCGGGCTGATCGACGACACCATCATCGTCTTCTCCGGTGACCACGGCGACATGCTCGGCGAGCGCGGGCTCTGGTACAAAATGCACTGGTTCGAAATGGCCGCCCGCGTGCCGCTGCTGGTCAGTGCACCGGGGCAATTCGCCGCCGGACGAGTCAGCGCTGCGGTTTCCACAGCCGATTTGCTGCCGACCCTGGTAGAGCTGGCCGGCGGTGAGCTGGAACCCGGTTTGCCACTGGACGGTCGCTCGCTGGTCCCGCACCTGCAAGGGCGAGCCGGCCACGACGAGGTCTTTGGCGAATACATGGCCGAAGGCACCATCGGCCCGTTGATGATGATCCGTCGCGGCGCCTGGAAATTCATCTACAGCGAAGACGACCCGTGCCTACTCTTCGACGTACACAACGACCCGCGTGAACAGGAAGAACTCAGCCATTCGCCACAACATCGACAGCTGTTCGACGATTTTCTTGCCGAAGCGCGGGCGAAATGGGATATCCCGACAATCCACCAACAAGTCCTCGCCAGCCAGCGTCGCCGGCGCTTTGTGGCCCAGTCGTTGACCATCGGGAAGCTGAAGAGCTGGGACCACCAGCCGCTGGTCGACGCCAGTCAGCAGTACATGCGTAACCACATCGACCTCGACGATCTGGAGCGTAAAGCACGTTATCCACAACCCTGCCAAAACCAATAACGTAAGGGGAAGAGCATGCAAAGGTTATCCACAGTACTGACCGCAGGGCTATTGGCTCTGAGCAGTGTTTCGGCCTACGCCGAGCAGAGTTGCGACACGGTGAAGATGGCGGACCCGGGTTGGAGCGACATTGCCGCGACCAACGCCATCACCGGTTTTCTGTTGGACGGTATGGGCTACAAGGCCAAGGTCGATACCCTGGCGGTGCCGATAACCTTTGGCGGGCTTAAGGATGGTCAAGTGGACGTGTTTCTCGGCAACTGGATGCCGGCTCAGCAGGGCTTCTACGACAAGTTCGTAGCCAATGGCGATGTCACCCAACTGGCGAAGAACCTGGACGGTACCGAATTCACCTTGGCGGTACCGGATTATGTCTGGGACGCGGGTGTGCATAACTTTGCCGACCTCAATAAATATGCGGATAAGTTCGACAAGAAGATCTATGGCATTGGCTCCGGCGCGCCGGCGAACATCTCGTTGCAAGACATCATCAAGAAAAACGATTTCGAACTGGGTCAGTGGAAGCTGATCGAATCCAGCGAACAGGCGATGCTGGCTGAAGTGTCCCGTGCTGTGAAAAAGCAGCGCTTCGTGGCCTTCCTCGGCTGGACCCCACACCCGATGAACGTGCAACTGAAAATGCATTACCTCAAAGGCGGCGAGAAGTACTTCGGCGACACCGGCAGCGTCTACACCCTGACCCGCAAAGGTTATGCACAGGCCTGCCCGAACGTCGGCAAACTGCTGACCAACCTGAATTTCACCCAGGAAATGGAGAACAGCATCATGGCCGAGGTGGTGAACAAGAAAGTCACTAACGCCGATGCCGCCAAAGCCTGGATCAGGGCCAACCCGGCAGTGCTGGATAAATGGCTGGACGGGGTGAAGACCGTGGATGGGAAGGATGCGTTGGTGGCGGTGAAGGCGAAGCTTTGAGTTGATGGTTTATTGGATGGGCTTTCGAGATTTGCGTCTGGTTTGAAATCCACCCCTCACCCCAGCCCTCTCCCCATGGGGGAGAGGGGGAAAGGGAGCCGATCTCTGTTATTTTCAGAGTTTGTGTTCGACTCGGACTTTCAGGTCGCAGCAACTCGAAAAACACCTCAGTCAGTTCCCTCTCCCCTCCGGGGAGAGGGCTAGGGTGAGGGGTGGATGTTAATGACACACCACAGTCTTAAGAACTCAACCTTGCATCCAACCCATCGAAACTTCACCCTGACGCCTTTTGCACATCACTGACCGAGAGGACCCATGGCCTGGCCCAATCGCCATAAACTCTTCCCCTTCCTGAGCTGGTTGCCACGGCAAACCCGCGCCAGTGTCGGCCGCGACCTGATTGTTGGCCTGAGCGGGGCGATTCTGGCGTTGCCGCAATCCATTGCCTACGCGCTGATCGCCGGTCTGCCACCGGAATATGGCTTGTACGCCGCCATCATTCCGGTGCTGATCGCCTGCCTCTGGGGCTCGTCCTGGCATCTGATCTGCGGCCCGACGGCAGCGATTTCCATTGTGCTGTATGCCAGTGTCAGCCCTTTGGCTGTACCCGGTTCGCAGGACTACGTCACGCTGATCCTGCTTCTGACCTTCCTCGCCGGGGTTTTCCAGTGGCTGCTGGGCATGCTGCGCTTCGGCGCACTGGTGAATTTCGTCTCCCACTCAGTAGTGCTGGGCTTCACCCTTGGCGCTGCAGTGGTCATCGCGCTTGGGCAATTGCCCAACCTGCTGGGACTCGATTTGCCCAATCAAGCCACGGCGCTGAACAGTCTGATATCGCTGATCAGCCATATCGGCGATCTGGAAAAACCTTCATTGGTGCTGGGCCTCGGCACTCTGGTGTTGGGCATCATCCTGAAATTCTTGCTCCCACGCTGGCCGACACTGTTGATCACGTTGGCGCTGAGCGGCCTGCTGGTCTGGTTATGGCCGGCGATGTTCGGCCATGTGAAGTTGGTGAGTTCGTTCGTCGGCAAGCTGCCGCCCTTCAGCCCGCTCCCGCTGGATCTGGACCTGGTGCTGCGCCTGCTGCCCAGCGCCGTAGCGGTGGGGATGCTCGGCCTGGTCACCAGCCTGTCGATTGCCCGCTCGTTGTCGGCACGTTCGCAGCAATTACTCGACGCTAACCAGGAAATTCGCGCCCAAGGGCTTTCGAACATCGTCGGCGGGTTTTTCTCGGGTTCCCTGTCAGCCGGCTCTTTCACCCGTTCTGGTCTGAGCTACGAAGCCGGCGCTTGTTCGCCGCTGGCCGGGGTGTTTTCCGCGTTATGGGTGGCGTTGTTCGCCATCACCGGCGCGGCGTTGATCGCGCATATCCCGATCCCGAGCATGGCCGGGAGCATTTTATTGATCAGTTGGGGGTTAGTGGATCATCGCGGTATTCGGTCGTTGTTCCGGGTCAGCCGTGCCGAGTTCCTGGTCATGGCGCTGACCTGCGTCGCCACGCTGTTGCTGGAATTGCAGACAGCAATCTATGCCGGAGTGCTCGCCTCGCTGTTCTTCTACCTCAAACGCACTTCACAACCCAGCGTGCAGCAATGGCGCGACGGTGACGACGATGTTCTGCGGGTCGGCGGCTCGATCTTCTTCGGCGCCAGCCATTACCTGCAAGTGCGCCTGCAACGTCTCCATGGCCCGCGGGTGGTGATCGATGCGCAGCAGATCAACTTCATCGACTATTCCGGGGTGGAAATGCTCCACCAGGAAGCACGGCGGTTACTGCGCCAGGATCGCAGCCTCACCCTGCGACGGGCACGGCCGCAGGTGGTGGAGGAATTGAGGAAGTTGGAAGGGGCAGAGAAATGCCCGATTCGGTTTGAAGATTGAAAAGATCGCAGCCTACGGCAGCTCCTACGCCGATCGTTATTTCCCTGTAGGAGCTGCCGAAGGCTTCGATCTTTTGATCTTAAAGAGCCAGTTGACGACGGAGTTCGGCCAGCACTGGCGCAGTATCCGGGCGCACACCGCGCCACAGGTAGAAGGCTTCGGCAGCCTGTTCCGCCAGCATCCCCAGACCATCCATTGCCACCGCAGCACCGTGTTCACTGGCCCAGCGGCAGAAGGCGGTCGCCTCCTTGCTGTACATCATGTCGTAGCAAACGGTTTTGCCCGGCTCGATCAAGCTGCTGGCAATCGGCGGCACATCGCCTGACAGGCTGGCCGATGTAGCGTTGATGATCAGATCTACCGGCTCTTGTAGCCAGTCGAAGCCGCTGGCGGACACCGGGCCGAGATCGGCGAACAGCTCAGCCAGCAATTCGGCCTTTTCCACCGTGCGGTTGGCGATGACCACCGACGACGGTTGCTCAGCCAGTAACGGCTCCAGCGCACCGCGTACCGCACCTCCAGCACCCAGCAGCAGAATGCGTTTGCCCTTGAGACTGAACCCGGCATTAACAGTCAGATCCCGCACCAACCCCGCGCCGTCGGTGTTATCCCCCAGCAAACTGCCGTCAGCGAGTTTGCTCAAGGTGTTGACCGCACCGGCCCGCTGCGCCCGTGCCGTCAGGCTGTTGGCCAGACGATAGGCGTCTTCCTTGAACGGCACCGTGACGTTAGCCCCCCGGCCTTCAAGGAAAAACGCCCGGGCGCAGCCGGAAAAGTCGTCGAGCGGCGCCAGCAAGGTGCTGTAGTCCAGTTTCTGAGCGGTCTGCTCGGCAAACAGACGATGGATCATCGGCGATTTGCTGTGGCCAATCGGGTTACCGAATACGACGTAACGGTCCATCAGAATTCCTCAGGGGTTAAGCCAACCAATCGCGATCTTGCAGGAAGTATTCGGTCAGGCGCGCTTCTTCGCTACCCGGCTCGGCCTTCCAATCGTAGCTCCAGCGCACTTGCGGTGGCAGCGACATCAGGATCGACTCGGTGCGCCCGCCCGACTGCAGGCCAAACAGCGTGCCACGGTCGTAAACCAGGTTGAACTCGACGTAGCGACCCCGGCGAAACTCTTGGAATTCTCGTTGCTTTTCGGTGTACGCATCCGCTTTACGACGCTGAACGATCGGCAGGTAGGCGTCGATATAGGCGTCACCGATGGCCCGCATGAAAGCGAAGCTGGTGTCGAAGTCCCATTCATTCAAATCATCGAAGAACAGGCCGCCGATACCGCGTGGCTCATTGCGGTGTTTGATGTAGAAATAGCTGTCGCACCAGGCCTTGTAGCGCGAGTAAACATTCGGCCCGAATGGCGCACACGCCTGTTCGGCGACCCGGTGCCAGTGCACGCAATCTTCTTCGACGCCGTAATACGGTGTCAGGTCGAAGCCGCC
This sequence comes from Pseudomonas sp. H11T01, assembly GCF_048515765.1. Lineage (NCBI taxonomy): Bacteria > Pseudomonadati > Pseudomonadota > Gammaproteobacteria > Pseudomonadales > Pseudomonadaceae > Pseudomonas > Pseudomonas sp. H11T01. Next base: position 436,367 of record NZ_JBLYED010000001.1, on the reverse strand, counting down.
GCCGAACCACCAGACCGGCTCTTCGCCTTCTTTTTCAGCGATGAAAAATCGCACGTTGGCGTGGGACGTCGGCACATGAGGGTTGTGTGGGTGAATCACCAATGACACGCCGAGGGCTTGAAAACCGCGCCCGGCCAGTTCAGGCCGATGGGCACTGGCGGACGGTGGTAAGCCGCTGCCGAACACGTGGGAAAAGTTGACCCCGCCTTTTTCGATGACCTGACCGTTCTCGATCACCCGCGTGCGGCCACCACCACCGGCAGGTCGGGTCCAGGCGTCTTCGACGAAACGAGTACCGCCGTCCTCGGCTTCCAGAGCGGCACAAATACGGTCTTGCAGGTCAAGCAGGTAGGCTTTTACGGCCTCGGCGCGGGTAGTCATGGCATCACCTTGAATCGGGCAAAGCTACGCGGCACTTCGAACGGAGCGGGAGGCCGACGCAAATGGGCGCGTAGCATAACACCGCAACTTGCTCCGCCGCAGTTGACGAGGATCAAGCTTAGGAGTCCGATAGGGGCCTTTCGCGAAAAGACAAAAGGAGATTGCAGATGGCCAAACGTATCCAGTTCCGTGCCCATGGCGGCCCCGAAGTGCTCGAGTATGTGGACTACCAACCGGCAGCACCGGGTCCACAGCAGGTGCGCGTCAGCAATAAGGCCATCGGCCTGAATTTCATCGACACCTATTTCCGCAGCGGCCTCTATGCGCCGCCGTCTCTGCCCTCGGGCCTGGGTGCCGAAGGCGCGGGCGTGGTCGAGGCAGTGGGCAGCGAAGTCTCTCAATTCAAAGTCGGCGACCGCGTGGCCTATGGCAGCGGTCCGCTGGGCGCTTACAGCGATGTACATGTGTTGCCAGCGGCCAATCTGGTGCATTTGCCGGATGCCATCAGCTTCGAGCAAGCTGCGGGCGTGATGCTCAAAGGCCTGACCGTGCAGTACCTGCTGCGTCAGACCTATGAGCTGAAAGGTGGCGAAACCATCCTGTTCCACGCCGCCGCTGGTGGTGTCGGCTCGCTTGCCTGCCAATGGGCCAAGGCGCTGGGCGTGAAGTTGATCGGCACGGTCAGCTCGCCTGAAAAAGCCGCCCTCGCCAAATCCCTCGGCGCTTGGGAGACCATCGACTACAGCAAGGAAAACGTCGCACAGCGTGTGCTGGAACTGACTGACGGCAAGAAGTGCCCGGTGGTCTACGACGGTGTCGGCAAAGACACCTGGCTCACCTCGCTGGACTGCGTAGCGCCGCGCGGTCTGTTGGTGAGCTTCGGCAATGCCTCGGGTGCGGTCGATGGGGTCAATCTGGGGATTCTGTCGGCAAAGGGCTCGCTGTACGTGACCCGTCCGACGCTGGCGACCTACGCCAACAACGCCGAAAACCTGCAAACCATGGCCGATGAGCTGTTCGGGATGATCATCAGCGGCAAGATCAAGGTTGATATCAACCAGCGTTATCCACTGGCAGAAGCGGCCAAGGCTCAGACCGAGTTGTCGGCTCGACGTACGACCGGGTCGACAATCCTTTTGCCGTAAGGCCGAACACATGAGGTGTCTGTGAGGACGCCATCGCGAGCAAGCCCGCTCCCACATTGGTTCTGCGTTAAACCATCCATTTGCGGCTCAACACAAATCTAGTGTGGGAGCGGGCTTGCTCGCGATCGGGTTCACCACTGATTCAAGCCGGACGCACAATCCTGCCGGTCGCCAGATCACGAATCAGGCTCGGGTTCTTGCGCCCGCCAAGATTACCGCCCAGCACCATGTCGATTTGCCCACGGAAGTATTGCTCGACGCGAATCCGTGTGCGCGCCGCCGGCCGGCCCTGTGGATTGGCCGAGGTCGACACCAGCGGCCCGACCAGTGAGCACAAATCGCGAACTTGTGGGTGATCACTGACCCGCAGCGCCACCGTTTCATGCACGCCGGTAATCCACTGGGGCAACAGATTTTGATGCGGCACCAGCCAGGTATTCGGCCCCGGCCAGGTACTGGCCATGCGGTCCATCCACAGCTCCGGGAAGTCTTCGAACAGGAAGTCGAACTGACGAATGTTATCGGCGACCAGGATCAAGCCCTTGTCCACAGAGCGGCCCTTGATCAGCAACAGGCGCTCCACCGCTTCCTCGTCCCACGGGTCGCAACCCAGGCCCCAGACCGCTTCGGTTGGATAGGCAATCACCGCCCCAGCGCGAACGCCTCGCGCAGCTTGTTGCACACGCCAACTGTTGACCATGAAAAACTCTCCGGAATAAGGCTTTGCGCAGTTTACCGATCTTCCTTATAAAACCTAAGGGCGCACCCTAAATTACCCGCGCAAACCAGCGTCCGCTTTCGCAGACAGCCCGGCCGTCCATCTCCAGCTCCGTCAGCGCTGCCAAGACCTTGGGCAATGCCCAGCCGCTGGCGCCAGCCAAGGCTTCACTGGTATGCGGCGCGGCATGCAGCAAACGCAACAACAGATGATCGGCCTTCGCTGGCGCCACCTCGGATGGTGCCAGATTTTGCCAGCCTCGCAAGGCTTCGAGGATATGTTCGATGGTCTCGACCAGCACCGCGCCATCGCGGATTAACTGATGGCAACCGCGTGCGCCGGGATGGTGGATGGACCCTGGAATCGCATACACCTCGCGGCCTTGCTCGGCTGCCAGTCGTGCGGTGATCAATGAACCACTGGCAACACTGGCTTCGACCACCAGCACGCCCAGGGACAAACCACTGATGATTCGATTGCGCCGAGGGAAGTTGCTGGCGTGCGGCCCGGCGTCCAGCGGGAACTCGGAAACCACCGCGCTGCCTTGGGCAATCATCGCCTCGGCCAGCTGGCGGTTGCGCTGTGGATAAAAATTTTCGAGCCCTGTGCCCAACACACCGATAGTTTGCCCGCCCACGTCCAAAGCGGCCTGATGCGCGGCGCCGTCAATGCCCAGTGCCAGACCGCTGGTGATGACAAAACCGGCACCGGCAAGGCTGCGAGAAAACGCTGCGGCGGTATCCATTCCTGGCCGGGAAGCCCGACGACTGCCGACCATCGCCAGCTGCGGTTTTTCCAGAATGCCCGGATCGCCAGCAACGAATAACAGCGGAGGGGCATCGCACAGTTCAGCCAGCAGAGCAGGGTAGCCAGGCTGGTCCCACATCAGCAAATGCTGGCCCGGGCGCTCAAGCCAGGCCAATGCATGGCTGGCGCCATCCCGAATTTCGGGGCTGCGTCGGGCCTCAGCGCACCCGGCAGGCAGACCCAATGCACGCCAGGCGCTGGCCGGCGCGCTGATGGCTGCCGAGGCCGAACCAAAGGCTTCGAGCAGCTTTTGAAAACGTCGGGGGCCGAGTTCCGGCAGACGGTGCAAACGCAAACGGGCTTCCAATTCCGCAGGCGAAACCGTGGTAATAGCAAACAGCGACATAGATCATCCTTGATCGTTATAAGGCTTGCTGAAACAGGAACAAGCTGTGGATAAGTCTGTTGGTAACTTGTTGAGGGTTTCCGTTTTTTTACGGATTTCTTACCTTGTCCATCACCGCCAAAGAGCGCGATGCATTCAGCACCAGGCCATAGCTGAGCTTTTCATAGGTGCGGAACACCATCAGCAACCCGGCGCGCTCATCAGGGATTTTTACCTGCGTTCCGGTCACACGATCGCGGACGGTTTCGCCGGTTTTCATCACCGCCAGCACGTTGCCTTCGGCCAAGCCATCACGACGGCCCTTGTTCAGCGTCACCACATCGAGCACGCCAATCTGCGTCACACCGCGTGGCACATCGATGATCAGGCCGTTGATCTCGCCTTGCGGCGAACTGGGCATGAAGGTCGAGTTGATCGCCCGCTCTTCGCCGCTGAACAAACGGTCGCCGAGGCGGACCTCTTGGGTGGTGCGTTGCAGGGCAAGCGTGGCGACATCGCCTTCAGTGGCAACGATTTCACCACCGCCGATATCGTCGGCGTTGATCCCCAGGAACTCCTTGTTCTGTGGGTCGGTGTAAACCTTACCCTGACGGAAGATGCCGTAGACCGATTGAGCCGGGTCGAATTTGCCGCGTGCGTAGATCCGGTCACCCGTACCACTGAGCACCCGCTCGGCATCACCGGCGACGATATACGGTGCTTTGTTGAAGTCCTCGACCTTGTCGACGATGCGGTTACTCAGCAAGAAGCTGTTGATCGCTTGCAGCGGAATACTCGGAATGGCGTCGGCCACCGGCGTACTGCGGATTCGCGGAGAGAGTTTGATGGTGCCCCGTGAAGCCCCACGATTGAGGGTCAAGCGTGGCTGGCCGTTAACGTAGACCAGTGACAGCGAGTCGCCGGGGTAGATGAGGTTGGGGTTTTCGATTTGCGGGTTAACCTGCCAGATTTCCGGCCATTTCCAGGGTTCGCGGAGAAATTTCCCGGAAATGTCCCAGAGTGTGTCGCCCGCCACCACGGTGTAATGCTGTGGAAAACCGTCCTTGAGTTGCACTTGCGCCTGCGCGATACCGGTCGAGACCAACAGCAGCAGGGCGAGTAGTGATTTCCTCATGCAGTGAATCCCTTTATTATGTACGTTCGCGTGAAACGCCAGAGCCCCCGTGGCTCGCTCCGCTCCTGGAGAGCGTTTTACAACGGTAGCCTGAGTCTGCGGACCCATCAGGCAATCGACTTTGACTTTACCTCACATGTGCAGCAATTACGCTTATGGCCATTTTAGACATCCTCGAATTCCCTGACCCGCGCCTGCGCACTATCGCCAAACCTGTGGCCGTAGTGGACGACGAAGTGCGTCAGTTGGTCGATGACATGTTTGAAACAATGTATGAAGCTCCCGGCATCGGCCTGGCGGCGACCCAGGTCAACGTGCACAAACGCATTGTGGTCATGGACCTGTCCGAAGACCGCAGCGAGCCACGGGTGTTCATCAACCCCACGTTTGAAGTCCTGACCGACGAGATGGGCCAATATCAGGAAGGCTGCCTCTCGGTACCGGGTTTCTACGAAAACGTCGATCGTCCGCAGCGCGTGAAAATCAACGCACTGGACCGTGACGGCCAGCCTTTCGAGATCATTGCCGAAGACCTGCTGGCGGTGTGCATTCAACACGAATGCGACCACCTCAATGGCAAATTGTTCGTCGATTACCTGTCTACGCTCAAACGCGACCGGATCAAGAAGAAGCTGGAAAAACTGCATCGCCAGCACGCTTGATTCCCTTCTTCCAAAGGCTTGCAGCGGCAAGCCTTTTTCTTTTTCGCGTGTTTTCAACCGAGAATTCCCATGACTGAGCCACTGCGCATCGTCTTTGCCGGCACCCCCGAATTTGCCGCCGAACACCTCAAGGCCCTGCTCGACAGCCCGTATGAGATCGTTGCGGTCTACACCCAGCCAGACCGTCCGGCGGGCCGTGGGCAAAAACTGATGCCCAGCCCGGTCAAGCAACTCGCGCTGGAGAACGGGATTGTCGTCCTGCAACCGCCGACCCTGCGCAATGCCGATGCCCAAGCCGAACTGGCCGCCCTCAAGCCGGACTTGCTGGTGGTAGTGGCGTACGGCCTGATCCTGCCGCAAGTGGTGCTGGATATCCCGCGTCTGGGTTGCATCAACAGCCACGCGTCGTTGCTGCCGCGCTGGCGCGGTGCGGCGCCGATTCAGCGCGCGGTCGAAGCCGGTGATACTGAAAGCGGTGTGACGGTGATGCGCATGGAAGCGGGCCTGGACACCGGGCCGATGCTGCTCAAGGTCACCACCCCGATCAGCGCCGACGACACCGGCGGCAGCCTGCATGACCGGCTCGCCGAGATGGGTCCGCCGGCCGTGATTCAGGCCATCGCCGGTCTCGCTGCTGGAACCCTCGAAGGTGAAGTACAGGACGACAGCCTCGCCACCTACGCCCACAAATTGAACAAGGACGAAGCGCGCATCGACTGGAGTCGCCCGGCCGTCGAGCTGGAACGACTGGTCCGCGCGTTCAATCCATGGCCAATCTGCCACAGCACCCTCAATGGTGAAGCCCTCAAAATCCTCGCCGCGAGCCTTGCCGATGGCCAGGGCGCCCCGGGTGAAGTGCTCAGCGCCAGCAAGGACGGCCTGATCGTCGCGTGCGGTGAGCAGGCCTTGTGTCTGACCCGCCTGCAATTGCCCGGTGGCAAGGCGCTGAACTTCAGCGATTTGTTCAACAGCCGCCGTGAGAAATTCGCCGTCGGCACCGTGCTCGGCCAAGTGGCAGACGCCCAATGAACCCGCGTCTGGCCGCCGCCAAAGCCCTGACCGCCGTACTCAACGGTAAAGCTTCGCTCAACAGTTCCTTGCCGACGCAACTGGACAAGGTTGAAATCCGTGATCGCGGCTTCACCCAGGATCTGGCCTTTGGTACTGCACGCTGGCAGCCGCGTTTGTCGGCCTTGGCTGCAAAACTGTTGCAAAAACCGTTCAAAGCCGCCGACGCCGATGTCGAGGCGCTGCTGTTGGTCGGTCTCTATCAACTGCTCTACACCCGCGTCCCGGCCCATGCCGCCATTGGTGAAACTGTCGGTTGCGCCGAGAAGCTGAAAAAGCCCTGGGCCAAAGCCTTGCTCAATGCCGTACTACGCCGCGCTCAGCGTGAAAGCGAAGCGCTGCTAAGCGAGCTTGAGCACGACCCGGTGGTGCGCACCGCCCACCCGCGCTGGCTGCAAAAATCCCTGAAAGCCTTCTGGCCTGAGCAGTGGGAAGCCATCTGCGCAGCGAATAACGCCCATCCGCCGATGATTCTGCGGGTCAATCGCCGCCACCATTCCCGCGATGCTTACCTCAAGCTGCTGAGCGACGCCGGTGTGGCCGGCAGAGCGTGCGTCTACAGCCAGGACGGTATTGTGCTCAACGAGCCGGGCGACGTACGCAACCTGCCGGGCTTCGCCGAAGGCTGGATCAGCGTGCAGGACGAAGCCGCACAACTGGCCGCCGACCTGCTGGATCTGGCGCCGGGCCAACGGGTGCTCGACGCCTGCTGCGCACCTGGCGGCAAGACCTGCCACATCATGGAAGTCGAACCTGCGTTGGCCGGCGTGGTGGCGGTGGATCTGGAAGCCAAGCGTCTGGTGCGGGTGCAGGAAAACCTCGAGCGGCTTGGTCTCAGCGCCGAACTGATTGCCGCCGATGGTCGCGATACCGCCAAATGGTGGGACGGCAAGCCGTTCCAGCGGATTCTGCTGGACGCGCCGTGCTCGGCCACCGGGGTGATCCGCCGTCACCCGGACATCAAACTGACCCGTCAGCCGGATGACATTGCCGCCCTGGCCATGCTGCAAGGCGAACTGCTCGACGCAATGTGGCCAACCCTCGACGTCGGCGGCATCCTGCTGTACGCCACCTGCTCGACTTTGCCGACCGAGAACACCGAAGTCATCGAGGCGTTTCTTGCCCGTACCCCGGGTGCTCGCGAGTTGGACATCGCCGGGCAACTTACCCAGAAGGGCGAGCGCCAGCCTGCCGCCGGCATCAAACAGCCCCACGGCCGACAGTTGCTGGCGCAAGAGGGCGGCCACGACGGTTTCTACTACGCCAAGCTGATCAAGATCGCCGCCGCGCGCGGTTAACCGGTTTCAAGGGAGTGACTGGATGAAAATCATCATCCTCGGCGCAGGGCAGGTCGGCGGTTCGCTGGCAGAACACTTGGCCAGCGAAGCCAATGACATCACGGTGGTCGACACCGACGGCGAACGTCTGCGTGATCTCGGCGATCGGCTCGATATCCGTACCGTGCAAGGCCGCGGCTCGTTCCCGACGGTGCTGCGTCAGGCTGGCGCCGATGATGCCGACATGCTGGTGGCGGTGACCAGCAGTGACGAAACCAACATGATCGCCTGCCAAGTCGCCCACACCCTGTTCCACACTCCGACCAAGATCGCCCGTGTACGCGAAGCGGCTTACCTGACGCGCGCCGGGCTGTTCGACAACGATGCGATTCCGGTCGACGTGCTGATCAGCCCGGAACAGGTTGTCACCAACTACATCAAGCGCCTGATCGAACATCCCGGGGCCTTGCAGGTGATCGACTTCGCTGAGGGCAAGGCGCAACTGGTGGCGGTCAAGGCTTACTACGGCGGACCGTTGGTGGGTCAACAACTGCGGCAGCTGCGCGAGCACATGCCCAATGTCGAGACCCGCGTTGCAGCCATTTTCCGTCGCGACCGACCGATACTGCCCCAAGGCGATACGGTCATCGAAGCGGACGACGAAGTATTTTTCATCGCCGCCAAAGCGAATATTCGTGCAGTGATGAGCGAAATGCGCCGCCTCGATGAAAGCTACAAACGCATCGTGATTGCCGGTGGCGGGCAGATCGGCGAGCGCTTGGCCGAGGCCATCGAAAGCCGCTATCAGGTGAAGATCATCGAGATGAACCCGGCACGTTGCCGCCATCTCTCGGACAATCTCGACAGCACCGTGGTGTTGCAGGGCAGCGCATCAGACCGCGACTTGCTGCTGGAAGAGAACATCGCCGACGCCGATATCTTCCTGGCACTGACCAACGATGACGAAGCCAACATCATGTCCTCGCTGCTGGCCAAACGCCTGGGCGCGAAGAAGGTGATGACCATCATCAACAACCCGGCCTATGTCGATCTGATTCAGGGAGGTGACATCGATATCGCCATCAGCCCACAGTTGGCGACCATCGGCACCTTGCTGGCCCACGTGCGCCGCGGCGATATCGTCAGCGTTCACTCGTTGCGTCGTGGAGCAGCGGAGGCCATCGAGGCGATTGCCCATGGCGATGCCAAGTCGAGCAAAGTGATCGGCCGCGCTATCGAAAATATCGGTTTACCGCCAGGCACCACGATCGGTGCGATCATCCGTGACGAAGAAGTCATCATTGCCCACGATGACACGGTCATCGAGACCGGCGACCATGTGATTCTGTTCCTTGTGGATAAAAAACATATCCGCGATGTGGAGAAGCTGTTTCATGTGGGGTTGAGCTTTTTCTAATCCTTCACGCGATCACCCCCCTGAAAGGAATCCACAAATGATCGAATCCCTGGAAAAAATGCTGGCCAAGGGTGTGGATAACTCATTGCTGCGCTTCGGTCTGGGCAAGGGTTATCTGGATCTGGGCGAGAACGCCAAGGCGGCCGAGCATTTCCAGCGCTGCGTCGAATTCGATCCGAAGTATTCCGCTGCCTGGAAGTTGCTCGGTAAAGCCTATGTGGCGCTGGCCGATTACCCGGCCGCCCGCCAAGCCTGGGAACAGGGACTCGAAGCGGCGCGCGGTCATGGCGACAAACAGGCGGAAAAGGAAATGATGGTGTTTCTGAAGAAACTCGAGCGCCAGGCGCACTGATCAAAAAACAGTCAGCTCAAAGGTAACGCAGTCCGATGCCTTCGGCGTCGACCTGCACCACTTCCATGCGCACCCGAGGCGCAGTCACCGGCAGGTCTTGGACCTGACCGTAGACCACCGCGCCCTTGGCCAACGCCGAGAGTGCCGGATGTTTCACGTACACGCCGCTGGCTGAAAGATTGCGCGTCTGGCCCAGGCACTCGCCAAAACTGGGGTGCTGGATTTTGATGCGAAAGGATTTTCGGTGTTCGGACATCTATTGCGCCCTTGTTCAAACTGCTGCGGATAACACACGGGTTATCCACAGATCATGCCAGGAGACTCAGTACCAGCGCGCCTCGCCCGCCGGACGCTTCTTGAAGCGCTTCATGCTCCACATGTACTGGCTCGGATAAGCCCGCACGTATTTCTCGACGACTTGGCTCATCGCCGCACATGAGGTCTCGGTATCGGTGCTGTACATGGCCTCAGGAGCGGCTTCGAGGATCACTTTGTAACCTGAACCGTCAGGCAGACGCAGGGCATGCAGAAACACACCGACCGCTTTACCGCCCGCGAGCATGTTCGGCACGAATTTGCTGGTCAGCGCCTTGGTGGCGAAGAACGGCACAAAAATCCCGGCGGATTCGGCCGGTTCCGGGTCAGCCGGGATACCCACCGCACCACCTTTGCGCACTTCCTTGATGACGCTGAGGATGCCTTCCTTGGTGGACGCCGCGACGCGGTTGCCCAGTTGCACTCGCTGTTTGCGCAGCAAGTCGTCCACAGCCTTAAGCTTGGGCGGACGATAGAAAATGATCGGTTTGCACTGGCTGCAATAGAAGTGGTTCAACACCTCCCAATTGCCGAGGTGGCTAGTGATACCGACCACACCCTTGCCGGAGGCCAGCGCGTCTTTCAGTACGTCGAGGCCTTCCACTTCACGCACCAGGTCGATGGAGCGTTGGGCCGGCCAGATCCAGGCGCAGGCACTTTCGGTCAGCGACTTACCGATATCCATCAAACTTTGCCCGACCAGACGCTCGCGTTCGGCGGCATCCATCTCGGGGAAGCATTTCGCCAGGTTGATCCGCACCACGTCGCGGGAACGGTTGGGGGTTTTCCACATTACCCAGCCAATCACCGTGCCTACTGCTTGCACCGCCCGCCAGGGCAGCATTGCAAACAACCGCAGAGCGCCTACCAGCAAGGCGCCTTTAAACTTATCCACAGGTCACTCCTGATCTTCTAAACCGACTCTAGGCCATGTCGCGAGCCGGCTATTCTAACCGCCCACTGCGCAAGATGGCGTAGCGATCACAATCGGTGGTGTGATCCATGACCATCCCGGACGCCTGCATCAAGGCATAACAGATGGTTGGGCCGACAAAGGTGAAGCCGGCTTTTTTCAAGCCTTTGCTCATCGCTTCGGCCTCTGGCGTCACCGCTGGGACCTCGCTGCGATCCTTGAAATGATTGACCATGGGCTTACCGCCGACGAACGACCAAAGCAGCGCCACCGGGTCTTCCAGCGCCAGCCAGACCTGGGCGTTGCGGCGTGCTGCGTTGAGTTTCAGGCGATTGCGGATAATCCCGGGATCGAGCATCAAATCGTCGATTTCGGCATCGCTCATCTGCGCCACGCGCTGTATGTCGAAGCCAAACAACACCTCACGATAACGCTCACGTTTCCTCAGGACAGTGATCCACGATAGCCCGGCCTGGAACCCTTCGAGCAAAAGCAACTCGAACAAGCGCTGCGCATCGCGTAGCGGTACGCCCCACTCCTGATCGTGATAAGCCATGTACAGCGGATCTTCAGAACACCAAAAGCAGCGTGGCATAAGGCTCCAGGGGGCGTGCGCGCAAACGAATCGGGTATACTCCCGCTCTTTAAATCGCAGCCCAAGAAACAGGTGAATTTCGTGAGCCAGCCTACGCCAGCCGTGCGTACCTTCCAAGACTTGATCCTCGCACTCCAGCAATACTGGGCCGAGCAAGGTTGTGTGGTACTTCAGCCCTACGATATGGAAGTAGGCGCCGGCACTTTTCATACCGCCACCTTTCTTCGCGCCATTGGCCCGGAGACCTGGAACGCCGCTTATGTGCAGCCCAGTCGTCGTCCGACTGACGGCCGCTACGGCGAAAACCCGAACCGTTTGCAGCACTACTACCAGTTCCAGGTGGTATTGAAGCCAAACCCGGATAACTTCCAGGAACTGTACCTGGGCTCGCTCAAGCACGTGGGCCTCGACCCATTGGTGCACGACATCCGTTTCGTCGAAGACAACTGGGAATCGCCGACCCTGGGCGCCTGGGGTCTGGGCTGGGAAGTATGGCTCAACGGCATGGAAGTGACTCAGTTCACGTACTTCCAGCAGGCAGGCGGCATTGAGTGCTACCCAGTGACCGGCGAAATCACTTATGGCCTGGAACGTCTGGCCATGTACTTGCAAGGCGTCGATTCGGTCTACGACCTGGTCTGGGCTGACGGTCCGTTCGGCAAAGTGACCTATGGCGACGTGTTCCACCAGAACGAAGTGGAGCAGTCGACCTACAACTTCGAACACGCCAACGTCGAGAAGCTGTTCGAGCTGTTCGACTTCTATGAAAGCGAAGCCAAGCGTTTGATCGAACTGGATCAGCCGTTGCCGCTGCCAAGCTACGAAATGGTCCTCAAGGCCTCGCACACCTTCAACCTGCTGGATGCTCGTCGGGCGATTTCGGTCACCGCACGTCAACAGTACATCCTGCGTGTGCGCACCCTGGCTCGTTCCGTGGCGCAGGCCTACCTGCTGGCCCGGGCCAAGCTGGGCTTCCCGATGGCGACCCCGGATTTGCGTGATGAAGTGTTGGCTAAGCTGGAGGCTGCACAATGAGTGCTCTAGATTTTCTGGTTGAACTGGGCACCGAAGAACTGCCACCCAAAGCCCTGAATACTCTGGCTGAGGCGTTCCTTGCCGGTATCGACAAAGGCCTGCAAGCCGCGGGCCTGAACTACGAAGCTAAACAGGTCTTCGCCGCGCCGCGTCGTTTGGCCGTGCTAATCACGGCGCTGGCCACCCAGCAACCGGATCGCAGCATCAACCTCGACGGCCCGCCACGTCAGGCCGCGTTCGATGCCGAAGGCAATCCGACTCAGGCCGCCTTGGGCTTCGCCAAGAAGTGCGGCGTTGACCTGAGCGAAATCGATCAGAGCGGCGCGAAACTGCGCTACAGCCAGCGCATCGAAGGCAAGGCCACCGCCAGCCTGCTGCCGACTATCGTCGAAGATTCCCTGAACGACTTGCCGATTCCAAAGCGCATGCGCTGGGGCGCTCGCAAAGAAGAGTTCGTTCGCCCAACTCAGTGGCTGGTCATGCTGCTCGGTGACCAGGTCATCGATTGCACCATCCTTGCCCAGAAAGCCGGTCGCGATTCCCGTGGTCACCGCTTCCATCACCCGGAAAGCGTGCGCATCACTTCGCCGGCCAACTACCTGCAAGACCTGCGCGGTGCTTACGTACTGGCGGATTCCAACGAGCGTCGCGAGCTGATCAGCAAGCGCACTGCCGAGCTGGCCGCCTTGCAGGAAGGTACTGCGATCGTTCCGCCGAACCTGCTCGACGAAGTGACCGCCCTGGTTGAATGGCCGGTGCCGCTGGTGTGCTCGTTCGAAGAGCGTTTCCTCGACGTACCGCAGGAAGCACTGATCACCACCATGCAGGACAACCAGAAGTATTTCTGCCTGCTGGATGCCGACGGCAAGTTGCTGCCACGCTTCATCACTGTGGCCAACATCGAAAGCAAAGACCCGCAGCAGATCATCTCGGGTAACGAGAAAGTGGTTCGCCCACGTCTGACCGACGCCGAGTTCTTCTTCAAGCAAGACAAGAAGCAGAAGCTCGAAAGCTTCAACCTGCGCCTGCAGAACGTGGTGTTCCAGGAAAAACTGGGCAGCGTCTACGACAAGGCCGAACGTGTTTCCAAACTGGCGGCCTACATTGCTGCACGAATTGGCGGCAATGCATCCTGGGCTGCCCGTGCCGGCCTGCTGTCCAAGTGCGACCTGTCGACCGAGATGGTCGGTGAGTTCCCGGAGATGCAAGGTGTCGCCGGTTACTACTACGCCCTTAACGACGGCGAGCCGCAAGACGTTGCCCTGGCGCTGAACGAGCAATACATGCCGCGCGGTGCTGGTGCTGAGTTGCCGACCACCGTTACCGGTGCAGCCGTGGCGATCGCCGATAAGCTCGACACTCTGGTCGGCATCTTCGGTATTGGCATGCTGCCAACCGGGAGCAAAGACCCGTATGCCCTGCGCCGCGCTGCTCTGGGCGTGTTGCGGATCCTGATCGACAAGAAGCTTGACCTCGATTTGACCGAAGCGGTGGCGTTCGCCGTCAATGCATTCGGCTCCAAGGTCAAAGCGGCCGGTCTGGCCGATCTGGTGCTGGAGTTCATCTTCGATCGTCTGCGTGCTCGCTACGAAGACGAAGGCGTGGATGTGGGCACCTATCTATCGGTGCGCGCCCTGAAACCGGGTTCGGCACTGGACTTCGATCAGCGCGTGCAAGCCGTTGAGGCTTTCCGCAAATTGCCGGAAGCGGCGGCTCTGGCGGCGGTGAACAAGCGCGTATCGAACCTGCTGAGCAAGGCTGAAGGCTCGATCCCGAGCACCGTCGAAGCCAAGTACTTCGACAACGCCAACGAGTTCTCGCTGTACTCGGCGATCCAGCAGGCTGATCAGGCGGTCCAGCCAATGGCTGCGGCGCGTCAGTACAGTGAATCGCTGGCGCGTCTGGCAGCGTTGCGCGAGCCGGTCGATGCGTTCTTCGAGGCAGTGATGGTCAATGCTGAAGACCCCAAAGTACGTGCCAACCGTTATGCGTTGCTGGCGCGTCTGCGTGGGCTGTTCCTCGGTGTCGCCGATATTTCGCTGCTGGGCTAATTGTTTAAGGGGCGGAGTTTGAAACTGCTGATTCTCGATCGGGACGGGGTGATCAATTACGACTCCGACGCTTATATCAAATCGGTGGAAGAGTGGATTCCGCTTCCCGGCTCGATCGAAGCCATCGCGCAGTTGAGCAAAGCCGGCTGGACGGTAGCCGTTGCTACCAACCAGTCCGGTATTGCTCGCGGTTACTACGATGTCGCGACCCTGGACGCCATGCACGAGCGCTTGCGCTCACTGGTAGCGGAGCAGGGTGGAGAAGTCGGGCTCATTGTCTATTGCCCCCACGGACCGGATGATGGCTGCGATTGCCGCAAGCCAAAACCCGGCATGCTGAAAGCCATCGCCGCTCATTACAACGTGGAGCTGACCAGCCTATGGTTTGTCGGCGACACTCTCGGTGACCTGGAAGCTGCAAAAGCCGTCGACTCTCAGCCAGTTTTGGTAAAAACCGGTAAAGGCGAAAAAACGCTTAGCAAAACCCTACCGGTGGGCACCTTGATTTTTGACGATCTGGCGGCAGTTGCCGCTGAACTTGTGCGCGACTGAACTTATCCACAAATAGAGCGCTTCTGACATCCTGACCAAGGACAGCTCCGGAGTGCGCTTTTAATAGGCAAATGCCGCTATGTCGATCTTGCAGGCAATCAGAACTTTTTTCTTTTACCTGCTGCTGGGCACCACCTCGTTGATGTGGTGCAGCCTCAGCTTTTTTATTGCGCCTTTTTTACCGTTCAAGGCACGTTATCGCTTTATCAACGTGTACTGGTGCCGGTGCGCGCTGTGGTTGAGCAAAGTATTCCTCGGTATCCGCTTTGAAGTGAAAGGCGCCGAGAACGTGCCTGAACAGCCCTGCGTGATTCTGTCGAACCACCAGAGCACCTGGGAGACGTTCTTTCTCTCGGCCTACTTCCAACCATTGAGTCAGGTGCTCAAGCGCGAGCTGCTCTATGTACCGTTCTTCGGTTGGGCGATGGCCATGTTGCGTCCGATCGCTATCGACCGTGACAACCCAAAAGCTGCGCTCAAGCATGTAGCGAAGAAGGGCGACGAGCTGCTCAAGGATGGCGTCTGGGTGCTGATCTTTCCGGAAGGCACACGAGTTCCATTCGGCACACTCGGCAAGTTCTCCCGTGGCGGTACCGCATTGGCGGTCAATGCCGCGCTGCCGGTTCTGCCAATTGCGCACAACGCCGGCAAGTTCTGGCCAAAGACTGGCTGGGCTAAAAAGGCTGGCACCATCACCGTGGTGATCGGCGCGCCGATGTATGCCGAAGGTACTGGACCGCGGGCCATTGCCGAACTCAATGACCGGGTTTCAGCCTGGAACGAGCAGACTCAGCGAGACATGGGCTCACTGCCGCCTCTCACCGCAGAGCCGGAAAAACTGGCTGTCTGAGATTCTGTGGATAACCTGTGTACCATTTTGTTCAAAACAGCGCCATTCGTTAAATAAGCTTATGATTTATATACATATTTTTTAATCTCATAAAATGATGAAAAACGTGCATAAGTTTTTTATGACGATAAAAAAACCGGCTTTTATAGCCGGTTTTTTCTGCCTGCAGAACGCAGGTTGAAGAGGTTGGGAACACGCTCTGGATTCGCAGCTACTGACCATTTATGGCCAGGGATATCGACTGGAAAACGTCGCCACAGCAAACAAGTAAAGATCAAAAGATCGTCCGAACGCGGCCCGAACCTGCGGCAGCTCCTACGCTGACCAAGTACACCCACCATATTGTGAGTGTATGCAAATCCCTTTTAGGAGCTGCCGCAGGCTGCGATCCTGGCGCATACATAGACACCGCATATTTCTCCACAGACCAAACAAAAAAGGCCAACGCTAAGCGTTGGCCTTTTTTATTTCAGCAGATCACACCTGATCAGAAGTCCAGGTTGGACACCGCCAAGGCGTTGGTTTCGATGAAGTCACGACGTGGCTCGACCGCATCACCCATCAGGGTGTTGAAGATCTGGTCGGCACCAATGGCATCTTCGATCGTCACTCTCAGCATACGGCGCACACTTGGGTCCATGGTGGTTTCCCACAGTTGGTCCGGGTTCATCTCACCGAGACCTTTGTAGCGCTGGATGGTGTGACGCTTGGTGCTTTCGGCCATCAACCATTCCAATGCTTCCTTGAACTCGGTGACAGCTTTCTTGCGCTCGCCGCGTTGAATATAAGCACCGTCGTCCAGCAAGGTGCTCAACTGAGCGCCAAGGGTGACGACCGTCTTGTAGTCATTGCTACCGAAGAAGTCGCGGTTGAAGGTGATGTAGTTCGACAGACCGTGGGAGATCAGTTCGACCTCTGGCAGCCAGACGTTACGTTCACGGTCTTCACGCAGGCTGGCTTTGTAAACCAGGCCAGACTTTTCTACGGTACGCAGACGAACTTCGTACTGGGCCATCCAATCCTGCATCGCTGCGTGATCGGACAGCTGCTCCATGCTGACCGCAGGCAGGTAGATGAAGTGCTCGGTCAGTTCCTGTGGATACAGGCGCGACAAACGCTTGAGGGTCTTCATCACCATGCGGAAGTCATTCACCAGACGCTCAAGCGCTTCACCGGAAATACCCGGGGCTTCTTCGTTCAGGTGCAGGCTCGCATCTTCAAGGGCCGACTGCGTCATGTACTCTTCCATGGCGTCGTCGTCTTTGATGTATTGCTCTTGCTTGCCTTTCTTCACTTTGTACAGCGGTGGCTGAGCGATGTAGATGTAGCCACGCTCGATCAGTTCAGGCAACTGACGGAAGAAAAAGGTCAGCAGCAAGGTACGGATGTGCGAACCGTCGACGTCAGCATCGGTCATGATGATGATGTTGTGATAGCGCAGCTTGTCGATGTTGTACTCGTCGCGACCGATGCCGCAGCCCAGCGCAGTGATCAAGGTGCCGACCTCTTGCGAGGAAATCATCTTGTCGAAGCGGGCTTTCTCAACGTTAAGAATTTTACCTTTCAGCGGTAGAATCGCTTGAGTCCTGCGGTTACGTCCCTGCTTGGCGGAACCGCCAGCAGAGTCACCTTCCACTAGGTACAGTTCGGAGAGGGCAGGGTCTTTTTCCTGGCAGTCAGCCAGTTTGCCCGGCAGGCCAGCGATATCCAGCGCACCTTTACGACGGGTCATCTCACGGGCTTTACGCGCCGCTTCACGAGCGCGCGCAGCGTCGATCATCTTGCCGACAACCAGCTTGGCTTCGTTCGGGTTTTCCAGCAGGAAGTCGGAGAAGTGCTTGCCCATTTCCTGTTCGACAGCAGTCTTCACTTCGGAAGAAACCAGCTTGTCTTTGGTCTGGGAGCTGAACTTCGGATCCGGCACCTTGACCGAAATAATCGCCGTCAAACCTTCACGGGCATCGTCACCGGTGGTCGCGACTTTGTGCTTCTTCGCCAGACCTTCCGCTTCGATGTAGGTGTTCAGGTTACGCGTCAGCGCCGAACGGAAGCCCACAAGGTGAGTACCGCCATCGCGCTGCGGGATGTTGTTGGTGAAGCACAGCAGGTTTTCGTTGAAGCTGTCGTTCCACTGCAGAGCAACTTCTACGCCGATGCCATCTTCACGCTGGACGTTGAAGTGGAACACCTGGTTGACCGGAGTCTTGTTGGTGTTCAGGTATTCAACGAACGCGCGCAGACCGCCTTCGTACTTGAACAGTTCTTCCTTACCGCTGCGCTCATCCTTGAGGACGATACCCACACCGGAGTTCAGGAAAGACAGTTCACGAATCCGCTTGGCCAGAATGTCCCAGCTGAAGTGGATGTTCTTGAAGGTCAGATCGGACGGTTTAAAGTGAATCTGGGTACCGGTGGATTCGGTCTCACCAACGATTTTCATCGGCTCTTGAGGAACACCGTGTACGTAGGTCTGTTCCCAGATCTTGCCGCTGCGACGAACCGTCAGCACCAGCAACTCGGAAAGAGCGTTCACTACCGACACACCTACACCGTGCAAACCGCCAGATACTTTGTAAGAGTTGTCATCGAACTTACCGCCAGCGTGCAGTACGGTCATGATGACCTCGGCTGCAGAAACGCCTTCTTCTTTATGCACGTCTACCGGAATGCCGCGACCGTTGTCACGCACGGTGATGGATTCATCCGGGTGGATAATGATACTGATGTCGTCGCAATGGCCGGCCAAAGCTTCGTCGATCGAGTTATCGACCACCTCGAACACCATATGGTGCAGACCGCTACCATCGTCGGTGTCACCAATGTACATACCGGGACGTTTGCGTACGGCATCTAGGCCTTTCAGCACTTTAATGCTGGTTGAGTCGTACGTATGTTCTTCGCTCATGCCTTCACTCCCGATGGTCGTGGGTCTGGGTGATACGGCCCTGTTCCACGTGGAACAGAGCGACTGGCGTTTCCGTCTGCCAGCCTTCCCTCAATAATTCGTGGTCTACACAGGTGATAAACACCTGGCAGCGTAAGTCTTCCAACAAGCGGCAAAGTGCGCGGCGGTGCTGCTCGTCCAGCTCGGACGGCAAGTCATCCACTAGATAAATACACTGGCCACGCCGGGCTTGGCTGACCAAATGCCCTTGGGCAATCCGCAACGCACAGACCACCAACTTCTGCTGACCACGGGACAAGATGTCCGCGGCGTTATGTGCGCCCAATCTAAGACGCAAATCAGCACGTTGTGGTCCGGCCTGGGTATGCCCTATCTGCTGATCCCGGTGAAGAGACATGGCGAGCACTGCGCTCAGCTCTCGCTCTTTATCCCAACCTCGGTAATAGCTAAGCGTTAAGCCCTCGAGCTCAACCAGTTCACTCAAGGTCTGTTCAAAGACTGGTTTCAAGGCTTTGATGTAAGCGCGGCGGTACTCATCAATTTCAGCGCTGGCCTGGCACAGTTCTCTGTCCCAAACCGCTTGCGAAACGGCGTCAAGTGTACCATGCCGCAGCCATGAGTTCCGCTGCCGAAGGGCCTTCTGCAGCCGCTGCCAAGTGGACATGAAACGTGGTTCCACGTGGAACACACCCCAGTCTAGAAACTGTCGACGGATTTTTGGAGCACCTTCCAGCAGTCGGAAGCTGTCAGGATTGATCAATTGCAGAGGCAGTATTTCGGCCAGCTGCGCCGCACTGCGAGCATTCTGCCCGTCGATACGAATTTGAAACTCCCCTTGGCGGTCACGGGAAATCCCCAAGGCGCTGTGCCCACCCTGAGCCAATTCAACCTGGCCAAATACCGTGCACGCCAATTGCTCGTATTGAATAACCGGCAACAAACGGGCACTGCGAAACGAGCGGGCGAGCCCCAGCAAGTGGATGGCTTCCAGAACACTGGTTTTGCCACTGCCGTTGGCGCCGTAAAGAATGTTGATGCGAGGGGAAGGGGAGAAGGTCACCGGGTGCAAATTGCGCACCGCGGTGACCGAGACGCGACTGAGGGACATCTAGCTTCTGCTGAACATGGTTACAGGCGCATCGGCATAACGACGTAAGCCGAGTCATCGTTGTCGGACTCTTGCACCAACGCACTGCTGTTGGAATCGGACAGAATCAAGCGCACTTGTTCAGTGGTCATCACGCCCAACACGTCGAGCAGGTAGCTTACGTTGAAGCCAATCTCCAGTGAGCCGCCGTTGTATTCGACGCCGACTTCTTCTTCCGCTTCTTCCTGCTCCGGGTTATTCGCCTGGATCTTCAGCTGGCCGTTGGCCAGTTGCAGACGAATACCACGGTACTTCTCGTTGGAAAGAATCGCAGTACGGCTGAACGCTTCACGCAGCGCCTGACGATCGCCCAGTACCAGCTTGTCACCGCCTTTAGGCAGAACGCGCTCGTAGTCAGGGAACTTGCCGTCGACCAGCTTGGAGGTGAAGGTGAACTCGCCGGTGGTTGCACGGATGTGATGCTGACCCAAGACGATGCTGACAAGGCCGTCCGGCTCAGTCAGCAAGCGTGCGAGTTCCAGAATACCTTTGCGTGGCACGATCACCTGGTGGCGATCCGGCTGGCCGATATCGGCTTGCATCGAGCACATGGCCAGACGGTGACCGTCGGTGGCTACCGCGCGGATGATACCGGCAGATACTTCCAGCAGCATGCCATTGAGGTAGTAGCGCACGTCCTGCTGGGCCATGGCAAAGCTGGTACGTTCGATCAAACGACGCAGTTTGCTTTGTTCCAGGCTGCAGGTCAGCGAACCGGGGCCTTCTTCGACAGTCGGGAAATCGTTGGCCGGTAAAGTGGACAAGGTAAAGCGGCTACGGCCTGCTTTCACTACAAGCTTCTGCTCGTCGACCTTGATATCGATCAGGGCGTCGTTTGGCAGACTCTTGCAGATGTCCATCAGCTTGCGCGCCGGGACAGTGATTTCGCCTGGCTCAGCAGGCTCTTCGAGTTGCACCCGACCGACCAGCTCGACTTCCAGGTCAGTACCGGTCAGCGACAATTGCTGGCCTTCGACAACCAACAGCACGTTGGAAAGCACCGGCAAGGTCTGGCGGCGCTCGACGACGCCTGCGACCAGTTGCAGGGGTTTCAACAGGGCTTCGCGTTGAATGGTGAAATGCATGGTCTAGTCCCTTGCCTTAATAAGCTGCGCTGGTGTTCATCAAGTGGTCAGTGTACGCAGCAGGTTCTTGTAGTCCTCGCGGATGTCCGCGTCGGATTCCTTAAGCTCGTTGATCTTGCGGCATGCGTGCAAGACCGTAGTGTGATCTCGGCCGCCAAACACATCGCCGATTTCCGGCAGGCTGTGGTTGGTCAGCTCTTTGGACAATGCCATCGCTACCTGGCGTGGACGTGCGACCGAGCGCGAACGGCGCTTGGACAACAGGTCGGAAATCTTGATCTTGTAGTACTCGGCGACCGTGCGCTGAATGTTATCCACAGAGACCAGTTTATCTTGCAGCGCCAGCAAGTCCTTCAGGGATTCGCGAATCAGCTCGATGGTGATGTCACGGCCCATGAAGTGTGAGTGGGCGATAACACGTTTGAGTGCACCTTCCAGCTCACGCACGTTGGAGCGAATACGCTGGGCAATAAAGAACGCAGCGTCATGGGGCAGATCGACTTTGGCCTGATCTGCTTTCTTCATCAGAATCGCAACGCGGGTTTCCAGTTCCGGCGGCTCTACGGCAACCGTCAGACCCCAGCCGAAGCGCGACTTCAAGCGCTCTTCAAGACCTTCAATTTCTTTAGGGTACCGGTCACTGGTGAGAATGACCTGCTGGCCACCTTCAAGCAGTGCGTTGAACGTGTGGAAAAACTCTTCCTGGGAACGTTCCTTGCGGGCGAAGAACTGGATGTCATCGATCAGCAGCGCATCGACCGATCGGTAGAAACGTTTGAACTCGTTGATCGCGTTGAGCTGCAACGCTTTAACCATGTCCGCGACGAAGCGCTCGGAATGCAGGTACACGACCTTGGCATTCGGGTTCTTCTTTAATAGATGGTTACCCACAGCGTGCATCAAGTGAGTTTTACCCAGACCAACCCCACCATAAAGGAAGAGTGGGTTGTACCCATGCTTGGGATTGTCCGCAACCTGCCAGGCCGCAGCCCGGGCCAATTGGTTGGACTTACCTTCGACGAAGTTCTCGAAGGTGAAGGTGCGGTTCAGGTAACTGGTGTGCTTGAGCGCGCCCTCAACCTGCACGGTGCGCTGTTCGGAGCGTACTGGGGCTTGTTGCGAGCTGGCGCCGGCCATTGGGTCGAAGCTGTCACGAGAAGGTTCTTCGCTGACCTGGACAACCTTTTGCGTAGCCCGTTTGGCGGTCGCTGTCGGCGCAGGGGCATCAGCCACAGGTGCCGCAGCGGCCTGTGCTTGAGAAGCCGCAGCAGCCAAAGGTGCATTAGGTGCAGCACGAGGTGCCGAGCTGCGTTTGCTTCCTATTAATAAGGAAAGCGCAGGCGCCAGGCCATTGCCATGCTCATCGAGCAATTCGAGCACGCGACCCAGATACTTTTCGTTGACCCAATCGAGAACAAAACGATTCGGTGCGTAGACACGCAACTCGTCGCCTTCGGCTTCGACCTGTAGTGGACGGATCCAGGTGTTGAATTGCTGGGCAGGCAGCTCATCGCGCAGAAGCTCCACGCACTGCTGCCAAAGTTCCACTGACACGGATATCCCCTAAGTTGAAAGCCGGTGAGGCAAAAACAGCCGCCATTGTAGCGACCAGACGCACACTTATCCACATGTAGGTTGCTGACAGGGCATGAAGAATCAACGCCTTAACCTAAAAAAACACGACCAATGGTATGTGGATAAGCTCTGTGGATAAGCCCACTTAAGCTCGTTGTACAAGTGGGGGGTAAACCCGGTGGATAACCTTCCTGTGGATAACACGTCATTTCACACACAGCTTATCCGATAGCGCAGCACAGGCAGAACACCGTTTCTCACCATGGTTGTCATTCTCTGTACATCACGTTGTATAAGGGCTAAAGGTACTTATCCACAGAAGATGGTGTCCCTAGCTTTTATAAGCTTTACAGAAGAGCTTTAAATAATTCCCTTCTTTATTTTTATATCTAGTCGTCCTCTGTCAGACGGCAGAACCCCTCAGATATCTAATTGAAGGAAAAGCTGGTTGGAAATTGACCTAGAGGCTTGCTTTCTCTAGAATCGCCGGTCTCTTAAAACGGGGGCCATTCCGGCCCGTTGTGGACGAACCAGGTAACACGACATGAAACGTACTTTCCAACCAAGCACCATCAAACGCGCCCGTACTCACGGCTTCCGTGCTCGCATGGCTACCAAAAACGGCCGTGCAGTCCTGTCGCGTCGCCGCGCCAAAGGTCGTGCGCGTCTGGCAGTTTGATAATCCGGTACTGGTGGTGAGTCAGGACTTCAGTCGGGAAAAGCGTCTGCTTACACCCCGGCATTTCAAGGCAGTCTTTGACTCCCCCACCGGCAAGGTTCCGGGGAAAAATCTCCTGCTCCTTGCACGTAACAACGATCTCGATCACCCCCGTCTGGGGTTAGTGATCGGCAAGAAGAGCGTAAAGCTCTCCGTTGAGCGCAATCGCCTCAAACGTCTGATGCGCGAATCGTTTCGCCTCCACCAGGATTCTCTGGTCGGTTGGGACATCGTTATCGTCGCGCGCAAAGGTTTGGGTGACGTAGAAAACCCCGAATTGATTCAGCATTTCGGCAAACTCTGGAAGCGTCTGGCACGTAGCAAGCCGGTACCAGCAGTCAAAACCGAAACTGTAGGGGTAGACAGTCCCGATGCGTAAACTGGCGCTCGTTCCGATCCAGTTTTACCGCTATGCCATTAGTCCTCTGATGGCCAGTCACTGTCGTTTCTACCCCAGTTGTTCCTGCTACGCGTATGAAGCCATAGAAAATCATGGCCTTCTGCGCGGTGGCTGGCTGGCCTTTCGTCGTTTAGGTCGCTGTCATCCGTGGAATCCCGGTGGTTATGACCCGGTTCCATCTATCCCTACCTCCCGTTCTTCTTCGATGGCCGAGTAATCATGGATATTAAACGCACGATCCTGATCGTCGCCCTGGCAATCGTGTCCTACGTTATGGTTCTTAAATGGAACCAGGACTATGGTCAGGCTGCCCTGCCGACTCAGAATGTTGCCGCCAGTACTACCGCACCGGGCCTACCGGAAACGGCGACTGGTAATAACGCCTCCGTCAGTGACGACATTCCACGCGCGGCAAGCGATACCAGTGCACCAGCCGAAGCTCCAGTGGCTGCAAGCAAAGATCTCATCCAGATCAAAACGGATGTGCTCGATCTGGCTATCGATCCACAAGGTGGTGATATCGCCCAGCTGAAGCTGCCGCTTTATCCACGTCGTCAGGATCACCCGGAAATTCCGTTCCAGCTGTTCGATAACGGCGGCGAGCGGACCTATCTGGCGCAAAGCGGTCTGATCGGCACCAACGGTCCGGACGCTAGTCCATCGGGTCGCCCGGTATTCTCGTCCGAGAAGAAGACTTATCAACTGGCTGATGGTCAGGACCAGCTGGTCGTCGACCTGAAGTACAGCGCCGGCGGCGTCAATTACATCAAGCGCTTCACCTTGAAGCGTGGTCTGTACGATGTAGGTGTTTCGTACATCATCGACAACCAGAGCGCTCAGCCTTGGTCCGGTGCAATGTTCGCGCAATTGAAACGTGACAACAGCTCCGATCCTTCTTCCAGCACTGCTACCGGCACCGCGACTTACCTGGGCGCTGCCCTGTGGACAAGTTCCGAGCCGTACAAGAAAGTGTCGATGAAGGACATGGACAAGGCTGCGCTGAAAGAAACTGTTCAAGGTGGCTGGGTTGCTTGGTTGCAACACTACTTCGTGACTGCGTGGATTCCGGCGAAGGGCGAAAGCAATATCGTCCAGACCCGTAAAGACAGCAAAGGCAACTACATCATTGGTTACACCGGCCCGGCGTTGACCGTTGCGCCTGGTGCCAAGGCTGAAACGACCGCTACGCTGTACGCGGGTCCGAAAAGTCAGGCTGTCCTGAAAGAGTTGTCCCCAGGTCTGGAACTGACCGTCGACTACGGCATTCTGTGGTTCATTGCTCAACCGATTTTCTGGTTGCTGCAACATATCCACGCGCTGGTCGGTAACTGGGGCTGGTCGATCATCTTCCTGACCATGCTGATCAAAGGGCTCTTCTTCCCGCTGTCGGCAGCCAGTTACAAATCTATGGCTCGCATGCGTGCAGTAGCGCCGAAACTTGCGGCTCTGAAAGAGCAGCATGGCGATGACCGGCAGAAAATGTCGCAGTCGATGATGGAGTTGTACAAGAAAGAGAAGATCAACCCTCTGGGTGGATGCTTGCCGATTCTTGTTCAAATGCCGGTTTTCCTCTCGCTGTACTGGGTTCTCCTGGAAAGCGTGGAAATGCGTCAGGCACCATTCATGCTGTGGATTACTGACCTGTCGATCAAGGATCCGTTCTTCATTCTGCCGATCATCATGGGTGCAACCATGTTCATCCAGCAGCAGTTGAACCCGACTCCTCCGGATCCGATGCAGGCCAAGGTGATGAAGCTGATGCCTATCATCTTCACCTTCTTCTTCCTGTGGTTCCCGGCTGGTCTGGTGCTGTACTGGGTGGTCAACAACTGCCTGTCGATCACGCAACAGTGGTACATCACCCGTAAGATCGAAGCTGCTACCAAAAAAGCCGCTGCGTAACTTACTCTGTTGATAACCACTCAAAACGCCCCCTAGTGGGGCGTTTTGCTATCTGTCACTTTTGTCTGGATATTGGGTTATGAGCGTCCCTCGTGAAACCATCGCCGCCGTCGCTACCGCTCAGGGTCGTGGTGGTGTGGGCATCGTCCGCATCTCCGGGCCTCTCGCAAGCATCGCCGCGAAAGCTTTCAGCGGCCGAGAACTGAAACCGCGTTTTGCGCATTACGGCCCGTTCCTCAGTGAGCAAAACGAAGTCCTCGATGAGGGAATTGCTCTGTATTTCCCGGGGCCGAACTCATTTACGGGCGAAGACGTGCTTGAACTTCAGGGCCACGGTGGTCCGATCGTGCTCGACATGCTGCTGCAGCGCTGCCTGCAATTAGGCTGTCGGCTGGCGCGTCCGGGGGAGTTCAGCGAGCGAGCATTTCTCAACGATAAACTCGATCTGGCCCAGGCCGAAGCCATCGCTGACCTGATTGAAGCCAGTTCTACACAGGCGGCGCGTAATGCTTTGCGTTCGCTGCAAGGCGCGTTTTCGCAGCGTGTGCATAGCCTGACCGAGCAACTCATTAGCCTGCGGATCTACGTCGAGGCGGCGATCGACTTTCCGGAAGAGGAAATCGACTTCCTCGCCGATGGCCATGTACTGAAAATGCTCGATACCGTGCGAGACGAGTTATCCACTGTGCTGCGTGAAGCCGGGCAGGGTGCTTTGCTTCGTGATGGTATGACAGTCGTGATCGCCGGTCGGCCAAATGCCGGCAAGTCCAGCCTGCTCAATGCGCTGGCCGGGCGCGAAGCGGCGATTGTCACGGAAATTGCCGGGACCACACGGGATATCCTCCGCGAACATATCCACATCGATGGCATGCCGCTGCATGTGGTCGACACCGCCGGGTTGCGCGATACCGATGATCAGGTCGAGAAGATTGGCGTCGAGCGAGCGCTCAAGGCTATTGGTGAGGCTGATCGGATCTTGCTGGTGGTTGACGCCACGGCTCCTGAAGCCCTTGATCCGTTCTCGCTGTGGCCAGAGTTCCTGGAGCAGCGCCCGGATCCGGCAAAAGTAACCTTGATCCGCAATAAGGCAGACCTGACCGGTGAGGCGATTGCACTGGAAGTCAGTGAGGATGGCCATGTGACTATCAGCCTAAGCGCAAAATCCGCCGGCGAAGGCCTGGAGTTGCTGCGTGATCACCTCAAAGCCTGCATGGGCTATGAGCAGACCTCGGAAAGTAGCTTCAGTGCTCGCAGACGACACCTGGAAGCCCTGCGCCATGCGAGTACCTCACTCGAGCACGGTCACGCGCAATTGACCCTTGCCGGTGCTGGTGAGCTGCTGGCCGAAGATTTGCGTCAGGCGCAGCAGTCTTTGGGGGAGATTACCGGTGCATTCAGTTCCGATGATCTGCTTGGCCGTATCTTTTCCAGCTTCTGCATCGGCAAATAACGCCTCTTTTCTCCACAGACAGGCCATCGGCGCCTGTCTGTCGTCCTTCTCACTGACCCCCTTTCTGAACGGCTGAGTGGAATTTTTCCTCTTCGGCGGCTTTTTCGTGGGCGCGATTCGTCTCGATAACCTCTTTTCTGTGGATTAAGCCCTGTGAATAACTGCCCTTAGGCTCAGTTGATAACAGGGCCTGAAAACTGAGGAAAACCGCCCTTGTGGATAACCACCACTTTTACCCACAGGCTTACACCGGTTATCCAAGGGCCTCCTTGGCACCTAACCACAGACTTTTGAATCGCTGTACACATTGTAAATAAAGGCTTGTATCAATCTATCCACAGAAAACAGTCTCAGTAGAAATAAACATAAAAACAAAGATTTAATAAATCTCTCTCTTTTAATTTCTATTATCTGTGATTCATCCACAGCTGGTTAAATTTTGTGCAAAGGGTTCTTTAAGAAGGTCGAAGTCCCTATACTTGCCGGTCTATCCGAATAACCCATAGAAGCAGGCACGAGGTGCGTGGTGGATTTCCCTTCCCGTTTTGAAGTGATCGTCATCGGCGGCGGTCATGCCGGTACCGAGGCTGCACTTGCGTCAGCACGCATGGGGGCAAAAACCCTGCTGCTTACGCATAACGTGGAAACCCTCGGGCAAATGAGCTGCAACCCCGCGATTGGCGGGATTGGTAAAAGCCATCTGGTCAAAGAAATCGATGCCCTTGGCGGCGCGATGGCCATGGCTACCGATAAAGGTGGTATTCAATTTCGCGTATTGAACAGCCGCAAAGGCCCAGCCGTGCGCGCTACGCGTGCTCAGGCCGACCGGGTTTTATACAAAGCGGCTGTCCGCGAGATTCTCGAGAACCAGCCCAACCTGTGGATATTTCAACAAGCCTGCGATGACCTGATCGTTGAACAGGATCAAGTCCGCGGCGTTGTGACTCAGATGGGTCTGCGAATTCTTGCCGACTCGGTGGTGTTGACCACCGGGACCTTCCTGGGTGGACTTATCCACATTGGGATGCAGAACTATTCCGGCGGCCGTGCGGGTGATCCACCCTCGATTGCTCTGGCACAGCGTCTGCGCGAATTACCTTTACGGGTTGGTCGCCTGAAAACCGGTACTCCACCGCGTATCGATGGGCGATCTGTGGATTTCTCGGTAATGACCGAGCAACCGGGCGATACACCGATTCCGGTGATGTCGTTCCTTGGCTCCAAGGAACAGCACCCACCTCAGGTCAGTTGCTGGATTACCCACACCAATGCCCGAACCCACGAAATCATTGCCGCGAACCTTGATCGTTCGCCGATGTATTCCGGGGTAATCGAAGGCATCGGCCCGCGTTATTGCCCGTCGATCGAAGACAAAATCCATCGCTTTGCCGACAAGGAAAGCCATCAGGTCTTCATCGAACCGGAAGGCCTGACGACTCACGAGCTGTACCCGAACGGGATATCCACATCCTTGCCGTTCGACGTGCAAATCCAGATTGTGCAGTCGATTCGCGGGATGGAAAACGCACACATCGTTCGTCCTGGCTATGCCATCGAATACGATTACTTCGATCCGCGTGATCTGAAATACAGCCTGGAAACCAAGGTGATTGGCGGCTTGTTCTTTGCCGGACAAATCAACGGCACCACCGGTTACGAAGAAGCCGGAGCCCAGGGTTTGCTGGCCGGAGCCAACGCCGCATTGCGTGCGCAAGGCAAAGACAGCTGGTGTCCGCGTCGGGATGAGGCGTACATCGGGGTGTTGGTCGACGACCTGATTACCCTAGGTACCCAAGAACCGTACCGGATGTTCACTTCCCGTGCCGAATACCGTCTGATCCTGCGTGAAGACAACGCCGACCTGCGTTTGACCGAAAAAGGTCGCGAGTTGGGTCTGGTGGATGACACGCGTTGGGCGGCTTTCTGCAAAAAACGCGAAAGCATTGACCTGGAAGAACAGCGCCTGAAAAGTACCTGGGTTCGCCCCGGCACCGAGCAGGGCGACGCGATTGCTGAAAAATTCGGCACGCCACTGACTCACGAATACAACCTGTTGAACCTGCTGACCCGTCCGGAAATCGACTACGCTGGTTTGATTGCGATCACTGGCGACGGCGCCGAAGATCCGCAAGTCGCCGAACAAGTCGAGATCAAGACCAAGTACGCCGGCTACATCGATCGTCAGCAGGACGAGATTGCTCGTCTGCGGGCCAGTGAAGACACCAAATTGCCTGTGGATATCGATTACACGAACATCTCCGGACTCTCGAAAGAGATTCAGAGCAAGCTCGGTGCGACCCGTCCAGAAACTTTGGGCCAGGCGTCACGTATCCCCGGCGTCACCCCGGCAGCGATTTCTCTGTTGATGATTCATTTGAAAAAACGCGGCGCGGGCCGTCAGTTGGAGCAAAGCGCTTGAGTTCGTTGGTCACCTCGCAACACGCCGAAGAGTTATCCACAGGTGCTCGCCAGCTCGGTGTCACTCTGACGGAAAGCCAGCATGCGCAATTGCTGGCTTATCTGGCTCTGTTGATAAAATGGAACAAGGCTTACAACCTCACGGCAGTGCGCGATCCAGACGAAATGGTCTCGCGGCATCTGCTTGACAGTTTGAGTGTCATGTCCTTCATCGAGAATGGACGGTGGCTGGATGTTGGCAGTGGCGGTGGCATGCCGGGTATTCCTTTGGCGATCCTGTTTCCCGACTCGCAAGTGACGGTTCTGGACAGCAACGGCAAGAAAACCCGCTTCCTGACCCAGGTCAAACTCGAACTCAA
The DNA here is from genome assembly GCF_048515765.1 of Pseudomonas sp. H11T01. Lineage (NCBI taxonomy): Bacteria > Pseudomonadati > Pseudomonadota > Gammaproteobacteria > Pseudomonadales > Pseudomonadaceae > Pseudomonas > Pseudomonas sp. H11T01. Next base: position 406,810 of record NZ_JBLYED010000001.1, on the reverse strand, counting down.
ACTGGACAACCTGCAAGTTATCCACAGCCGCGTCGAAGCCTTCCAGCCTGAGCAGCCATTCAACGGGATTGTGTCCCGGGCATTCAGCAGCATGGAGAATTTCAGCAACTGGACCCGCCACCTTGGCGACCGCGATACCCGTTGGCTGGCAATGAAGGGCGTTCATCCTGCTGATGAGCTGGTAGCATTGCCGGCAGACTTCCACCTCGATAGCGAACACGCCTTGGCCGTACCCGGTTGCCAAGGCCAACGCCATCTGCTGATACTGCGCCGCACGGCATGATTGGGAACACAAGCAAGAATGGCTAAGGTATTCGCGATAGCGAACCAAAAGGGCGGTGTGGGCAAGACCACCACCTGTATCAACCTCGCAGCATCGCTGGTCGCTACCAAGCGCCGGGTGCTGTTGATCGATCTCGATCCACAGGGCAACGCCACCATGGGTAGCGGTGTGGATAAACACGGCCTGGAAAATTCGGTCTACGACCTGTTGATCGGCGAATGCGATTTGGCCCAGGCCATGCATTTCTCCGAGCACGGTGGTTACCAGTTGCTGCCGGCCAACCGCGATCTGACGGCGGCTGAAGTCGTTCTGCTGGAAATGCAGATGAAAGAAAGCCGTCTGCGCAGCGCTTTGGCGCCGATCCGCGAAAATTATGATTACATTTTGATCGACTGCCCGCCGTCGCTGTCGATGCTCACGCTCAACGCGTTGGTTGCGGCAGATGGTGTAATTATCCCCATGCAATGCGAGTACTTTGCACTCGAAGGTCTGAGTGACCTTGTGGATAACATCAAGCGCATCGCCGAACTGCTGAACCCGAACCTGAAAATCGAAGGCCTGCTGCGGACCATGTATGACCCGCGGCTGAGTCTAATGAACGACGTTTCGGCGCAACTCAAGGAACACTTCGGCGAGCAGCTGTATGACACCGTGATTCCGCGCAACATCCGACTGGCCGAAGCACCAAGTTATGGCATGCCGGCGTTGGCTTACGACAAATCATCGCGGGGCGCTATTGCCTATCTGGCATTGGCGGGCGAGATGGTTCGTCGTCAACGCAAAAATTCACGCACCGCCGCTGCTCAGGCAACTTAAGGAATCCCCATGGCCGTCAAGAAACGAGGTCTCGGACGTGGACTGGATGCACTGCTGAGTGGTCCCACTGTCAGCTCGCTGGAAGAGTTGGCGGTGCAGGTTGATCAGCGTGAGCTTCAGCACCTGCCGCTGGACCTGATTCAACGTGGCAAGTACCAGCCGCGTCGGGACATGGACCCTCAGGCGCTGGAAGAACTGGCTCAGTCGATCAAGGCCCAGGGCGTGATGCAGCCGATTGTGGTTCGCCCCATCGGTGGTGGTCGCTTTGAAATCATTGCCGGCGAACGCCGTTGGCGTGCCAGCCAGCAAGCTGGCCAGGAAACCATTCCGGCGATGGTCCGCGATGTGCCGGATGAAACCGCCATCGCCATGGCACTGATTGAGAACATCCAGCGAGAAGACCTTAACCCTATCGAGGAAGCGGTCGCCCTGCAGCGCTTGCAGCAGGAGTTCCAGCTGACTCAGCAACAAGTGGCCGAGGCGGTGGGTAAGTCCCGCGTGACCGTAGCCAACTTGCTGCGCCTGATCGCTTTGCCTGAAGTGATCAAGACCATGTTGTCCCACGGTGACCTGGAAATGGGTCATGCTCGTGCATTGCTCGGTTTGCCAGAAAATCAACAGGTCGAAGGGGCGCGACACGTTGTCGCACGGGGGCTGACTGTACGCCAGACTGAAGCACTGGTTCGCCAGTGGTTGAGTGGTAAACAAGAGCCTGCTGAACCGGTCAAACCAGACCCGGATATCGCCCGTCTCGAACAGCGTCTGGCCGAGCGCCTGGGCTCTGCGGTGCAGATCCGCCACGGTAAGAAGGGTAAAGGGCAGTTGGTCATTGGCTATAACTCGCTCGACGAGTTGCAAGGCGTTCTCGCACACATCCGCTGAAACACTTCCATATGTAGCAGTAGTTAGAAATCACTACCTGGCAGTTGAATAGGGGCAGAACCGCCCCTATACTCTGCGCGCATTTTGTCGGCACAAATTATGCCAAGTTACTGAGTTCTGGCAGCCGATCATTGGGGAGCAATAACGATGGAAAGCCGCACGCCAAACCGCTTGCCGTTCCATCGCCTGGCAGTTTTTCCTGTGTTACTGGCTCAATTTATCGTATTGGTACTGGCCGCTTTGGCGCTCTGGTACTGGCATGGAGTCGTAGCCGGATACTCAGGACTCTGCGGAGGACTGATAGCCTTGCTGCCCAATGCGTATTTCGCTCACAGGGCATTTCGGTTTTCCGGCGCCCGGGCAGCTCAAGCTATCGTCCGGTCTTTTTATGCCGGCGAGGCGGGCAAACTGATTTTGACGGCAGTGCTGTTTGCACTGACGTTTGCAGGTGTGAAGCCATTGGCGCCGCTAGCTGTATTTGGCGTCTTCGTGCTGACCCAACTGGTCAGCTGGTTCGCACCCCTGCTTATGAAAACAAGACTTTCGAGACCTTAGGGCGTTTGAGGCAACCATGGCAGCAGAAACCGCTTCGGGCTATATCCAGCACCACTTGCAGAACTTGACCTTCGGTCAATTACCCACTGGCGGCTGGGGCTTTGCCCACACCGCAGCAGAAGCCAAAGCAATGGGCTTCTGGGCATTCCACGTCGATACTCTCGGCTGGTCTGTGGCTTTGGGTCTGATTTTCGTCCTGATTTTCCGCATGGCGGCGAAGAAGGCGACTTCCGGTCAGCCAGGTGCTTTGCAAAACTTCGTTGAAGTTCTGATCGAGTTCGTCGACGGCAGTGTGAAAGACACCTTTCACGGCCGTAATCCGTTGATCGCGCCATTGGCCCTGACGATTTTTGTCTGGGTATTCCTGATGAACGCTATCGACCTGGTACCGGTCGACTGGATTCCTAAACTGGCTGCAATGATTTCCGGTGACCACCATCTGGTCTTCCGCGCTGTAGCAACCACTGACCCGAACGCGACGCTGGGCATGTCCCTGTCGGTGTTTGCGTTGATCATTTTCTATAGCATCAAGGTCAAGGGCATTGGCGGTTTTATCGGCGAACTGACCCTGCACCCGTTCGGCAGCAAGAATATTTTCCTTCAAGCCCTGCTGATTCCGGTGAACTTCCTGCTTGAATTCGTGACGCTGGTTGCCAAACCAATCTCTCTGGCACTGCGTCTGTTCGGCAACATGTACGCTGGCGAGCTGGTGTTCATCCTGATCGCTGTAATGTTCGGCAGCGGCCTGCTCTGGCTCAGCGGCCTGGGCGTGGTGCTGCAATGGGCGTGGGCTGTATTCCACATCCTGATCATCACCCTGCAAGCGTTTATCTTCATGATGCTGAGCATTGTCTACCTGTCGATGGCGCACGAAGAGAACCATTAAGACCAGTCTCGACTAGTCTGATGTCCCTCTCGGTCAAACGAGAGGGTGCCCGAACAGGGCTATGAAACGATTTGTTTTACCGCTTTAAAATCTAAAAAACCTAAACCATACGACGTAAAAGTCGGGAGGAAAGATGGAAACTGTAGTTGGTCTAACCGCTATCGCTGTTGCACTGTTGATCGGCCTGGGCGCACTGGGTACCGCAATTGGTTTCGGCCTGTTGGGCGGCAAGTTCCTGGAAGGCGCAGCGCGTCAGCCAGAAATGGTTCCAATGCTGCAAGTCAAAATGTTCATCGTTGCCGGCCTGCTCGACGCCGTAACCATGATCGGCGTTGGTATCGCTCTGTTCTTCACCTTCGCGAACCCCTTCGTTGGTCAACTCGCTGGCTAATCACTCGAATTTTCGAGTTGATTAGGGTGATGGACAACGAACGAGCGAGGTGTTGGCGTGAACATTAATGCAACCCTGATTGGCCAGTCCGTTGCGTTCTTCATTTTTGTACTGTTTTGCATGAAGTTCGTGTGGCCTCCGGTCATCGCGGCTTTGCACGAACGTCAGAAGAAGATCGCGGATGGACTGGACGCTGCCAGCCGAGCAGCTCGCGACCTGGAGTTGGCCCAAGAGAAAGCGGGTCATCAACTGCGCGATGCGAAAGCTCAGGCAGCCGAAATCATTGAGCAAGCCAAGAAACGCGGTAACCAGATCGTTGAAGAGGCTGTTGAAAAAGCCCGTATCGACGCTGACCGTGTGAAGGTCCAGGCTCAGGCCGAGATCGAACAGGAACTGAACGGCGTCAAAGACGCGCTGCGCGCCCAATTGGGTCGCCTGGCAGTCAGCGGCGCAGAGAAGATCCTGGGCTCCACAATCGATCAAAACGCGCACGCGGAGCTGGTTAATAAACTGGCTGCTGAAATTTAAGCGAGGGCGATCATGGCAGAATTGACCACGTTGGCCCGACCTTACGCTAAGGCAGCCTTCGAGCACGCCCAGGCCCACCAGCAGCTGGCCTCTTGGTCAGCCATGCTCGGCCTGGCTGCAGCAGTGTCGCAAGACGACACTATGCAGCGCGTGCTCAAGGCCCCGCGTCTGACGAGCGCAAATAAGGCCGCCACGTTTATCGACGTGTGCGGCGACAAGTTTGATGTGAAAGTGCAGAACTTCATCCACGTCGTTGCCGAAAACGACCGTCTCCCGCTTCTGCCGGAGATCGCCGCTCTGTTTGACCTGTACAAGGCCGAACAAGAGAAATCGGTAGATGTTGAAGTCACCAGTGCTTTCGCATTGAACCAAGAACAGCAAGACAAACTCGCCAAGGTTCTCAGTGCACGACTCGACCGGGAAGTGCGCCTGCAAGTTGCGGAAGACAAATCCCTTATTGGGGGCATTGTCATTCGCGCCGGCGACCTGGTTATCGATGGCTCGGTTCGCGGCAAACTCGCGAACCTTGCCGAAGCATTGAAATCTTGAGTTTGAAGGGGCAGCAGAGCAATGCAGCAACTCAATCCTTCCGAAATAAGTGAAATTATCAAGGGCCGCATCGACAAGCTCGATGTGACCTCTCAAGCCCGTAACGAAGGCACTGTCGTCAGCGTATCTGACGGTATCGTGCGGATTCACGGTCTGGCCGACGTCATGTACGGCGAGATGATCGAGTTTCCGGGCGGCGTCTTCGGTATGGCCCTCAACCTGGAGCAAGACTCTGTAGGTGCCGTTGTATTGGGCTCCTATCAGTCTCTGGCTGAAGGCATGAGCGCCAAGTGCACTGGCCGCATCCTCGAAGTTCCGGTCGGTAAGGAACTGCTGGGTCGCGTAGTCGACGCACTGGGTAACCCAGTTGACGGCAAAGGTCCGCTGAACAACACCGAGACCGATGCGGTCGAGAAAGTTGCTCCAGGCGTGATCTGGCGTAAGTCGGTAGACCAGCCTGTACAGACTGGCTACAAGGCTGTCGATGCCATGATCCCTGTCGGCCGTGGCCAGCGTGAGCTGATCATCGGTGACCGTCAGATCGGTAAAACCGCTCTGGCGATCGACGCGATCATCAACCAGAAAAACAGCGGCATCTTCTGCGTCTACGTAGCAATCGGTCAGAAACAATCGACCATCGCCAACGTGGTTCGCAAGCTGGAAGAAAACGGCGCCCTGGCAAACACCATCATCGTGGCTGCCAGTGCTTCCGAATCTCCTGCGCTGCAATTCCTGGCACCGTACTCCGGTTGCACCATGGGCGAATACTTCCGCGACCGCGGTGAAGACGCGCTGATCGTTTATGACGATCTGTCCAAGCAAGCAGTGGCCTACCGCCAGATTTCCCTGCTGCTGCGCCGTCCACCAGGCCGTGAAGCTTACCCAGGCGACGTGTTCTATCTCCACTCCCGTCTGCTGGAGCGCGCATCCCGCGTTTCGGAAGAATACGTAGAGAAGTTCACCAACGGTGCCGTGACTGGCAAGACCGGTTCCTTGACCGCTCTGCCAATCATTGAAACCCAGGCTGGCGACGTTTCCGCGTTCGTTCCGACCAACGTGATTTCCATCACCGACGGTCAGATCTTCCTGGAATCGGCCATGTTCAACTCCGGGATCCGTCCTGCTGTGAACGCCGGTGTTTCGGTATCCCGTGTGGGTGGTGCCGCTCAGACCAAGATCATCAAGAAGCTTTCCGGTGGTATCCGTACCGCTCTGGCTCAGTACCGTGAACTGGCGGCATTCGCTCAGTTCGCGTCTGACCTGGACGAAGCGACCCGTAAGCAACTTGAGCATGGTCAGCGCGTTACCGAGCTGATGAAGCAGAAGCAATACGCCCCAATGTCGATCGCTGACATGGCGTTGTCGCTGTATGCCGCTGAGCGTGGGTTCCTGACTGACGTCGAAATCGCCAAGGTCGGCAGCTTTGAACAAGCGCTGATTGCTTTCTTCAACCGCGATCACGCCGATTTGATGGCGAAGATCAACGTGAAGGGTGACTTCAATGACGAAATCGACGCTGGCATGAAAGCCGGTATCGAGAAGTTCAAGGCCACCCAAACCTGGTAAGCCGCAGCGGGAGCCGCAAGGCTCCCGCTTGCTAACCTGATAGGTGTTACATGGCAGGCGCAAAAGAGATTCGCAGTAAGATTGCGAGCATCAAAAGCACGCAAAAGATTACCAGCGCCATGGAAAAAGTGGCGGTCAGTAAAATGCGCAAGGCACAAATGCGCATGGCTGCTAGCCGTCCTTATGCGGAGCGCATCCGCCAGGTTATTGGCCATCTGGCCAACGCCAACCCGGAATATCGCCACCCATTCATGATCGACCGTGAAATCAAGCGCGTCGGTTACGTTGTGGTGAGCAGTGACCGTGGTCTGTGTGGTGGCTTGAACACCAACCTGTTCAAGGCCCTGGTCAAGGACATGGCGGTAAACCGCGAAAACGGCGTCGAGATCGATCTGTGTGTTGTTGGTAGCAAGGGTGCGGCTTTCTTCCGCAACTTCGGCGGTAACGTCGTAGCAGCTATCAGCCACCTGGGTGAAGAGCCGTCGATCAATGATCTGATCGGCAGCGTCAAAGTGATGCTGGATGCCTACCTGGACGGCCGTATTGACCGCCTGTCCGTGGTGTCCAACAAGTTCATCAACACCATGACGCAACAGCCTACGGTGGAACAGTTGATTCCGCTGGTGGCAACCCCGGACAAAGAACTCAAGCACCACTGGGACTATCTCTATGAACCGGACGCCAAAGAGCTGCTTGACGGCTTGATGGTTCGTTACGTGGAGTCGCAGGTGTACCAGGCGGTGGTCGAGAACAACGCAGCTGAACAAGCAGCGCGGATGATCGCGATGAAGAACGCTACCGACAACGCCGGTGATTTGATCAGCGATTTGCAGCTGATCTACAACAAGGCGCGTCAGGCTGCGATCACCCAAGAGATCTCGGAAATCGTCGGCGGCGCTGCCGCGGTTTAACGGTTCAAATATTCAGAGGATCCAGCTATGAGTAGCGGACGTATCGTTCAAATCATCGGCGCCGTTATCGACGTGGAATTTCCACGCGACAGCGTACCGAGCATCTACAACGCGCTGAAAGTACAAGGCGCGGAAACTACCCTGGAAGTTCAGCAACAGCTGGGCGACGGCGTAGTTCGTACCATTGCGATGGGTTCCACCGAAGGCTTGAAGCGCGGTCTGGACGTTATCGACTCCGGCGCAGCCATCTCCGTACCGGTCGGTAAAGCGACTCTGGGCCGGATCATGGACGTTCTGGGCAACCCGATCGACGAAGCGGGCCCGATTGACACCGAAGAGCGCTGGGGCATTCACCGTCCTGCGCCATCCTTCGCTGAACAAGCTGGCGGCAACGACCTGCTGGAAACCGGTATCAAGGTTATCGACCTGGTTTGCCCGTTCGCCAAGGGCGGTAAAGTCGGTCTGTTCGGTGGTGCCGGTGTAGGCAAAACCGTAAACATGATGGAACTGATCCGTAACATCGCCATCGAGCACAGCGGTTATTCCGTGTTCGCCGGTGTGGGTGAGCGTACCCGTGAGGGTAACGACTTCTACCACGAGATGAAGGACTCCAACGTTCTGGACAAAGTGGCACTGGTTTACGGTCAGATGAACGAGCCGCCGGGTAACCGTCTGCGCGTTGCACTGACTGGCCTGACCATGGCCGAGAAGTTCCGTGACGAAGGTAACGACGTTCTGCTGTTCGTCGACAACATCTATCGTTACACCCTGGCCGGTACTGAAGTATCCGCACTGCTGGGCCGTATGCCTTCGGCAGTAGGTTACCAGCCGACCCTGGCCGAAGAGATGGGCGTGCTGCAAGAGCGCATCACTTCTACCAAGGAAGGTTCGATCACCTCGATCCAAGCGGTATACGTACCTGCGGACGACTTGACCGACCCGTCGCCAGCGACCACCTTCGCCCACTTGGACGCCACCGTCGTACTGTCCCGTGACATCGCCTCCCTGGGTATCTACCCAGCGGTCGATCCACTGGACTCGACTTCGCGCCAGCTGGACCCGAACGTGATCGGCCAGGAGCACTACGACACCGCTCGCGGCGTTCAGTACGTGCTGCAGCGCTACAAAGAGCTGAAGGACATCATTGCGATCCTGGGTATGGACGAGCTGTCGGAAGCCGACAAGCAGTTGGTAAACCGTGCTCGTAAGATCCAGCGCTTCTTGTCGCAACCGTTCTTCGTGGCTGAAGTCTTCACCGGTGCTTCGGGTAAATACGTTTCCCTGAAAGACACCATTGCTGGCTTCAAAGGCATCCTCAACGGTGACTACGACCACCTGCCAGAACAAGCGTTCTACATGGTCGGCAGCATCGAAGAAGCGATCGAGAAAGCCAAAAAACTGTAATCCAGGCGCCTGGAAACAGGCGCTAATCAGGTTGAGGCAAGCAGATGGCTATGACAGTCCATTGCGATATCGTCAGCGCGGAAGGAGAAATCTTCTCCGGTCTGGTCGAGATGGTGGTCGCACACGGCAGCCTGGGTGATCTTGGTATCGCTCTAGGTCACGCTCCGCTGATTACTGAACTCAAGCCAGGTCCGATCCGCTTGATCAAGCAGGGTGGGGAAGCCGAGGTGTTTTACATCTCCGGTGGTTACCTCGAGGTTCAGCCGAACATGGTCAAGGTTCTTGCCGACACCGTGCAACGTGCTGCCGACCTGGACGAAGCCTCCGCTCAGGAAGCCGTCAAGGCTGCTGAGAAGGCCTTGCATGAAAGAGGCGCCGAGTTCGACTACGGTTCCGCTGCCGCACGTCTGGCCGAGGCTGCAGCTCAGCTGCGCACCGTCCAGCAGATCCGCAAGAAGTTCGGCGGTTAAGCCGCAAGCTTTTATGTGTGATTGATTAAAAAGGGTAGCCTCGGCTACCCTTTTTCTTTTTCCGCAATTCTCTTTTTGGTCGCAGCCGCTGACCACCCAGGATTGGTAGCCAGTCATGTCTCTTGAAATCGTTATTCTCGCTGCAGGTCAAGGCACTCGCATGCGTTCGGCACTGCCGAAAGTTCTTCACCCGGTCGCGGGCAACTCCATGCTCGGTCATGTTATCCACAGCGCCCGGAAACTTGATCCACAGCGCATTCACGTGGTGATCGGTCATGGGGCCGAAGTGGTGCGTGAACGTCTGGCTGCAGACGATCTGAATTTCGTATTGCAGGACAAGCAACTCGGCACGGGTCACGCCGTGGCTCAGGCATTACCGTTTCTGACCGCTGAAAACGTACTGATCCTTTACGGTGATGTGCCGCTGATTGAAGTTGAAACACTCCAGCGTCTACTAAAGAAGGTCAGCCCTGAACAACTCGGTCTGTTGACCGTAACCCTGGCCGACCCTACCGGTTATGGTCGGATCGTCCGCGATGCTGACGGTAAAGTCGCTGCCATCGTCGAACACAAGGATGCCTCTGATGCCGAGAAGGCCATCTGTGAAGGCAACACCGGAATTCTTGCGGTGCCTGGCGCACGTTTGGCCGATTGGCTGGGCCGCTTGTCGAACAACAACGTCCAGGGTGAGTACTACCTGACGGATGTAATCGAGATGGCCGTCAAGGACGGTCTGGTCGTCGCCACCGAGCAACCCCACGACGCCATGGAAGTGCAGGGCGCCAATGACCGCAAGCAGCTCGCTGAGCTGGAACGTCACTACCAATTGCGTGAAGGCCGCCGCTTGATGGCGCTGGGCGTGACCTTGCGTGACCCGGCGCGCTTTGATGTGCGTGGTGAGGTCAGTGTCGGCCGTGATGTGCTGATCGACATCAACGTGATTCTCGAAGGCCGGGTGATCATTGAAGATGACGTGGTCATCGGTCCGAACTGCGTGATCAAGGACAGCACCTTGCGCAAAGGTGTGGTGATCAAGGCCAACAGTCATATCGAAGGTGCAGTTTTGGGCGAGGGCAGTGATGCCGGCCCGTTTGCTCGTCTGCGTCCGGGGACTGTGCTGGAAGCCCGCGCCCATGTGGGTAACTTTGTCGAACTGAAGAATGCCCACCTTGGCGAAGGCGCGAAGGCTGGCCATTTGACCTATCTGGGTGACGCAGAGATCGGCGCGCGCACCAATATTGGTGCTGGCACCATCACGTGCAACTACGATGGTGCCAACAAGTGGAAGACTGTGTTGGGCGAAGACGTGTTCATTGGTTCCAACAACTCGTTGGTGGCGCCTGTGGATATCTCTGATGGTGCAACGACTGCTGCCGGCTCGACCATCAATCAAAATGTGGATAAGTCTCAACTAGCAATTGCCCGTGGCCGTCAGCGGAATGTCGACGGATGGAAGCGTCCGGTGAAAATCAAGAAGGACTGAGTTATCCACAGGCCTGAAGGCCGCTAAAGATCGCAGCCTGCAGCAGCTCCTACACGGACCGAATTTATCCACACTCTCGGGTGAACTAAAATCGCGTAGGAGCTGCCGCAGGCTGCGATCTTTTTATGAGTTACCCACAGATATTTTTTATCCACAAACTTGACGATTTTCTTCAGATAGGTTTTGATTGCCTTCGTTATCTTTCGAAACGAAACTTATCAGCCCATGTCGAAACGAAATACACCACAACGTCGCCACAACATCCTCGCGTTGCTCAATGAACAGGGCGAAGTCAGTGTGGATGAGTTGGCCAAACGTTTCGAAACCTCGGAAGTCACGATTCGCAAGGATCTGGCCGCGCTCGAGAGCAATGGTCTGTTACTGCGCCGCTACGGTGGTGCGATCACCATGCCCCAAGAGTTGGTCAGCGATATCGGCCAGCCCGTCTCGAAGTTCAAGCAGGCCATTGCTCGCGCCGCCGTTACGCGGATTCGCGAACATGCGCGGATTATCATCGACAGCGGCAGCACCACCGCCGCGATGATCCCTGAGCTCGGCCAACAACCAGGTCTGGTGGTGATGACCAACTCCCTGCACGTTGCCAATGCCTTGAGCGAGTTGGAGCACGAACCGGTGCTGTTGATGACCGGTGGAACCTGGGATCCGCATTCAGAGTCTTTCCAGGGTCAGGTCGCCGAGCAGGTACTACGCTCTTATGATTTCGACCAGCTGTTCATCGGTGCCGATGGCATTGATCTGATTCGCGGCACCACCACCTTCAACGAACTGCTCGGTCTCAGCCGGGTGATGGCGGAAGTGGCGCGTGAAGTGATCGTGATGGTCGAGGCCGACAAGATCGGCCGCAAGATCCCCAATCTGGAACTGCCATGGAGCAGCGTCCATACCCTTATTACCGATGATCGCCTGCCGTTCGAGGCACGCGAACACATTCAGGCCCGCGGCATCAACTTGATTTGCGCGGCAGTCAGCCAGGAGAAATAGCATGTGTGGAATTGTTGGCGCGGTCGCTGAACGGAATATCACCGCCATTTTGCTCGAAGGCCTCAAGCGCCTGGAATATCGCGGCTACGACAGCGCGGGTGTGGCGGTTTTCAGTAATGCCGGCAAGCTTGAGCGCGTTCGACGCCCGGGCAAGGTCAGCGAACTGGAACAAGCCCTGGCCGGTGAGCCTCTGGCGGGTCGTCTCGGTATTGCCCACACCCGCTGGGCGACTCACGGCGCGCCGTGCGAACGCAATGCTCACCCGCATTTTTCCGGTGATTTGGCGGTGGTGCACAACGGCATCATCGAGAACCATGAAGCCCTGCGTGAGCAATTGAAAGCGCTGGGTTATGTGTTCACCTCGGACACTGACACCGAAGTCATCGCCCACCTGCTCAACCACAAACTCAAAGATCTTCGTGATTTGACCGCGGCACTCAAAGCCACCGTTAAAGAACTGCACGGCGCTTATGGCCTGGCGGTAGTCAGTGCCAAGCAACCTGATCGTTTGGTAGCCGCACGTAGCGGCAGCCCGCTGGTGATCGGCCTGGGTCTGGGCGAGAATTTCCTGGCTTCCGATCAGTTGGCGTTGCGTCAGGTCACCGACCGTTTCATGTACCTGGAGGAGGGCGACATCGCCGAGATCCATCGCGACAGCGTGCAGATCTGGGACATCAACGGTCAGTCGGTCGAACGCGAAGCCGTGCAATACCGTGATGGTGCCGAAGCCGCCGAAAAGGGTGTGTTTCGCCACTTCATGCTCAAGGAAATCCACGAGCAACCTTCCGTAGTGCAGCGCACTCTGGAAGGCCGCCTCAGCCAGAATCAGGTGCTGGTCCAGGCCTTCGGCCCACAAGCGGCGGAACTGTTCGCCAAAGTCCGCAACGTGCAGATCGTTGCGTGTGGCACCAGCTATCACGCCGGCATGGTTGCCCGTTACTGGTTAGAAGAACTGGCCGGGATTCCGTGCCAGGTCGAAGTCGCCAGTGAGTTCCGCTACCGCAAAGTGGTGGTGCAGCCGGACACCCTGTTCGTGACCATCTCGCAGTCCGGCGAAACTGCCGACACCCTGGCTGCGTTGCGCAATGCCAAAGAGTTGGGCTTCCTTGCCAGCCTGGCGATTTGCAACGTTGGCATCAGCTCGTTGGTGCGTGAGTCCGATCTGACCCTGCTGACCCAGGCCGGTCGCGAAATTGGCGTGGCCTCGACCAAAGCCTTCACCACTCAGTTGGTTGGGCTGCTGTTGCTGACCCTGTCCCTGGGCCAAGTGCGCGGTACGTTGGCCAAGGGCGTGGAAGCCGAATTGGTCGAAGAACTGCGTCGCTTGCCGACCCGCTTGGGCGAAGCCTTGGCCATGGACAGCATCATCGAGAAAACCGCCGAGCTGTTCGCCGAGAAGCACCACACGCTGTTCCTCGGCCGTGGCGCACAATTCCCGGTGGCGATGGAAGGCGCCCTCAAGCTCAAGGAAATTTCTTACATCCATGCCGAAGCCTATCCGGCTGGTGAGTTGAAGCACGGCCCATTGGCGCTGGTCGACAACGATATGCCGGTGGTTACCGTGGCGCCGAACAACGAGCTGTTGGAGAAACTCAAATCCAACCTGCAAGAAGTGCGCGCCCGCGGTGGTGAGCTGATTGTCTTTGCCGACGTACAGGCTGGCATGACCAATGGCGAAGGCACCCACGTTATCAACATGCCGCACATCCACGACACCTTGTCGCCAATCCTCTACACCATCCCGCTGCAACTGCTGTCCTACTACGTCGCGGTGCTCAAAGGCACGGACGTCGACCAGCCGCGCAACCTGGCAAAATCTGTAACGGTGGAGTGAGTTATCCACAGGCGGGTATCCTGATGTCGGTCAGTTAAGCATCAGGATGCCCCCAAAAGGGGGCCCAATACTTAACTGAACGGCATCATAAAGGTTGGCCCATGGACAGGTTTCAGGAAATGCAGGTGTTCCTCGCCGTGGCGCAAGAGCAGGGGTTTTCTGCTGCGGCGCGGCGTTTGAGCATGTCGGCTGCGAGCGTCACACGGGCGGTCGCAGCACTGGAAAAGCGCATCGGCACACAGTTGCTGACGCGCACTACCCGTAGCGTTCACCTGAGTGAGGCTGGTCAGCGATATCTGGAAGACTGTCGGCGCATCCTGGCCGAAATCCAGGAGGCCGAAGCCTCGGCAGCTGGCAGCCATGCCCAGCCCCGTGGGCAGCTGACGGTCACTGCGCCGGTGTTGTTCGGCGAGTTGTTCGTGACGCCGGTGATGGTCGGTTATCTGGATCAATTCCCCGAGGTCAGCATCAATGCTGTGCTCCTCGACCGTGTGGTGAGCATGGTCGAGGAGGGGATTGATGTCGCTGTGCGCATCGGTGAATTGCCGGACAGCAACCAACACGCGATCCAGGTGGGTGAGGTGCGACGAGTGATCTGTGGGTCTCCCGGTTACCTCGCAAGCCATGGTCGACCTCGGCATCCTGATGACCTGTGTCAGGCACGGATTGTTGCTACCTCGTCCATCGGGCAGGTCAGGAGCTGGCAGTTTGTAGAGGCCGGAACAGCGCTGAGCGTCCGTCCGGAACCGCGTTTGGTGGTCAACGCGAATCAAGCGGCAATCACGGCTGCTTGTCTGGGTTGGGGGCTGACCCGGGTGCTGTCTTATCAGGTCGCCAGCAAGGTTTCTGCAGGCGAGCTGGAAATCGTTCTTCAGGATTTTGAACTGCCGCCGTTGCCGATTCATGTGGTGTATCAGGGTGGGCGCAAGGCGCCGGCGCGGGTGCGCAGCTTCGTGGATTTTGCAGTGAAGGCGCTTCGCGAGCATCCAGCGTTGCAGGTCTGATGCTTTATTGCACCTGATGAAATAATTGATTGTGTTTTCTGGCTATTCTGTTGTTTTCATCGAAAGTGGAGGATAGCGCCCATCGGCGCGGATCTCTCCTGAACTGCGCGATTACCCCCGCGGAGTCCACCATGTCCCAGCACGCCATCAAACTCTATAACTTCCCGCGCTCCGGTCATGCCCACCGAGTCGAGCTGATGCTCTCGCTGCTCGAACTGCCCACCGAACTGGTGTTCGTCGATCTGGTCAAGGGCGCTCACAAGCAGGCGGATTTCCTCGCCCTGAATTCATTTGGTCAAGTTCCGGTCATCGATGATCAAGGTGTGGTGCTGGCCGACTCCAATGCGATTCTGGTGTACCTGGCGCAGAAATACGGCAAAGGCCGCTGGCTGCCGGCGGACCCGGTCGGTGCTGCCAAGGTCCAGCGCTGGTTGTCGGTCGCGGCGGGGCAGATTGCTTCGGGGCCCGCCAGGGCTCGGCTGATCACCGTGTTTGGTGCGCCGTATAACGCTGAAGAGGTCATCGCTAATTCCCATAGCCTGCTTAAAGTGATCGATCAGGAATTGGCCCACACTCCTTACCTGGCGGGCAATGAACCGACCATCGCTGATGTCGCCGCCTACAGCTATATCGCCCATGCACCGGAAGGCAATGTGTCGCTGGCCGACTATGCCAATGTACGGGCCTGGCTGGCGCGCATCGAAGCCTTGCCCGGTTTTGTCGGTATGCCGCGCACGGTGGCCGGCTTGCAAACTGCCTGATATGAGCGAACCCCGGCCCAGCCAGGCTGGGCCGGTCAGACTGCGCCCTCGGCGCAGGGGAGAAACCGCGATGAACCTTCAATCACCCTGGCATGCCGGCGAGAAGCAGTTGCAGGCGCATGTCGGTGTCGCTGAGCGCATGGAAGCGTTCGGGCCCAAGGTCATCCGCAATCAATTGCCTGATCAGCATCGGCAGTTCTATCAGCAATTGCCCTTCATGCTGTACGGCGCAGTGGATGCGGACGGTAATCCCTGGGCGAGTATTCTCGAAGGTCAACCGGGTTTCGCCCACTCTCCCGAGCCTGTTCTATTGCAACTGGACAGCCTGCCAAAGCAAGACGATCCCGCCCAATTGCAGGCAGGCGCGGCGATCGGGCTGCTGGGTATCGAGCTGCACACTCGGCGTAGAAACAGGATCAATGGTCGGGTCAGCGCTATGGCCGATAACGGTTTCACCGTCACTGTGGAACAGTCTTTCGGTAATTGCCCTCAGTACATTCAGCTGCGTCAGTTCGAATCGGTGCCCGTCGCCGATCCATCGATGCGTGTAGTGCAGCGTCTGAACCAACTGGATGACGCAGCGAGCGCAATGATTCGTAAGGCCGACACCCTTTTTGTCGCCAGCTACGTTGACGTTGAAAACCAACGCTCGGTGGATGTCTCTCATCGGGGCGGGCAAAGCGGTTTTGTTCAGGTCGAGGGTAATTGCCTGACCATTCCCGATTTCGCCGGCAACCTGTTCTTCAATACCTTGGGCAACCTGTTGCTCAATCCGCGCGCCGGCTTGCTGTTCATTGACTTCGATTCGGGTGATTTGCTGCAAGTCAGCGGGCGCACCGAAATCATTCTCGAAGGGCCGCAGGTCGACGCCTTTCAGGGTGCTGAGCGGCTCTGGAAACTGCAGGTGGAGCAGGTGGTGCGTCGGCCCGCAGCACTAGGTTTGCGCTGGCGGTTCGAGGGTTTCTCGCCCAACAGTCGGATGACTGGAACCTGGGAGCAGGCCGCCGCACGTCTGCAAGCCGAGGCGCTGGGCAATAGTTGGCGGCCAATGCGGGTCACACGCGTCGAAATGGAAAGCCGCAACATCCGCTCGATCTACCTGGAGTCAGCAGATGGCGCGGGCCTGCCGCTGTTTCAGGCCGGGCAGCATTTGCCCGTGCGGTTCACGATTGATGGCCAAGTGCATATCCGCACCTACAGCCTGTCGAGTGCACCGTCCGATGGGTTTTTCCGAATCAGTGTGAAACGCGAGGGCATTGTTTCTTCTCACTTGCACGAACAGATACAGGTCGGTGATCTGCTGGAGGCTCGCGCACCTCAAGGGCATTTCACGGTGGCGTCGCAGGAGCGTCGGCCACTGGTGCTGTTGGCGGCCGGGGTTGGTGTCACGCCGTTGTTATCGATGTTGCGCGAAGTGGTTTATCAGGGCCAGCGTACTCGCCGTACCCGGCCCAGCTGGTTTATCCAGAGCTCACGCAGTCTGGCGGAGCAACCGTTTCGTGCTGAGCTGGACGAGTTGCTGGAGTTCACGGGGGACGCCGTGCAGGTGGTGCGTCTACTCACCCAGCCAGAAACGCAGGCTCGCGAAGGTGAGGATTTCGACCTGACCGGGCGTATTGATATCGCACTGCTCAAGGCTGTGGTGCTGGCTGAAGACTTTGACCAGGTGGATTTTTTCTTGTGTGGGCCCAGTCGTTTTACCCAAGGGCTGTACGACGGTTTGCGCGAGCTGGATATCCGCGATGAGCGAATTCATGCCGAGACGTTCGGACCCTCAACCTTGCGCCGGGTGCCAGACCCCGAAGCGGCACCTTTTGAACAACCACCGGCGGCTACTACCTCAGTGCCGGTACTGTTTCATCGTTCCGCCAAGGAAGCCCGCTGGGAGCCTGCGGGTGGAAGCCTGCTGGAGTTGGCGGAGAGCCGTGGCCTGAGGCCTGAGTTCAGCTGTCGGGGTGGCTCCTGCGGGACCTGCAAGACGCGCTTGATCAGTGGCCAGGTGCATTATCCACAGCCACCGGTTGAGTTACCCGACGCTGGGGAAGTACTGATCTGCTGTGCGGTTCCGGCCCGTGGTGCCGAAGGTCAGCAACCGCTGGTGCTCGATTTGTAGACCCATCTCATGCATAGGAAAGCGCTTTTTCCTCCAGCAGCTCCTGATACAACTCCATCCATTTGCGGCCCATTTCATCGGCGGTGAAGAGTTGACGATAGCGGGCTTCGGCTCGCTGCCCCATGTGTGCCGCGAGCTGCGGGTTTTCCCACAGGGTTCGCATCGCCTCACGAAAGGCCTGTGGATTACTCGGTGGAACGACTAAACCGGTCTCGCCGTGGATATTGATGTAACTGGTCCCGGTGCCGATCTCACTGGAGATCATCGGTTTGCCGTACATCGCGCCTTCGAGCAATGAGATACCGAACGCTTCGGAACGCAGATGCGAGGGGAACACGATTGCATAGCTCAATTGCAGCAGAGCCACTTTATCCTCTTCACCCAGACGTCCAAGAAAGTGCAGATTACGCAGGCCAAGGGCAGTGGCCTGAGCATGCAACTCCACCTCAAGCGGGCCTGCGCCGACGATCACCACCGGGTAATCGACGTCTTTAAGCGCGTCGAGCAGAATGTGCAGCCCTTTGTAGTAACGCATCACGCCGACGAATAGAAAGAAGCGCTCACCCAGACGTTCGCGCCAATGGGCCAGGCGCTCGGGTTCGGGCTGTGGATAACCTGACTTGTTCAAGCCATAGGGAATGACCCGGGTCTTTTCCCGGTGGGCCTGCAGGACATCGCTGGTATGGAAGTAGTTGGGCGAGGCGGCGACAATCCGGTCGGCGCTATTGAGGAAGCGATTCATCAGGGGACGGTACATTTTGAGCAAATGCTGCTGGCGAACAATGTCCGAGTGGTAAGTCACCACGCAGGGTTTGTTCATGGCGCTGAAGAAATGCACCAGATCCATGAACGGCCAAGGGAAGTGGTAGTTGACCACATCCGCCTCTGCAGCCATTTCCCGAAACTGTTTGAAGACACTGTAGGAAAAACCGGTGGAAGCGAACTGCACATCGAGTTTGGCTCGATGGACCTCGTGCTGACCGATCTTGACGACCGCGGGAGTGGGGTCAGCGCTCAATGTCAGAACCTGGCTCTCAATGCCGTGCCGGGCACCACTTTCGCACAACTGAAAGATGACCTGCTCGATACCGCCAACCGAGTCAGGCAGGTACGTTTTGAAGAAATGTAGAACACGCATTCAACCCCCCATAGCCTGACGGTATGCGCGTGCTGTTACCTTCGCGCAGCGCCCCCAGGAAAAAAGCTTTGCTTGTTGCAAGCCCGCGTCACGGCATTCCAGCCAATGCGCTTGATCGTCGATCAATCGGCTCATCGCGTCGCGCAAGCCGTCTACATCGTCAGGTTCAATATAGTTACCCGCGTCACCTGCGACCTCCGGCATCGCTGAACGTCGGGTCACTATCACCGGGGTACCGCTGGCCATGGCTTCCAGGACCGGAAGGCCGAAGCCCTCGTAGAGAGACGGAAACACCAACGCCCTCGCACCGGCCACGAGCTGTGCAACCTGTTCATCCGGCAGATAACCCAGCAGGCGGACCAGGCCGGTGGCCAAGGCCTTTTGCAACTCATCGCTGAACTGTCCATGCTCCCAGCCGGCCATTCCGACAATCAGCAAAGGGAAACGCTGACGCATCGGCTCAGGCAGTTGCGCATGAGCGTGCAGCGCCAGTGACAGGTTCTTACGCGGCTCCAGCGTACCGACACACAGGAAATACGCGTGCGGTTGCACGCCCTGTGGCTTGAGTGTTTCTTGCAACGCTTCGATCGAGCGTGGATGGAAGCGCGCCGCTACCCCCAGAGGCGCAACGACAAAGCGTTCACGGGAAAGGCCAAAGTAGCGCTGGGCCTCATCGGCCACGTACTGCGAGTCGGTCAGAATCAACCGTGCCTGTTGCACGCCCTGGCCAAGCCGGCGCTCTATCTCTTTCAACCGCGCCGCAGGCTGGGTCGAGGGATAGTGCAGATGGGTCAGGTCATGCAGGGTGATGATGGTCGGGCCTTTGAACGCCAAGGGCCACAGGCTCGGTTCGTGATAGAGATCGATGGCCTGGGACTGTCCTTGATCGAAGCGCCGCTGCTCCAGCCAACGACGGGCCTGGTAGGCTCCCGGCACTCGTCGCAACCAGGGCGTCAGCCGGGAATAGCCAGGCATGGCGGCGGCCGGCAGGTCGCCACTCCAGCCCCAGCCATGGAACAGTGACAGCTCCAGGTCCGGCTCTGCCACCAGGGCTGCCACCAGCTCGGCCAAGTAGTGGCCGATGCCGGTGCGCGGTGCCTGGAGAATCCGTGCGTTAAGGGCAATCCGCATGCTGCCTCTCTATCCGCACCGGTGCTTTCTTCAGGTTGCGTTGGATGCGTTCGACAAACTGGGCACTGGCCTCGCGCCAACTCAGCCAGCGCCACTCGCTGACCGTGCGGTCTGCCGGAAACTCGCCGGTGCTTTCCATGCGTGCAACCAGATCGGCAAGGCTCTGTGGGTCGGTCAGATCGAAATAGGCCATGAACTCACCACCAATTTCACGGAAGACCGGAATGTCGCTGCCCATCGCCGGCAAGCCACGCTGCATGGCTTCGACCAGTGGCAAGCCAAAGCCTTCGACATATGAAGGGAACACCAGCGCCGTTGAGTTTGAATACGCATGCTCGAGACTTTTATCGGTGAGCGTGTTGAACATGAACAAGCGCTTGTTCAGCTCGGGATGCTTGCGAATGCGCTCGATCAAGGCGTCGCACTTCCAGCCAATACGACCGGCAATGCACAGCCTGGCCTTTGAGCCTGCAGCCCAGGCGCGCTCGAAGGCATCGAGCAGGTAGCCATGGTTCTTGCGCGGCTCAATGGTACTGACCATGAGGAAGACCGGGTCTTGCCCTTCGAACAGGCGTACGAGGCGCGGCTCCACAACGGACGCATCGTCGTTCAGGTCCAGTTCCGAGCCAAGGTGGAAATAGTCGAACCAGCGTTGGTTGACTTGCTCGGCGCCGACCCGTCGCAGCATTTCTTCGCGAACCTGATCGCGGATGGTGGTGGAAATGGCGACATAGCCATCCGCTGTGCGGGCGATCCAGTCGAACCAGTCATTGAATACCCTGACCAGCCCGGCATCGCAGAATTGCGGGTGAGTCAGGGGGATCAAGTCGTAGATCACCGAGACGATACCCACGCCATCACGCTTGAGTTGCTCGGCCAGCGGAAAGAAGTCGGCATGCCAGGACGAATCCAGCAGCACCAACTGGTCACCCGGCTGGTGTTGCAGTGGCGCGCAACGGGCAGGGATCGCGTCCTTGTTCACGCAACGATCGAGTATCCGCATCGGAATGCTGAAACAGGCCAGCGCCGCCAATCGGCAACCCACATACAAAACCCGACGCGCAAAGAGTGAGTTGCGAAAAGGTCGGCGGCGCTCAAATGTCCGATGGCGCAGCCAGAAGATGTTGGCCATTTGCTCCAGACGCACGCGCAAGCCCATCAGATCCAGAGCCGGTGTTTTAAAGGGGGCCAAGCTGAGCACCCGATAAAGCTTGCCCTGGAGCATGACCACCGGAATACATTCCAGCGACTCGTTGGCGTCGGGCAATTCACGAATGACATTGCGCACCACGCGCTGAATCCCCGAATTGGCGTCCGGATGCTCGAACACATAGGTGCATTCGACCAAGAGGCGCGTCATTGTGCGGCCTGCGAGGCGATTGATTCGGTAGGTGTCGCTGTCGATCGGGTGATAGTGGTTTGCGCTTCGAGCCAGGAGCAGCCGACAAAGTCTTCCTGACGGTTATTGATCACATGGAAGACCAGCCCGTAGTCGCGCCATTCGAAATTGCGGTCCAGGTGCGAGTCCAGGCGCGACAGGCTCAAAGCGACGGAATAGTTACCCTTGCCCAGGCGCATGGGGAAGGCAAAGCGGAATGTGACCCGTTCGCCGGCGCTCAAGTCGGTCAACGCTTGTTCCAGTCGATGGGTGTTGATGCCATACATGGGCTGGCCAAGGCGATCCTTGATCATGAAGCCCAGCACCAGCCGCTCGATGTCCTTGCGCACTTCTACCTGAACCTCCAGCACCATCGGCTGGCCGACCTCGGCCACTTCCACCGAACGCTGACGCTCGTCGAGCAAACGCACACTCAAGATGCCGGCTTCACCGGTACCGGAGATGGTCTGCACCTGACCATTGGCGAGCATTTCCTGGCGAACCGTCTGGCCCTCGCGCTCGGCGAGCATCGCGTTGTAGTAATCCATCACCTCTTCGGGCTTGCCGCGCATGGCCATGCGGCCCTGCTCAAGGAGAATCGCGGTGTCGCAGATTGACTGGATCGCCGAGCGATCATGGGAAACGATCAGCAGGGTGGTACCGGCCTTACGGAAACTGCGGATACGTTCGAAACTCTTGTGCTGGAAGTAGGCGTCACCCACTGACAGCGCTTCATCGACGATCAGAATGTCAGGCCGACGTGCAGTGGCGACACTGAAGGCCAGGCGCATCTGCATGCCGCTCGAGTAGGTGCGCACCGGGTGGTCAATGGCTTCGCCAATCTCCGCGAAGCCTTCGATTTCCGGCATCAGCGCCTCGATTTCTTCGACCTGCAGGCCCAGCAGTTGGCCGGCCATGACAGCGTTTTGGCGCCCGGTGAAGTCGGGATGAAAGCCCATGCCCAGCTCCAACAGCGCGGCGACTCGCCCGTGTAACTGGATTTGTCCGCACGTGGGTTGGGTGGTGCCGGTAATCATCTTCAGCAATGTGCTTTTGCCAGCGCCATTGACCCCGACGATCCCAACCGCTTCGCCTGGGGCGATGTCGAATTCCACGTCTTGCAACACCCAGTGCAGGTGATGCCGGATCGGGGAGAAGGGAATGAGCCATTCGAACAGCCGGCTCCAGCGGTTCGGATACTGCTTGTAGGCCTTGCCCAGGCCGCTAACGCGTATTTGTCCCATTAGAGTTCATCCACCATTTCGCCGACGCGTTGGCGGAATAGCCGCAGCCCCATGACACAAAACAGCACACCGACGACCAGCATGGGCATCAGCGAACTCCAGACCGGCCATTGACCATAAAGGAACAGGTTTTGGTAACTCTGCATCAGCGCGGTCATGGGGTTGAGGCCGATCAGGCGCCGAATCGGCTCGGGGAGAATCGCCATGGGATAGACAATCGGCGTCAACCAGAACCAGAACTGCAGGCAGATGCCGAAGAACTGTCCGACATCGCGAAAGAACACGTTCAACACGCCGAGGATCATCCCCAGGCCGGCCGAGAAAATGACCTGCAATATCAGCAGTGGCACCAGCGCCAGCAAGGCCATGCCAGGCAGACGCCCGGTGATCAGCAGAAAGCCCAGAAACAGTCCGAGGATGATTGCGAAGTTGATTCCGGCATTGAACAACACGATCACGGGCAGGCAGATGCGCGGAAAGCTGATCTTCTTCAACAGATTGGCATTTTCCAGAAACATGTTCTGGCTGCGCAGGGCGATCTCGGAGAACAGCCCCCAGGTCAGCAAGCCTGCGCAGAGGTACACGCTGTAGGCCAGGCCGTCATCCACGCCGGGCAGTCGGGCGCGCATAACCTGAGAAAAGATCACCGTGTAAACGACGATCATCGACAGTGGGTTGAGTACCGTCCACAGAGCACCGAACAGCGAGTTGCGATACCGCGATTGGAACTCACGCTTGACGCTACCGAGAATGAAGCCCCGGTAGCCCCACAGCGAGCGGTACAGGTTAAGCAGCATTCAGACCGTCCTTCCGTATTTATCTTCGAAGCGAACGATATCGTCCTCTCCCAGGTACTCGCCGCTCTGAACTTCAATGATGACCAGATCGATCACTCCCGGGTTTTCCAGGCGATGCTTGTGCCCGGCAGCAATAAAGGTGGACTCGTTTTTGGCAACAAAGTGCGAGCCGTCACCGTTATTGGTGACCTTGGCCATGCCTTCGACCACCACCCAGTGTTCGTTGCGATGGTGGTGCATTTGCAGGGAAAGGGAGGCTCCCGGCTTCACCACGATGCGCTTGATCTTGAAGCGCGGACCTTCTTCCAGCACGGTGTAAGTGCCCCAGGGGCGACTGACTGTGCGGTGCAGGCGATAGGCGTCGTGTTTTTTGTCCTTGAGCTGTTTGGCTACCCTGCGCACATCCTGGGCACGATCAGCGTGGGCCACCAGCACTGCATCGGCGGTGTCGATGATGATCAGATTATCCACACCCACAGCCGCCACCAGACGGCCCTCGCTCTGGACAAAGTTGTTGTGGCTGTCGATGAATACGACGTCGCCGCTGGCGCGGTTGTTCTGCGCATCGGCCGGCACCAGCGCGCCGACTGCGCTCCAGGAGCCGATATCGCTCCAGTCGAATTCGGCCGGGACCACCACGACTTTGTCGGACAGCTCCATCAAGGCATAGTCGATGGAGATATCCGGCATGTCGGCAAAATGCGGTGCCGACAACTCCTGCTGGATGCACCCGCCCGTTTCGACCGCGGCGCTGGCCGCCAGGCAAGCCTTGCCCAGCTCCAGGAGTTCAGGTGCGTGGATCTGCAATTGCGCCAGTAAGGTCACGGCCGAGAAGCAGAACATGCCCGAATTCCACAGGAAGTTGCCGCTTTCCAGGTAATGGGTCGCGGTTTTCAGGTCGGGTTTCTCGACGAAGCGCTGCACGCTGGTCGCGCCTCGCTCATCCAGCTGTTCACCGGTCTGGATATAACCAAAACCGGTTTCCGGCGCGGTCGGGGTGATGCCGAAGGTCACCAGATGTCCGGCCTTGGCCAGTTGTACGGCGTGTTCGACGGCCGTCTGGAAGGCGTCTTCGTTCTGAATCAGATGGTCGGCGGGCATCACCACCAGAATCACATCGTCGCCGTGCAAGGCTTGCAACGACAGTGCTGCGGCAGCAATCGCAGGCGCGGTGTTGCGTCCTACAGGCTCCAGGAGAAAGTGCCCACGGTGGCGTTCCAGTCTGGCCGCCTGGTAGTGATCCTTGCTTTGAAAATAGTACTCACGGTTGGTCACCGTGACGATATGGCCGCCCGCCGCCAAGAGTCCGGCCGCCCGTCGGTAGGTCTTGCCGAGCAAGGTCTGGCCATCGGGCAAGGTCATGAACGGCTTGGGTTGACCTTCGCGCGAAACCGGCCACAACCGGGTCCCGGCACCACCGGAAAGAATCACAGGAATCAGCATGCCTTACTCCTTGGCGACGCGTTTCATGTCTGCATCCATCATCATGCAGATCAGACTCTCCAGGCCGGTCTTGGGCTTCCAACCCAGTACGCGTTGCGCTTTGGCCGGGTTGCCGAGCAATACGTCAACTTCGGCCGGGCGGAAGAACGCCTGATCGATTTTCACGAAATCCCGGTAATCCAGGCCGACGTGATCGAAAGCGATGCGGCACATCTCACGGACAGTGGTGGTGACGCCGGTCGCCACCACATAGTCGTCGGCCTTTTCCTGCTGCAGCATCAGCCACATGGCCTCGACGTAATCGCCGGCAAAACCCCAGTCACGCTTGCTGTCGATATTCCCCAGGCGCAGCTCCTGCTGTTTGCCCTGCTTGATGCGAGCGGCAGCATCAGTGACTTTGCGCGTCACGAACTCGATCCCGCGCAGGGGCGACTCGTGGTTGAACAAAATCCCGCTGGAGGCGTGCAAGTTGAAGCTCTCGCGGTAGTTCACCGTGATCCAGTGACCGTAGAGTTTGGCCACGCCATAGGGACTGCGCGGATAGAACGGGGTGTTCTCGTCTTGTCGCTCAGCCTGGATCAGGCCGAACATCTCGCTGGTGGAGGCCTGGTAGAAACGCGTGTGCGGACTGAACTGGCGGATCGCCTCGAGCAGGTGGGTCACGCCCAGCCCATCAACGACACCGGTGGCCACCGGCTGGTCCCAGGAGGCCGCGACAAAGCTCTGTGCCGCCAGGTTGTAGATTTCATCGGGCGCGGCCTTGATCACCGCCCGCTGCACTGAGCAGGCGTCAGTCATATCGCCATCCAGATAGCGAATCTCGCCCTCGATACCCATCTCACGCAAACGCCAGCGCGCATCGCTGCTGCGACGCGCCACGAAGCCGTAGACCTGATAGCCCTTGTCGAGCAGCAGTTTGGCCAGATAGGCGCCGTCTTGCCCGGTGATCCCTGTGATCAGTGCGTTTTTTGTCATTCGTCTTGTACTCGTGACTCCCAGTCGGACAGGATCGCCCGCAGGGATTGTTGTGTAGTTATTGCAGGCGTCCATCCGGTGGCGTGTTGCAGCCTGGCATGGCTACCACAGACACGACGCTGTTCTGCGCGGCGAAGACGCGCAGGATCCTGAATCAATTCGATGTTGACCTGTGCCAGATCCGCCAGCTGTTCGATCAGGCTGCGGATGCTTTGCTCCTGGCCTGAGCAGACGTTATAGATCTGCCCGGGTGAACCGCTTTGCAACATGGCCAGGTAGGCAGCCACCACGTCGCTCACGTCGAGAAAGTCGCGGGTCACGTCGATGTCGCCCACTTCCAGTCGCGGTGCTTGCAGGCCCTGTTTGATCCTGGCCATCTGGCGTGCGGCGCTGGCAATGACAAAACTGTCTTTCTGCCCGGTACCGATGTGGTTGAAGGGGCGGGCGACGATCACCGGCCAGCCCTCGGTCATGCCCCATTGCTGGCACAAGAATTCCGCCGAGAGCTTGCTCACGGCATACGGGTTGCGCGGGCAGGGTGGCTGGTTTTCGTCGATAGGCAGGGCGGTTTCGCTCACTTGGCCATAAACGTCGCCGGAGCTGACATACAGGAAGGTGCCGTTGAAGCCGCGTGCCTTGAGCGCCTGCAGCAGATTCAACGTTCCCAGCAAGTTGATCTGCAAGGTCCTGGCCGGATCGCGAAACGCTTCGGGTACGAATGTCTGGCCGGCCAGATGAATCACGGCGTCGGGCATTTCGGGCCACAAGCCTTCCAGGCTGTGTGGCAGGGAAAGGTCATAGCCGGACGCGACAGGCAGGAGATCCCAAACCGAATCGGGAGCACTCAGACGAGATTGGATGTGACGTCCTACGAATCCAGTCAGACCCGTAACGAACAGACGCTTCTTCAAGCAGCAGCCCCCTAATCAGCAAACTTCGGCAACGCCCCAGGCCTTGCTTAGAAAACCGGAAAACTCTGACGGATTTTTCGGATTTTTCTGGTTGCGAAATTTTTGTTGTAGTTGTTTTGAGACAATCTGTGCCAATTGCCCAGCAATTTCAACAAGTCCTAGTGTGACCGGTCAGTTCTCGTTCAAGCGCTTCGGAAAATTCCCGCGAAGCTGTTCACGAACGCCTTACGGATGTGTTTAGAATGCCCCTCGTCGCGACCGCCCAGCGATCGGCATGGCTGTTTTTGGCCACGCAAAGCTGACCAATAAAACAAGAACGTAGACGGGGATGAGGACGATCGGCGAAGCCACTGCCAACACAGGGCTTCGTCAATGGCTCACCGTCATAGAGTGAAGTTGCCCTGCGGCGGCTTCATCGTGGGATGCCATGAATTTCATTCTTTACTCGGACGTCAACGACAGCTCGATCAGCCAGAGCCTCGGCCGTCCCGAATACAGTTACTACTTCGTGCTCAAGGCCTACCGGGCGGTACTCGAGAGCCTTGGGCGGGTTCATGTGGTGCAATCGACCGCCGACGTCGATCCGCTCTATCGGCAACTGCTGCTTGAGGGCGAGGAGAGTCTGTTTCTCTCGTTCACGCCTCCCCACAAAGCCCCGACCGACCTTACCTGCCCGACGATAGGTGTGGTGGCCTGGGAGTTCGACTCCATCCCGGACGAACACTGGGATAACGACCCGCATCAGGACTGGGGCCGCACACTGGCTCGCCACGGTCGGGTCATCACGCTATCCACCCATACCGCCCGTGCCGTGCACAAGGCACTTGGGGAAGACTTCCCGGTGCTGGTGCTGCCCACGCCGTTGTGGGAAAGCTTCGCCGGTATCCGTAGTCAGTACCCCAGTGCGGCGATCAATCTCGGAACGACCCTGCACATCAAGGGCTGCATCATCGACAGCCGCGGGCTCGGGCTTTGCGCTGACGGCTTGATTGCGCCGGTGATTGCAGAAGTGGAGCCGGAAGTAAACGACGTCGTGATCGAGGCCCCACCCCTGACTTGGCGGCGACGCCTGTTCATCACCAAACACTACCTGCGCCAGTGCGGTCTGGAAGTGTGGCGCGACACCTCGGGGCGGCGGCTGATCATTGGCAAGCACTACCTGGTTCAGTGGTACCGGGAAGCGCTCAACGACCTGGTGCCCGAACGGGTCCAGGCGACGGCCGCCAGCCTGAGGCGTGCGCGGGTGCTGCCGGTCACTGAGCCTGAACCGGAGTCTGCGCACGAGCATCCGCAAGCCGTGCTCCCGGACACCACCGAACTGGTCGAAACCCAGGTCGACGGGGTGGTCTACGTCAGCGTGTTCAACCCGGTTGATGGCCGCAAGAACTGGCACCAGTTGATCACTGCGTTCTGCTGGGCCATGCGGGATGTCGAAGATGCCACGCTGGTATTGAAGATGACCCAGAACGATTTGTCCTTGTACTACGTACAGATGCTCACGTTGCTTTCACAGCTATCGCCATTTTCCTGCCGCGTTGTCGTCATGCATGGCTTTTTGGACGATGAGCAATACGCTCGCCTCTACGGTGCCGCCAGTTTCTATGTCAATGCGTCCCG
This sequence comes from Pseudomonas sp. H11T01, assembly GCF_048515765.1. Classification (NCBI taxonomy): domain Bacteria; kingdom Pseudomonadati; phylum Pseudomonadota; class Gammaproteobacteria; order Pseudomonadales; family Pseudomonadaceae; genus Pseudomonas; species Pseudomonas sp. H11T01. Next base: position 378,738 of record NZ_JBLYED010000001.1, on the reverse strand, counting down.
TTGCGAAGGGCTTTGCCTGCCGCTGATGGAGTTCATGGCCTGTGGAAAACCGGTACTCGCACCGGCTCATACCGCCATGGAAGACTACATCGACGAGCGCGTGGCCTTTGTCATCAAGTCCAGTCAGGAACCGGCGATCTGGCCGCAGGATTCGCGCATCCTCTTCCGTACGCGGCGCCATAGACCCGACTGGGGGTCGTTGAGAGATGCCTATCAGGACAGCTACCGAATGGCCAAGGAACAACCGCACACCTACCAGGCGATGTCTGACGCGGCCACTGAACGCATGCGTGACTACTGCGCCTTCGCCCCCGTGCAAAAGCGCATGGCGGACTTTTTCGGGCTTGCCCCGATGACTGGGGGTGCGATTGCCCCGACCGTGGCTGTGGCGGACAACGCATCATGCTGATCATCATCCATTCGGAAACCAACAAGAGCACCATCCAGCAGAACCTCGGTCGGCCGGAGTACAGCTACTACTTCGTGCTCAAGGAGTACCGCCCAGTGCTTGAGCGGCTGGGTCAGGTCATCGAAGTCAGCAACCCTGACGAACTGGTCGACCGGCTGTACTTCGACTGCCTGAGCCGCGGTGAAGAATGCATTTTTCTGTCCTTCTCTCCGCCGCACCGCACGCCGATCCACTATGCCTGCCCGACCATTCCGGTGTTCGCCTGGGAGTTCAGCACCATCCCCACCGAAAGCTGGCAAGGCGAACCTCGCCATGACTGGCGTCTGGTGCTGGGTGCGTCGGGTGCGGCGATCACCCACTCCAGCTTCACGGTAAAAGCCGTGCATGATGTCATGGGCCCGGACTACCCGATCTGCGCCATCCCGGCGCCGGTCTGGGATCGTTTCGCCATGCGGGGCCAGCAGCTTGCCAAACAGCCGCAAGCCGAGCAGGTGAAGCTCAACTTGCGTGGTTTGCTGATCGACAGTCGTGAACTGGATCTGCGTCCTTATGGGCCGCCAACCTTGCGCGAAGGCACGCGCATCGCCTTCGATGCGCCAGCGCAGGACTGCCAGTTGGTGCTGGACGGCGTGGTCTATACCTCCGTTTTGAACCCCTACGATGGCCGCAAGAACTGGAAGGACATGCTCAGTGCCTTCTGCACAACGTTCCGCGATACGCCCGATGCGACCCTGGTGTTGAAGCTGACGCACCATGACATCGAAGAAGCCCTGAGCGACATGCTGCACCATCTCTACAAAAACCAGTCGTACCGCTGCCGTATCGTGCTGATTCACGGGTATCTGTCCGACCCGGACTATGAACGGCTGGTGGAAGCGACCAGCTATGTGGTGAACAGTTCGTATGGAGAGGGTCAGTGCCTGCCACTGATGGAGTTCATGTCCTGTGGCAAACCCGCCGTTGCACCCTGCAACACGGCGATGGCCGACTACGTGGACAGCGACAACACCTTTATCGTCGACTCGACGGATGAGCTGACTGCCTGGCCCCACGATCCGCGCGCGGCCTACCGCACGTTGCGTTACATCACTAATTGGGACTCGTTGTGCTCGGCTTATCAGGCCAGCTATGAGGTGGCCAAACAGGATGTCGAGCGCTATGCCCGGATGTCCACGCATGCGGTGCGCAGCCTGGAAAAATTCTGCAGCCAGGCCAGTGCCGAACAGCACTTGAAAACCTTTTTCGCGCAGCTGCTCGATAGCCGCAAGGCGCTTGTAGTGGAAACCCCGCAAGCATGATCGGCTCACTGCTGAGGCGTCTTCGCGGCGTCCAGGCCGAACCGGTGCTGGCGCCTGTGCCAGCAGTCGCTGTGTCACCTCGGGATATCGGTCTGCACGACGCCGTACTCGATGGCTGGTTTCTAAACGACAGCGGTGAACTGCTCAAAGGTTTTGCCATTGGTGCTGACGATACGCTGCTTGATGTGGGTTGCGGGGAGGGCGTCGCCACGCTGTTTGCGATGCGTCAGGGCGCGTCGGTTATTTTCACCGACAGCGAATTCGATAAGGTTCGTGACCTTGCCCGGCAGGTGAGCGCCCAGACTCAAGCGCCATCCCTGGGCCTGGTCAGCAACAGTCTGCCGCTGCCCTTGGCCGACGGCTGTGCGAGCAAGATCGTGTGCATGGAAGTGCTGGAACATGTCGACCAGCCAGAGCAATTCATGGCCGAGCTGGTGAGGATGGGCCGCCCCGGTGCGCAGTATCTGCTCAGCGTTCCGCATGCAGTGGGCGAACATCTGCAGCAAGGCATCGCACCACCCAGTTATTACCAGTCACCCAACCATATCCAGATTTTTTCTCAGGAACGCTTTGCCGCGCTGGTTGAAGACGCCGGCCTGGTCATCGAGCATCGCCAGGCCAGTGGCTTCTTCTGGGTCATGGGCATGATTTTCTTCTGGGCCAGTGAGCGGGCCGCCGGTCGCGATCTCGGTGGTGCGGTGCGCGACCGGGTTCACGCACCTTATCCGCCATTGATGGAGGGCTGGGCGAGAACCTGGCAAGAGCTACTGGCGCAGCCCAACGGACTGGCGATCAAGCAGTTACTGGATCAGTTCATGCCCAAAAGCCAGGTGATCATTGCGCGCAAGCCAGGCACGACTCAATTCCCTTCAGGAGCAGGCCACTTGTGATGAACGACAAACGGATCATGGACATTGAGGTCTTGCGCGCCATTGCCGTCCTCTGCGTGCTGTTTCATCACCTGCAAGACAGTTTGTTTGCCGGGCCGGTTCCGTTTCTGGAGGCGATCACCGCACGTTTTCAGCTGTGGTGGGGCGTCGATCTTTTTTTTGCTATTTCCGGGTTCGTCATCGCCCGTAGCCTGATCCCTGCGTTGCAAGGCTGCACCTCCCGCGAGGAGTTCTGGCAGCAGGCCCGCAACTTCTGGATTCGTCGGGTATTCCGGCTGCTGCCTTCAGCCTGGTTGTGGCTGGTGCTGATTTTGCTGGCGAGCGTGTTCCTCAATCAGTCCGGGGCCTTCGGCACTCTGCACGCGAACCTTCAAGCGACCCTGGCGGGCTTCCTGCAGTTTGCCAATTTCCGTTTTGCCGACAGCTTCTTCCGTTACGAATACGGGGCCAGTTTTGTGTACTGGAGTCTGTCGTTGGAAGAGCAGTTTTATATGCTGCTGCCGCTGTTCGTCCTGGTGTTTCGAAAACGGCTGGTCTGGGCACTGCTGGTGTTGGTCGCACTGCAACTCTTCACCCTGCGCACACCTTGGCTGATGGTGATCAGGACCGATGCCCTGGCCCTCGGCATCTTGCTCGCGATCTGGAGCGGGCGCCCAAGCCATGCTCGATGGAAACCCACGCTACTGCGGCATTCCTGGCTGGGCGTGCCGTTGCTCATCGGCGTCGGGCTGATCCTGAGCGTATTGGGTACTGAGCCCTACACGTTTGCCAGCTACCGCATTGGCGCAATGGCTGTACTCTGCGCCGTACTGGTCTGGGTCGCTTCTTACAACCGCGACTACCTGTTCCCGCGCGGCCCGTTGAAAAACCTGCTCACCTGGATCGGCAGCCGCTCCTATGGGATTTACCTGATCCATATTCCGGCTTATTTCCTGGTCCGCGAACTCTGTTTTCGATTACAGGCGATGGGGCTGCCGAACCCGGCCGGCCATCCTGTTGTGACCCTGATCGTCGCCGCTGCCCTGATCGTCCTGTTGAGCGAGCTCAACTATCGATTCATTGAGAAACCCATGCGCAACCGGGGTGCAAAACTGCTCGAGCGCTTGAACGTCAGCCGAACCACCGTCCCATCCTCTGGAGCTACCTCATGCTGAGCCTTTTGAAGAAACTCACCTCGGGTACTTCCGCCCCTGTACAGCCAGAGCCTCAGATGCCACCACCGGCCAAGGTCGATCCCTACATGCTGGGCCTGCAAGACGCGGTACTCAGCGGCTGGTTCAACCAGCAGACCAACGAATTGTTCAAGGGCTTCGAGATTCGTGCGGACGATATCGTCCTGGACGTCGGCTGCGGTGACGGTGGCAACGTGCATTTTTGCGGCATGCGTGGGGCGAAAATCATCATCGCTGATATCGATGCGGCCAAGGTTGAAGCTACACGGCAGCGACTTGGCGACACTCCGGCTCGGGAAGTGCAGTGCGTGGTCAGCGACTGCAACCCGCTGCCGTTGGCTGACGCCACCGCGACACGGATTGTTTCCACAGAAGTCATCGAACACGTCGACGACCCGGCGCAGTTTCTGTCCGAGCTGGTGCGGGTCGGAAAACCCGGTGCCCTGTACTTGCTAAGCGTTCCGCATCCGAGCTCCGAAGACCTGCAAAAAGGCATCGCGGCGCCCGAGTATTTCCAAAAGCCCAACCACATCCGAATCATCAGCGAAGATCAGTTCAAACAGATGGTCGCCGATGCCGGTCTGGAAGTGATCAGCCATAGCCAGTACGGTTTCTACTGGTCGATGTGGATGTTGCTGTTCTGGGAAGCCAAGGTCGACTTCGGTAACCCTGATCATCCGTTGCTCAATCACTGGGCCGACACCTGGCAGGCGCTTCTGTCTTCGCCACGAGGCGCGCAGATCAAGCAGGCGCTGGACGCGGTCGTGGCGAAAAGTCAGGTCATCATTGCCCGCAAGCCTGGCTGAGCAGGGTCTTACGCCTGCTGCACAAACGTCAGGCGCAGGGCAAAACCGATCAACAGACTGCCAAACAGCCATTGCTGTACTCGCTGCGCCGAGGGGCTGCGCTCGAGCCATCGTCCGAGCCCGGCCCCGACCAGTGCGTAACAGCTGTCGAATAACAATCCGACGATCACCAGCACCACGCCCAATGTGGCGAACTGCGCCGCCACCGGGCCAGCGTGCGGATCGATGAACTGCGGCAGCAATACCGAGCAGAACAACAAGGCCTTGGGGTTGAGCAGATTGGTCAGCACCCCGCGCTGGATCGCTTCACGCCACTGCAAAGTGGAGGAGGGCGCATCGGCTGTGTTCAGGCTCGGCAGCAGGTTGGAGCGCAGGCACTGAATCCCCAGCCACAACAGGTAGGCGGCCCCCGCGAGGCGCACCACTTCAAAGGTCCAGGGCGCGGCCTTGAACAGCGTCGCCAGGCCCAGCGCCGCCAAGGCCACATGACAGCCCCGGGCAATCGCCAGCCCTACAGCCGTGGCCAACGCTGCGGCTTTGCCCTGACGCGCGCCGGTTTGCAGCAGCAGAATCATGTCCGGGCCCGGCAGCAGATACACCACGGCCAAGGCCAAAAAAAACATCCAGAGCTCTGCCACGTCGCCACCCCATTCGTTATCGATTCGGTGATCAAAGTCTATGCCTGAAGGGCAGGGCAGGTGCTTGCGTAGTCAGCCACCAAAGCAGCTAGACTTGGCACAATCTGCCAACCCATGAATAAAAACAGTCAGGAACTGCCAAGCATGAAACTGGATGCCTACGACCGCCGAATTCTCGCGGCGCTGCAACGGGACGGTCGCCTGAGTAACGTGCAACTGGCCGAGGAGATCGGTCTTTCGGCTTCGCCTTGCTTGCGTCGGGTTCGATTGCTGGAAGAGGCCGGGGTGATTCGCGGCTATCAGGCCAACCTCGACCGCGATGAGGTGGGCCTGGGTTTGACCGTGTTTGTTGGGGTCAAGGTCGAGCGGCACAACGATGCCGAAGCTGAAGCTTTTCGTCAGGCCGTGACGGCGTTGCCCGAGGTGATTTCAGCATTTCTGGTGTCGGGTGAGTCGGATTTTCTGCTGCAAGTGGTGGTGCCGGATTTACGCGGCTATGAACGCTTCCTCACCGGCAGCCTGCTCAAGCTGCCGGGCGTAAGCGACATCCGCAGCAACTTCGCCATCCACACCGTGAAAACCCCAGGGCCGTTACCGTTGGGGCATTTGCCGGATTGATTCAAGCGCTTGCGTTTCTTCAGGCAGAACGCCTCAGCCATATGGCGTCTGCTTCGCAGTCGATCGCGAGCAAGCCCGCTCCCACACTGGATCGCAGTCGTACACAAACTCTGTGTTCGCTGAAGATCAAATGTGGGAGCGGGCTTGCTCGCGATAGCGGCCGAACAGTCGCCGCAGATTTCAGATTGTTGTGGGCTTACTGCGTGGCCCCAAGTGCTCGATGGACTGATCAACCATGGCTTTGGCGATTTCCAGCAGATGCCATACAGCGAAGGCCATGGAGCGCTCGGCGCCTTTGAGGTGATCCCCGCATTCGTAAGCCGTGACTGACGCACAGCGCAGCAGGTCGGCGGTGTAGAGCATCGAGTCTTCGAAACTCACATCCTTGCTGACGTTGTAAAAGCGCAGTTCGTCCGGCGACGAGGGATTGGCATCAGGCAGGTAATAATCCAGGGCGCGATACAGCGTAGCGCGGTCCTTGAGCAGGTCGCGGGTGAAGGCGTTATCCATTGAAGGGGTGACAGGTGGGACGGGTGGATCGGGGACTATTTTGTCCATGGAGGTGCTCCTAAGTCGTTCTGGAGCCGTCACCGTCGCCGCTAAGCGATTGGGTGGCAGCCGTACGCAGGTTAGCGGGCCGGTGACTAGGAACCGGTGCACCCAAGGGTGCCCTGCGCACGGCCACCATAAAGCAGAGGGCCGAAAGAAAGCGCCTTGCTGAAGGGGGCGCTTTGCGCCTAATCACAAACGAACCGCTAAGCCCGGTCACTGAATTTGCAGTGACGGGCGAAGACTAGTCGTGAGATTTGGCAGGCACAAGGCGCAAAGGATTCTCTAGGAAACGTCCTGCAAATTAAAGGGATTTGCCTTGCTGGCCCTTTGAAAACTACGAGTGCTGCGCACTCGATCGCGAGCAAGCCCGCTCCCACATTGAATCTTCGGTGTGCACGCAATGTGTGCCCAAAGCAGATCTAGTGTGGGAGCAGCCGGTCGACGCTCGATTGCTCGCGATAGCGGTGGAACTGCCCACACAGCTCTCGACTCGATGCCACCCTAAATCTGCGTCGCCATCCCCTCCACATTCATCGCCGCCTGACGCAGCGCTTCAGAGCGTGTCGGATGTGGGTGGCAGGTCAGGGCGATGTCTTCGGCCGAGGCGGAAAACTCCATGGCCACGCAGTATTCACCAATCATTTCACTGACGCTCGGCCCCACCAGATGCACGCCCAGCACCTCGTCAGTCACTTCGTCCGCCAGCACTTTGGCAAAGCCTTCAGTCTCGTGGTTGATCTTGGCCCGGCTGTTGGCGGTGAACGGGAATTTGCCAACCTTATAGGCTCGGCCTTCAGCCTTGAGCTGCTCTTCGGTCTTACCGACGCTGGCCAGCTCCGGTTTGGTGTAGATCACGTTGGGGATCACCTCGTAATTGACCTCACCGGCCTTGCCGACGATCTGTTCGATACAGACCATGGCTTCTTCTTCGGCTTTGTGGGCAAGCATCGGCCCGGACGTGACGTCACCGATCACCCAAACACCCTGCGCCTCGGTGCGGTGGCGCTTGTTGCTGAGCATGCCGCGCTTGTCTGTGGTGAGGCCGACGTTTTCCAGACCCAGCCCTTGGGTGTAAGGCCGACGCCCAATGGCCACCAGCACGTAGTCCGCTTCCAGCAACTCGGCGGCACCGCCTGCCGCCGGCTCGATGCTGAGCTGCACACCCGTGGCCGAAGGGGTAGCGCGGGTGACTTTCGAGCTCAATTTGAAGCTGATGCCTTGCTTGCTCAGTGAGCGTTGCAACGTTTTGCCTGCCTCGCCGTCCACGCCCGGGCAGATGCGATCAAGGTACTCGACCACTGTCACCTGCGCGCCTAACCGCCGCCAGACCGAGCCCAATTCGAGGCCGATCACGCCTGCGCCGATCACCACCAGATGCTTGGGCACTTCACTGAGCGACAACGCGCCGGTGGAGTCGAGAATGCGTTTATTGTCGATGTCTACACCCGGCAATGGAGTGGGTTCGGAGCCGGTGGCGATGACGATGTTTTTGGTCAGCAGCTCGGTTTTTCCGCCCTGGCTGTCGGTCACGGTGACCTTGCCCGGGCCGTCGATGTGGCCCCAGCCCTTGACCCAATGGACTTTGTTTTTGCGAAAGAGAAATTCGATACCCTTGGTCAGCCCGGCGACGCTTTCGTCTTTCTGTTTCATCATCTGCGCAAGGTTGAGGGTAGGTTTGACCTCGATCCCCAGGTTGGCGAATTCGCTTCCCATGGCTGCATCGTAGAGCTCGGAGGCGTGCAGCAGAGCCTTGGAAGGCATACAGCCGACATTCAGGCAGGTCCCGCCGAGGGTGGCGCGGCCTTCGACACACACTGCTCTCAAACCCAGCTGGCCCGCGCGGATGGCGGCGTTATAACCGCCGGGGCCACCGCCCAGAATCACGACGTCGTAGATACTCATGGCTGTACTCCTGCAGTGGAATCGATGAGGGAAGGCGCGTTTGACGGTAGATGGTCTTAAAAATTATGCTCGTAATATGTTGCGACTGAACGGCGTTGGTCAAGTGGTCAAATGCCTTCGGGGAGAGGGGTTTGCGCGGCGCCGCTGCAAAGACGAAAGGGATAGGTGTCCGACGAAAAATTCATTACCATCGTTATATCGTAACGAAACGTGACACTTGCGACGGCCTGGGACTTATCCACAGGCTAAAGTGTTAGCAAAGACAAGCGCTGGGGTGGTATGCAAGTCGATCTGGATGCGGATGGGGCGGATGTAGAAGGGCTACCGCGTTTTCAACAAGCGGTATTTCACGCGCGGCGGCTAAAACGAGTCGGCATCGGCCTGGCAGGTTTGGCGGCGGTGGGGCTGGTGCTGGCGTTTTTCGTCGGGCTTTTCGCCCCGCAATCGCTGTGGCCTGCACTGTTGGTCAACCAGGCCTGCGCCCTGTTGGTGGTGGTTGCCGGGCTGCAGTCCGCTTGGTGGGTGACGCAGTGGCGAGGGCGAGCACTGGGCGCTACGGTCGCGCCACCCGCTGAGCCCGTCGCGGATCTCCCGGTTGAAGCGCTCGGCTGGTATGAGCGACTGCTGGCGCGTATTGGCAATGGCTGGGTGCGACTGCTGGCGCAGATTGGCGCTCCGACCTTCTGGTTGTGTGGCTGGGCGCTGTTGGCACTGCTGAGCATCGAACAGGTCTGGAACCTGTCGTTGCCAGGCGCGTCGTTGGGGCTGTCGGCCAGTGTAGGCGCCGCGCTTTCGTTATTGCTGGCCTTCGGTTTACTGGTGTTCGAACGTCAGTTAGCCCAGGAAAACCCCGCTGAGTGGCCCGAAGCCGCGCAGCTTGGGCAATTGATTCGGGTCGCGATCATCTGCCTGGTGCTGAGCGCGTTCTGCCTGTTGTTCGCCAGTGAAACCTCGGTATGGCCCGCGCGTCTCGCGGTGTTGATTGGCCTGCTGCCGGGTTTGGTGGCGATCGAATTGCTGCTGCGCGCCTTGTTGTCGCTGTTCAGTCCGCGCCGTGAACAGCTCGAACCACGGCTATTGGCGCACAGTTTTGTCGCCGGCATGTTGCGCTGGCCACCGCAGCCCCTACAGGCGCTGCAGCACGAATTGCACAACCGCTTCGGCATCGACCTCAGGCAGATTTGGGCTTTCACCTATATGCGCCGCGCATTCCTGCCGGTGCTGATGGTGGTGCTGGCGGTTGGCTGGCTGCTCACCGGTATTCACGAAATTCCTCTGCAAGGGCGGGGGATTTATGAGCGTTTCGGCAAACCAGTCGAGGTCTTCGGGCCGGGACTGCACGCTGGATTGCCCTGGCCTGTGGGCCGCGTGCTGAGCGTCGAGAACGGCGTGGTGCATGAGTTGGCGACCAGCGTCGGTGAAGCGACTGTCGCAACATTGCCAGAGCCTGCGGAAGGTCCCGCGCCGTTGATTGCCAATCGGCTATGGGATGCCAGCCATGTGAACGACAAATCCCAGGTCATCGCCAGCAGCAGTGCCGACAAACAGAGCTTCCAGATCGTCAACATGGACGTGCGTTTTGTCTATCGTATCGGCCTGACCGATCAGGCCGCACTGGCGGCAACTTATAACAGTGCGGATGTACCGACGCTCATTCGCAGCACCGCCAGCCGGATTCTGGTTCACGATTTCGCCTCGCGCACCCTCGACGGTTTGCTGGGGGCGGATCGCACCACCCTTGCCGACGACATCGGTCGCGCGGTGCAGGCTGACTTGCAGAAGCTCGACAGCGGCGTGGAAATTCTTGCCACGGTGGTGGAAGCGATTCACCCACCGGCTGGTGCGGCCAACGCTTACCACGGTGTGCAAGCTGCGCAGATTGGTGCCCAGGCATTGATCTCCCGTGAGCGCGGGGCTGCCAGCGAGCAGACCAACGAGGCGCAATTGCAGGCCAGTGTCGCCCGCGATCAAGCGCTCGCCACCGCCCGTGAAGTCAACGCCGCCGCTCAGGCCGCCGACCTGCGTTTTGCCGCCGAGCAAAAAGCCTATGCCTCGGCCGGCCAAGCCTTTGTGCTCGAGCAGTACTTCAGTCAGCTGACCCTGGGCCTGGCCAATGCCAAGCTGCTTATTCTCGATCATCGTCTGGGCGGCAACAACGCGCCGACCATCGATCTACGCACATTCACGTTACCGGTTGACCCTGCGGCGCCGCGTAAAGCCGTTCAGTCAGGAGCCGCTAAATGAGCCAGCCTCATTCCCACGATCAGCATGATCACCAAGACCACGCCGGCCACGATCATGGCCATGGCGGGCATCATCACGGCCACCACCATCATCACCATGGTGACCCGCAAGAGGCGGGGCCGTTTCCATGGCGGCGTATGGCTTGGGCGGCGTTGCTGGTGGTGGTTGCCATCGCAACCGCGAGCCTGGTGCAAGTGCGTTCCGGCGAAGCCACGGTCATCACTCGCTTCGGTAACCCCTCGCGGGTGCTGCTGGAGCCGGGTCTCGGTTGGCGCTGGCCGGCACCGTTCGAAGCGGCGATCCCGGTGGATTTGCGTCTGCGCACTACTTCCAGCGGTTTGCAGGATGTCGGTACGCGCGATGGTTTGCGGATCATTATTCAGGCCTACGTGGCGTGGCAGGTGCAGGGCGATCCGGACAACGTGCAACGCTTTATGCGTGCAGTACAGAATCAGCCGGACGAAGCGGCCAGGCAGATTCGAACCTTTGTTGGCTCGGCGCTGGAAACCACGGCCAGCAGTTTTGACCTGGTCAATCTGGTGAACACCGACGCCAACCAGGTCCACATCGCCGACTTCGAAGCGCAGCTGCGCAAGCAGATCGATCAGCAGTTGCTGACCACGTATGGCGTGCGTGTGCTGCAAGTCGGCATCGAGCGTTTGACCCTGCCGTCGGTGACCCTGACCGCCACCGTCGACCGCATGCGCGCCGAGCGTGAAACCATTGCCACCGAACGCACTGCCATCGGCAAACGTGAAGCGGCACAGATTCGTTCGGCTGCCGAGCGTGATGCGCGAATTGTGCAGGCCGATGCCACGGTGAAAGCGGCCGATATCGAAGCCCAATCGCGGGTCGAAGCCGCGCAGATTTATGGCCGTGCTTACGCCGGTTCACCGCAGCTGTATAACTTGCTGCGTTCGCTGGACACCCTGGGCACTGTGGTCACGCCGGGCACCAAGTTGATATTGCGCACCGATGCGGCGCCATTCCGGGTGTTGATTGATGGTCCGCCGAGCCTCGGTGCCAAGGCCGAGTCGCAGCCATGAGTAACGTTCCACGTGGAACACATGACGTCAGCAGTCCGTGGATTCAGGCTGGCCGTTTGACCTTTCTTGCACTGTACGCGGTGACGGTGTTGGCGGCAGTAGCTTGGGCATTCTCCAACGTGCGACAGATCGATCCGCAAAATCGCGCAGTGGTGTTGCACTTCGGCGCGCTGGATCGCATTCAAAATGCCGGATTGTTGTTGGCTTGGCCGCGTCCGTTCGAACAGGTCGTTTTGTTGCCAGCGGCGGACCGGGTGATCGAGCGCCGTGTGGAGAACCTGCTGCGTTCCGACGAGGCGCTAAAAGGCGATCGAGTCGCGAGTTTCGCCACGCCGCTGAGTGATGCATTGGCCGGTTCCGGTTACTTACTCACCGGTGATGCCGGTGTGGTGCAACTGGATGTGCGGGTCTTCTACAAAGTCACCGAGCCCTATGCATTCGTACTGCAAGGCGAGCATGTGCTGCCGGCATTGGATCGTCTGGTGACCCGCAGTGCGGTGGCGCTGACTGCCGCGCGAGATCTGGACACGATTCTGGTGGCGCGCCCGGAATTGATTGGCGCTGATAACCAGGCCGCCGAGCGTCGCGAACGGCTGCGCGGGGATCTGGTGCAGGGCATCAATCAACGCTTGGCCGAACTGACTGCGACCGGGCAGGGGCTGGGGATCGAAGTGGCGCGTGTTGACGTGCAATCGAGTTTGCCGGGGCCTGCTGTGAATGCGTTTAACGCGGTGTTGACCGCCAGCCAACAGGCCGACAAAGCCGTGGCGAACGCGCGAACCGACGCCGAAAAACTCAGCCAGACCGCCACCCAACTAGCCGACCGTACGCTGCAAGTTGCTCACGCCCGAGCCAGCGAACGCTTGGCCAAAGCGTCGGCTGACACAGCGACGGTACAGAGCCTGGCCCAGTCGCAGCAGAAGGGCACCGACCCGGAAATGCTCCTGCGGATCTACCGCGAGCGTCTGCCGAAAATCCTCGGCCAGGCCGGGTCGGTGACCACGGTCGATCCTAAAGACGATTCCCGCCTGATCATTCAGGGAGCCGAACAATGACTGCCCACTCTGCTGCCGCACAACCTGCGGCGAGCATGCTGACATCTACCGAACAACGCAGCGCCGCGCGCCAATTGACCCTGGCCATGCTCGCCCTCGGCTTGCTGGCGCTCGGCTTGGTCTGGCGTTGGTTGGCGCCGGAGCAAAACGGCGTTAGCCAGTTACTGCTGGGGTTTGCCTCGTTGCTGGTGGCTGTGCCGGTCATGCGTTCGGCCTGGTACAGCTTGCGTTACCCAAGCTTGCACGGCATCACCGATCAGCTGATCGCCCTGGCGATGATGGGCGCTTGGGCCACCGGCGACTTGCTGACCGCGGCCTTGCTGCCGATCATCATGATCTTCGGCCATGTGCTGGAAGAGCGCAGTGTGATCGGTTCCCAGGAAGCCATTCATGCCCTGGGCAAGTTGACGCGCAGCCATGCGCGGCGGGTGCAGGCCGACGGCACCATTGTCGAAGTCGACAACACCCTGCTCAAGACTGGTGATCTGGTAGAAGTGCGGGCCGGTGACCGGGTACCGGCCGATGGTCTGGTGCTTTCCGGACAAGCCAGCCTCGACACCGCGCCGATCACCGGCGAGTCGGTGCCGTTGGAGGCGAGTGTCGGCATGCAGGTGTTCGGCGGGGCGATTAACCTCGATGGCTTGCTGCGCATTGAAGTCACCCGCACGGGCACTGAATCGACCTTGGGCAAAGTCATTGCGCTGATGCAAAGCGCCGAGCGCTCGAAGCCGCCGATTACTCGTCTGCTCGAACGTTATGCCGGCAGCTACATGGTGCTGGTCTTGCTGCTGGCGGCCGTCACCTGGTTTATCAGCAACGATGCGCAGGCGATGTTGGCGGTGTTGGTGGCGGCCTGTCCTTGCGCCTTGGTGTTGTCGGCGCCGGCCACTGCGATTGCCGGGATCGCCGTGGCGGCGCGTCACGGGATCCTGATTCGCAGCTCGGCGTTCCTCGAAGAGCTGGCGGATCTGACCTCGCTGGTAGTGGACAAGACCGGCACCCTGACGTTTGGCACCCTGCGTTTGCAGTCAATCGACAGCCCGATCGAGGATCGCAGCCCATTGCTGAAACTGGCCGCCAGCCTTGGCTCCGCCAGCAGCCATCCGGTCAGCCGTGCGTTGGCCAGTCTGGTGACACAGGAACATTTTTTGGTGCTGTCGGATATCCGCGAGCGCCAAGGCTTGGGGGTGGTGGCACAAACGGAGCAGGGCGAGGCGGCACTCGGTCGTCCGGAGCTGTTCAGCCAATTGGGCATTGCGACGTCCGCCGTGCCCGAGCATGACGGCCCAATCGCCGGGTTGGCGCTGAACGCAGAATTTCTCGGTTGGCTGCTGTTGGCAGACAGTGTCAAACCCGAAGCGCGCCATGCACTGAGCGAGCTGCGTGAACTGGGTCTGGGGCGGCAATTGCTGCTCACTGGGGATCGCCAAAGTGTGGCCCACAGCCTGGCCCATGAAGTCGGAATCAGCGATGTCGAAGCCCAGGCGTTGCCTGAAGACAAACTCAACCGCGTGCTGCAAGAAATCGACAGCGGTTTTCGACCGATGGTGGTGGGCGACGGGATCAACGATTCGCTCGCACTCAAGGCCGGAGTGGTCGGTGTGGCCATGGGCGCGGGTGGGGCGGATATCGCCTTGGCCTCGGCGGATATCGTGCTGATTGGTAGCGATTTGCGGCGCCTGGGCACCTGCGTACGGTTGAGTCGCCAGTGTCGGCAAACGCTGCAGGTCAACGTGATCATCGGTTTGGGCTGGACCCTGGCAATCGTCGCGTTTGCCGCGTTCGGCTGGCTCGGGGCGGCGGGAGCAATGATTGCTGCGGTGCTGCATAACCTCAGCACCTTGCTGGTACTGGGCAACGCAGGTCGTTTGCTGCGTTTCCAGGAGCCATTGCTCAAGCTCAAGGACGACGTCTGATCGAGCGCGCAATTCTGTCGTGATCGACTCTTCCGAACTGTGCAGCAAGTTGACAGTCTCTAGTGAAGAGGCTGCACCAAATCAAACTGTAACCCGCCTGAAACACTGGGTTTAGGGCGGTTTGATCAGCCTCACGGATCATAGATAAAGGCTATGAATTCGATAGCCTGCTAATTTTCATGGATGGTCTACCCTCACATCAGACGTCTGAAACAAGGGGGTTTTTCCATGCTCGCGCAATTGCCACCGGCCTTACAGAATCTGCAGCTACCGTTACGCCTCAGACTCTGGGATGGCCATGAGATTAATCTGGGCCCCGCGCCCAGCGTCACCATTGTGGTCAAGGACCCACAATTGGTTGCTCAATTCACCCATCCCAACCTGAACCTGTTGGGGGCCGCGTTCGTAGAAGGCAAACTGGAACTCGAAGGCTCGATCAATGAGGTCATTCGGGTCTGCGATGAGTGGAGCCAGGCGCTGCTGGATGAGAGCGATGACAACCAACCTGTGCGCGTCGTCCACGACAAAGACACCGATGCGGCGGCCATTTCCTACCATTACGACCTGTCCAATGCCTTCTATCAGCTCTGGCTCGATAGCGACATGGCGTATTCCTGCGCCTATTTTGAGACCGGCAGCGAGACCCTTGAACAAGCCCAACAAGCCAAGTTCCGGCATCTGTGTCGTAAGTTGCGCCTGCAGCCTGGTGAATACCTGCTGGATGTCGGTTGCGGCTGGGGTGGTCTGGCGCGCTACGCCGCTCGGGAATTTGGGGCGAGGGTGTTCGGGATTACCCTGAGCAAAGCACAGTTGGCGCTGGCTCGGGAGCGGGTGGCTGCTGAGGGCCTGGAGGATCTGGTCGAGCTTCAGTTGCTCGATTACCGTGACCTGCCGCAGGACGGACGTTTCGACAAGGTGGTGAGTGTCGGCATGTTCGAGCACGTAGGCCATGCGAATCTGGCGCAGTACTGCAAGACCCTATACGGCGCGGTACGCGAGGGCGGGCTGGTGATGAACCATGGCATCACCGCCAAGCACATCGACGGCCGGCCAGTCGGGCGCGGCGCTGGTGAGTTTATCGAGCGCTATGTGTTCCCCAACGGCGAGCTGCCGCATCTGTCGATGATTTCGGCCGAGATCAGCGATGCGGGGCTGGAAATCGTCGACGTCGAAAGCCTGCGTCTGCATTACGCTCGTACCCTGGACCATTGGAGCGAGCGTTTGGAGGACAACCTGGAAGCCGCTTCCAAACAAGTACCGGAGCAGGTCCTGCGCATCTGGCGGTTGTACCTTGCCGGTTGCGCTTATGCGTTCGCCAAAGGCCGGATCAATCTGCACCAGATCCTCGCGGTCAAGACCCATGCCGACGGTAGCCATGAGCTGCCATGGACGCGCGACGATATCTATAACCCTTAAAGAATCGGCGATATAAGCCGGGCGACCCGCATGCCAAGCTGTTGCAGGCGGTGGGTCTCCCGGCCTTCTCCCTTGGCGATTTCGTGAGCCAGGGCGAAGTCGTCGTTGAGCATGAGTTCCACCTCGGCGGCGAATTGGCTGTCGACGGTCAGCAGCATCACTTCGAAGTTGAGCCGGAACGAACGGTTGTCCAGATTCGCGCTGCCGATGGCGCTGATTTCGCTGTCGATCAACACCACTTTCTGATGCAGAAAACCTGGTCCATAACGGAACATCCGCACCCCGGCCCGCACCGCTTCGAAAGCGAAGAGACTGGACGCAGCGTATACAACGCGGTGGTCCGGTCGCGACGGCAGCAGAATCCGCACATCCACACCACGCAACACCGCCAGGCGCAGCGCGGCGAATACCGCTTCGTCGGGAATGAAATACGGGCTGGTGATCCACACCCGTTCAGTCGCGGCATGGATGGCTTCGACGAAAAACAGCGAGCAGGTTTCGTAAGGGTCTGCCGGGCCGCTGGCCATCAACTGGCAGAGCACGCCGTCGTCCGGGTAGGTGTCGGGCAGGATCAACGGCGGTAGCTGTCGCGAAGCCCAGAACCAGTCTTCAGCGAACGACTCCTGCATGCAGGCCACCACCGGGCCGCTGACTTTGACGTGGGTGTCGCGCCAGGGCGCCAGTGGCGGTTTCTTACCCATGTACTCGTCGCCGACGTTGTGCCCACCGACGAAGCCCAGCAGGCCGTCGACCACGACAATTTTGCGGTGATTGCGAAAATTGATCTGGAAGCGATTGAGCCAGCCGCTGCGGGTCGCGAAGGCTTTGACCTGCACACCGGCCTCGCGCATCGGTTGAACGTAGCTGTTGGGCAGGGAATGGCTGCCGATTCGGTCGTAGAGCACGTAAATAGCGACGCCTTCAGCGGCTTTTTCCATCAGCAGGGCCTGCATGCGGCGGCCCAGCTGGTCGTCATTAATGATGAAAAACTGGATCAATACAGCTTCGCGGGCGTTACGTATGGCATCGAAAATGGCTGTAAAAGTGGCTTCGCCATTGATCAGCAGGCGTACCTGATTACTCGCCAGGCACGGCATGCGCCCCAGTTTCGGCATGGCTCGTAGCGAAGCGTAGGCGTTCGAGGCGCGGGCGGTTAGCGCCTCTTCGACCCAAGGACGCCAGTTCAGATCTGCGATGGCTTTGCGCATTTCCTCGTTGGCCTGGCGCCTTGCCTTGATATAGGCGTCGAAAGTGCTGCGGCCAAAGACCAGGTAGGGGATAAGGGTCAGATAAGGAATGAACAACAGTGACAGGGCCCAGGCAATGGCGCCTTGGGCAGTCCTGACGGTGAATACGGCATGGATGGCGGCGATCATGCCTAGCGAGTGAATAGTGGCGATCAGGTAACCGAAAATATGCGGGCCAAAGTAATCCATGGGACAGCCTTGCTCCTGAAAATTCAATGCTTAACAGACCATGTTCCACGGCGAATGTCGCTATTTAATTCGCCATGCAACCGAAGTAGATTGTTGACGTCTAACGGCCACTATCCTCTAGGAGTTACTCGATGAACGTTCGTCTGCTGGGTTTGGCCATGGCTGTTGGCTTGTCGCTTCCTCTGGCCGCTCAGGCGCAGATGCTGCAGCCAGGGTTATGGGAATTAACCTCGAGCAATATGAAAGTCGATGACCAGAATCTGCCGGATCTGCAGTTGATCCTCGGCCAGTTGCAGAGCCAGATGACTCCACAGCAACGGGCCGCGCTGGAGCAGCAGGGCATCACCATGGGCGGCAAAGGTATTCGAGCGTGTCTGACTCAGGCTCAAGTGCAGTCCGACAACATCCCGCTGACGGATCCACAATCAGGCTGCAAGCAGGAAATCACCGACCGCACCGGCAATCAGTGGAAATTTCGCTTCAGCTGCCCGAAAGCGCAGGGCACCGGTGTCGCCACTTTCGTTAGTGATCGAGAGTTCACCACCAAGGTCGACGGCACCTTCAATGCCACCGGTATCCAGCAGAAGGGCAGCATGGATACCCGCGCGGTGTGGATGGGGCAGGATTGCGGAACGGTCAAACCAAGGGCTTGATTCGTACGATGATCGTTTGATCGTTCCCACGCTCCCGCGTGGGAATGCCTCACTGGACGCGCAGCAATCGTTCTTGAATGTGACGCGGAGCATCACGGGCTGCATTCCTTTGCGACGCGTGGGAACGATCTAAACACTCCCGGTACTCAAATTTCATCGTACTCAGCGAACAGTGGCTAACGCATAAACCGCAGCGGAAAACCCTGGCAGCCGTCATAAAGACGATCGGTGTGCCAGGCAATTTGCCCCGAGACCAACGTGGTGCTGACGCTGTGACGAAATCGCCGCTCGGCAAATGGCGTCCAGCCGCATTGAGCGATGATCGGTTGCTGGGCAACGGCTTTTCCATCGGGTTCGGGCTGGATCAGCACCAGATCAGCCCAATAGCCTTCGCGCAGGTATCCGCGGTCGGGAATGGCGAACAGGTCGGCAACCCGGTGACTGGTTTTTTCCACCAGTGTAGTCAGTGGCAGAAGTTCATCTGCCACCAGTTCCATCAGCGCGGGGAGGGCATGTTGCACCAGCGGCAGTCCGGACGGTGCCTGGTGATAGGGCAGTTGCTTCTCGGCCCAGGTATGCGGCGCGTGGTCGCTACCGATTACGTCCAGCCGGTTGCACAGCAGCGCTTGGCGCAGGGCATCGCGATCGGCCTGAGTCTTGATCGCCGGATTGCACTTGATCAGGTTGCCAAGGCGCAGGTAGTCGCGATCATCGAACAACAAATGGTGCAGGCAGACTTCGGCGGTGATGCGTTTCTCGGCCAGCGGTTTGTCTTCGAACAAAGCCAGTTCGCGTGCGGTGGTCAGGTGCAAAACGTGCAGTCGGGTGCCGTGACGCTTGGCCAGATCCACGGCCATCGAGGAAGAGCGAAAGCAGGCTTCGGCATTGCGGATCAGCGGATGGGCTCCCGCTGGAACCGCATCGCCGAACAGTCCCCGCAGATTGCTTTCGTTGGCCTTGATGCTGGGTGTGTGCTCGCAATGGGCGAGCAGGAGGGTCGGCACTTCGGCGAACAGGCGCTCGAGAATCCGTGGGTCGTCCACCAGCATGTTGCCGGTGGAGGCGCCCATAAACACTTTTACCCCGGCCACTGAACAGGGATCGAGGGCTGCAACGGTATCGAGGTTGTCGTTACTGACGCCGAAGTGAAAGCCGTAATTGGCCACTGAACTGATCGCTGCGCGGCGCTTCTTGTCGGCCAGTGCGGCGAGGGTCAGGGTCGCTGGTCGGGTATTGGGCATGTCCATGAAACTGGTGATGCCACCGGCCACGGCGGCCCGCGACTCGGTGTAGAAACTGCCTTTGTCTGGCGCGCCAGGATCACGGAAATGTACCTGGTCGTCGATCATCCCTGGCAGCAGCCATTGGCCCTTGGCGTCGATTTCCATTGCCGCGTTTTCGCCCTCGATGCTGCTGGCAATCTTTACGATGCGACCGTGGTCCACCAGCAGATCGCCGTCGAACTCACGACCTTCATTGACCAACCGGGCATTGCGAATCAGCACACTGCTCATGTTCAAAACTCGTTCTGCAGGGCTTTGTAACCGCGAACCAGATCGACGTTAGTCCGCGCCACATCTTCGGAGAATTCCGAAGCACTGACGCTGACAGGCGGGAACTGGGTGAGGTCGGTCTTGGGCCCGATTCGGGCGGTCGACGGCACGTAAAAGTCTTCGGGCAAGTCCCGACCATCGACCACCGAGTTGTGCCGCACCACGCAGCCATCGCCCACCACGCAGTTGAACAACACGCTATTGAAGCCGATGAACACCCGGTTGCCGACGGTGCACGGGCCGTGAACGATGGAGCGGTGGGCGATGGAACTGTACTCGCCGATGGTTACCGCCGCGCCGGATTTGGAGTGAATAACCACCCCGTCCTGGATGTTCGAATTGGCGCCGATGGTGATCGGTTCCATCTCGCCCACGTCGTCCACTTCATCGGCGCGAATCACTGCGTAGGGGCCGACGAAGACGTTCTCGCCAATCACTACTTTGCCGCAGATGATCGCGGTCTTATCCACATAGGCGGACCCGGCGATCACCGGTAGATCGCCTGACGGGTTCTTACGGATCATGGTGTGCTCAAGGCGTCGTACAGAGTGTTGAGGTTGTATTCGAACAGCCCGGCGAAGGTGCTCGCTGGACCTTCGGCGGCGAGGGCGTCGGAGTACAAGGTGCCGCCGATATGCGCTCCGCTCTCTTCTGCAATCTGCTTGAGCAGACGTGCGTCCTTGATGTTTTCCATGAACACCGCTTTGACCTTGGCCTGGCGGATCTGGGTGATCAGCGCCGCGACTTCGGCGGCCGACGGTTCGCGCTCGGTGGACAGACCTTGAGGTGCAATGAAGTCGATACCGTAGGCCTGACCGAGATAGCCGAAAGCATCATGGGAGGTGACGATCTTGCGATTGCCCGGCGGCAGGGAGCCGAGCTTGGTTTTGGCGTCGGCCAGCAAGCGGTAGATCTGTTTCAGATAGGTTTGGCTGTTGCGCTCGTAGTCGGCTTTGTTCGCCGGATCCGCCGCGACCAGCGCCTTGGTGATGTTGCTCACATAGAGTTCGGTGTTTGCCAGATTGTGCCAGGCGTGCGGGTCGGGAATGGTTTCACCGTCTTCATTCAGCGTCCGTGGGATGACGCCATGGCTGGCGGTGATTACCGAGGTTTTGGTCTCGGTGCTAGTGACCAGGCGATCCAGCCATGGCTCGAAACCCAGGCCATTCTTGATGATCAGCCTGGCCTTGAGCAGCGCTTTGGCGTCGTCTGGGGTTGGCTCATAGGTGTGGGCGTCGGCGTCCGGACCGACCATGTTAGTGATCTGAATGTGCTCGCCGCCGACCTGATGGGTCATGTCGGCGAGGATGCTGAAGCTGGTGACCACCTGAAGTTTCTCTGCCGCCGAGGCTGTCGAGAGCGACAACGGCAGCAGCAGACTGAACAGCACGAGTAGGGCGCGCATCGGGAAACACCTCATTGGGATGTGAGCAAAGGCGGGCGGCGCAGCAAGCCGTGCACCGGACCGAACACCACAGACAGCAAGTACAAAGCGCCAGCCACCAGCACGATGGCCGGGCCGCTGGGCAGCGAGTAGTAGAACGACAGCAACAGACCGAGCCATACCGCGAGGCAACCGAGCATCGCGGCGATGACCATCAACACTGGCAAGCGTCGACTCCAGAAGCGCGAAGACGCAGCCGGCAACATCATCAAACCGACCACCATCAACGCGCCGATGGCCTGGAAACCGATCACCAGATTCAGCACCACCAGGGTCAGAAACAGTCCATGAGCCAAAGGCCCGAGACGGCTGACGGTTTGCAGGAACAAAGGATCGAGGGTGTCCAGCAGCAGTGGTTTGTAGATCGCCGCCATGGCAATCAAGCTGAAACCCGAAACCCAGAGCATGCCGGTCAAGGTCGGTCCATCGACCGCGAGCGCCGAGCCGAATAGCAGGTGCAGGAGATCCAGACGTTTGCCGGCGATCCCGAGAATCAACACACCAGTGGCCAGAGAGATCGGATAGATCGCCGCGAGACTGGCGTCCTCCCGCAGGCCGGTACGACGGGTGATCCACGCGGCGAGACCGGCCATGCTCAGGCCGGCGCCGAGGCCACCAATGGTCAGCGCCGGCAGACTCAAACCGGCGAACCAGAAGCCCAATGCAGCCCCCGGCAAAATCCCGTGAGCCACCGCATCGCCGATCAGGCTCATGCGCCGCAGAATCAAAAACACCCCGAGCGGAGCGGTGCTACAGGCCAAAACCAGACCGCCAAGCAAGGCTCGACGCATGAACACGAACTCATGGAATGGTTGCCAAAGTTGAGCGGCGACGACCATATCAAGCGACCTGCGTCTGAGGTTGTTGCTTGATCAGTTCGACACTGGGCGCGAGTACGCAGCCGCTGCTTTTGATCAGTAGGGCTTGAGGAATGTGTTGGCGCACAGCGGCCAGATCATGGCAGACGACGACCAGCGTCCGGCCTTCGGCATGCCAGGCGTGGATATGTTTCCAGAGCAGTGCCTGGCCGAGTTCGTCGAGCGCGGCGTGGGGTTCGTCGAGCAACAGCACCGGTGCTTCGGCGAGACTCAATCGGGCGAGAAGGGCGCGTTGCAGTTCGCCGCCAGACAAGGCCATCAATGGGCGATGTTCCAGGCCACTCAGATACCAGTCTTCCAGCACTGCCCCCAGGCGTTGGTTACGGACGTGGGGAGTTTGTTTACTGCCCCAGAATCCAGCGGCGACCAGCTCTTGCAGACTGATGGGGAACTGTCGGTCCAGATGCTGTTGTTGCGGCAGAAAAGACAAACTGCCGCGCCGTGGAACATCCAGTTCGACGTTGCCAGCCAGCGGTCGCTGTAGCCCGGCGATAACTTTCAACAGGCTGCTTTTACCCGAACCGTTGGCGCCAATTACTGCGGTCAGGCTGCCGTTCACCAGTTCGAAGGTTACCGGGGGAGTGAGAGGCTGGCCGGCTGCGCCCCAGCGTAAAGCCTGGCAACGGATCATGCGGCCTCCCAGTTCCAACGGCTTTCGGCCACGGCGTCGTGGGCGTGCAGGCTTTCGGCGTGGATGACTCGCAGGTGGAAGGCGTTGATGCCCGGAGATCTTTTCAAGGCCAGATTCAAGCGTCGGGCGGCGTCTTCGCAGAACATCAAATTCTGACCATTGGCCAAGGCGAAGGCTTGTTCGTCGGCACGTTTCACCGCGGTTTGAACGGCAGTGCCGAGAGCTGCTTCGGCGTCGTTGATCACTGCGATCAACGGCAGGCCTTCGAGGTAGTCGTCCAACCGCAGTTGCAGGTGCGCACTGCTGCGCTGACTGTGAGGCGTTGCGACGATGCCCTTTGGCGATCCGAGCCACGCAAGGACGTCGGCGTGCAGCAGCGCTTTGTTGGCAAAGTCATCGACAAATTGCTGCTGAATTAACTGCCTCGAAAGCGCAGCTGAACAGGGGCAGGTTGAGGAATAAGTAACGTTGATTTTTAGTTCCACGTGGAACATTGCGTTGTTAAGCCGCGCTTCGATGCTCACCGGATAGGTTTTCCAACCGGCTAGCGGGCTGACCAATGCTGGCCGTTTGAGCAATAGATCAGTGTGAATCCGCAGGTAGGCGCTGTTGGACAAACCCTCATGGCTGTCGAGAAAACGTTGCAGAACCTGACGTAAAAGCAGTGGTGTGAGGTTTTCCTGTTCGAGCATTTCCAGCGCCAGATACAGACGTGACATATGAATGCCGCGCGCCTCGCCATCGTCGAGGCTGACACCGGCATCCGTTTTTGCACTGATTCGCTGGCCATCGAACAACACCGGTAGAGCAATGCCGCACATGCCCACCCAATCGAGTGGCAAGGCTTGGCGTGAGGACTGCGCGGCGATATCCGGCAGAGTCAGCGCGTTCATAAGCAGGTCCATCGTTGGAAGTGATTCGACATGTTATATTATAACTTTACAGTCGACGATGTCTTTTTTCTGAACGGCCTTCCATCACGTCAAGTTGAGTACGGACGTTCCCTTATCAGCGGTACATGTCATGCACAGACGTCAATTGCTCAACCTGCTTCTGGCCAGTGTGGCCTTCGCTTTACCGCTGGGAGTGTCCGCCACGCAAATCCGCAATGCCCGGCTCTGGCGTTCGGATGACAAGCTGCGGCTGGTGCTCGATTTGAGCGGACCGGTGCAGTACAAGATCTTCTCGCTGACCGCGCCGCAACGGCTGATCATCGATTTGAGTGGCGCGCGCCTGAGTGGAGACTTCAGTCAGTTGGCGCTGGCCAACACGGTGATTCGTTCGATCCGCTCAGGGCACTTAGGGCAAGGCGATACACGGATCGTGCTCGACCTCACCGGACCGGTGCAGCTCAACAGCTTTCAGTTGCCGCCGCAGGACGG
The DNA here is from genome assembly GCF_048515765.1 of Pseudomonas sp. H11T01. NCBI lineage: Bacteria > Pseudomonadati > Pseudomonadota > Gammaproteobacteria > Pseudomonadales > Pseudomonadaceae > Pseudomonas > Pseudomonas sp. H11T01. The sequence goes on along the minus strand of NZ_JBLYED010000001.1, from coordinate 354,799 downwards.
CCAGGGTTATCGGCTGGTGCTCGATCTCACCAGCAGTGTCCACGCGCCGATACAAATTGCCGCTGCGCCTTTGATTCAGCGTGAAACATCGGTCGAGGATAAAGCCCATCCCAAGCGCGACATCATCGTGGTGGTCGACCCCGGCCATGGCGGTAAGGATCCAGGCGCGGTTGGCGCCAAGGGTGAGCGCGAAAAAGATGTGGTGCTGTCCATCGCGCAACTGTTGGCCAAGCGACTGAAACGGGAGAAGGGGTTTGACGTGAAGCTGGTGCGCAACGATGACTTTTTCGTGCCGCTGCGCAAACGCGTGGAGATCGCCCGCAAGCACAACGCCGACATGTTTATCTCGGTGCATGCCGACGCCGCGCCAAGGCTTACAGCGTCTGGAGCTTCGGTGTATGCCTTGTCAGAGGGCGGCGCGACCTCCGCCACGGCGCGCTTTATGGCACAACGGGAAAACGGCGCTGACTTGTTGGGCGCCACCAGCCTGCTCAATCTGAAGGACAAGGACCCAATGCTCGCTGGGGTGATTCTCGACATGTCGATGAACGCGACCATCGCTGCCAGTTTGCAGTTGGGCGGCACGGTGCTCGGCAGCCTCGCAGGGATCACCACGCTGCATCAGAAGCGCGTGGAACAGGCTGGATTCGCGGTGCTCAAATCGCCGGACGTGCCTTCAATCCTGGTGGAAACCGGCTTCATCTCCAACAGCCGCGACAGTCAGCGACTGGTTACCCCACGGCACCAGCAGGCGGTGGCCGACGGCTTGTTCGAAGGGTTGCAGCACTACTTCCAGAAGAATCCACCGGTCAATAGCTACATGGCCTGGCAGCAGGATCAGAAAAAAGCCCAGGTCTAACAACCGCTAATACGGCTGCAAGTGAACTTGGCACTGGTGCCACCGGAACTGGAGAACCGGTTGACGGTGGTCCAGCCAACACGGCGGCTGTAGCCGACCCAGGCTTCGCCGTCGGAGGCGATGCCGGTGAAGAACGTCAATTGCCCGTAGCGACTGTTGGTCTGCGCCCAGTAACGTTTGCCGATTACCTCGAAACCCCGCAGATACGTGGTGCTGCCGGCCGTGGCGACGCTGTAGGCATTGCCATCGGCATCCACGCAGGCCAGCAGGGTGGCGCTGCGGGTGCAGTTGGCGAGCGTGCTCGGCAGTTGCGCGAAGGCGTTGCTCGCGGCAAGCAGCGTAAGGCCCAACAGCGTGCATTTCAGAGTGTTGCGCATGGGGGTTCTCATGAGGCGGGTTGGCGCAAGCATTGCGCCCTTCGTCGCGGGTAACAAGAGGGGATTGGCTAAATTGCATTGTTATACTATAACATCAAAATAAGTCCCGCCCTGATGAGACACCTTGATGCCCAATCGCCTTCCCGTTACTGTGCTGTCCGGCTTTCTCGGAGCCGGTAAAAGTACGCTGCTCAATTACGTTCTGCGCAACCGCGAGAACCTTCGTGTCGCCGTCATCGTCAACGACATGAGCGAGATCAACATCGACGGCAGTGAGGTTCAGCGCGATGTCACGCTGAATCGTGCCGAAGAAAAACTTGTCGAGATGAGCAACGGCTGCATTTGCTGCACCTTGCGTGAAGACTTGCTGGAAGAGGTCAGCAAGCTCGCCAAGGAAGGTCGATTCGATTACCTGCTGATCGAATCCACCGGTATTTCCGAGCCGTTGCCAGTGGCGGAAACCTTCACTTTCCGTGATGAGGAAGGCCAGAGCCTGGCCGACATTGCCCGACTCGACACCATGGTCACGGTGGTCGACGGCCTGAATTTCCTGCTCGATTATCAAGCGGCCGAAAGCCTCGCCTCCCGTGGCGAAACCCTGGGCGAGGAGGATGAGCGTTCGATCACGGATCTGTTGATCGAGCAGATCGAGTTCGCCGACGTGATTCTGATCAGCAAAATCGATCTGATCAGCCGCAGCGACCGCCAGGAGCTGATCGCCATTCTCGAACGGCTCAACTCCCAGGCAGAAATCATCCCGATGGTGATGGGTGAAGTACCGCTGAAGAAGATCCTCAACACCAGGCGTTTCGACTTCGAACGTGCCGCTCAAGCACCGGGTTGGTTGCAGGAGTTACGCGGTGAGCACGTGCCGGAAACCGAGGAATACGGCATCGCCTCGACGGCTTATCGGGCGCGACGTCCCTTCCATCCCCAGCGTTTTTTCAGCTTCATCGACCGCCCTTGGGTGAACGGCAAACTGCTGCGTTCCAAGGGGTTTTTCTGGCTGGCCAGTAAGCATCAGGATGCTGGAAGCTGGTCCCAGGCTGGCGGTTTGATGCGTCATGGCTTTGCCGGACGCTGGTGGCGATTCGTGCCGAAACCGCAGTGGCCACAGGACCAGGAAAGCACCTCGGCGATCATGGAAAACTGGACCGCCGTCACCGGTGATTGTCGTCAGGAACTGGTGTTCATCGGTCAGAACATCGACTTCGCCCAGCTCACTGCCGAGCTTGATAGCTGCCTGCTGACCGACGACGAAATGGCCGTGGGCGCGGAAGGCTGGCGACTGATGGTCGACCCTTTCGGCCCTTGGCATGAAGAGGTGGCGGCTTGATGCTCGCGCCCAGTCTGAAGCTGCGTCCGATAATTCGTCAGGTCCGGGGTGAGACACCGCAAGCGCTCACTCAGATTCTGGACGACGGAGTGAATCTGGCTGTCTGGCAACGCCACCTGCCAGTGCATGTCGCCGATTTCGGCACGTTGCTGCTGTCCTTGGGTGAGCCACTGGCGGAATCGTTATCGCTGGAGTTGGCCAATGATGATTCAGAACCGAATCTGCAAGGCCTGGCCTCAGGCTTCAGCGACCTGGAGGGCTACGAAGGATTTATCGCCGACATCTCCTGGCTGGTCAGCGCCTTCGCCTGTTTGCTGGGCGCCAAGCGCATCGGCCTGCGCCTGCGGGTACTGGACAAGGCCATGTGCCCGCGTTTCCACGTCGATCATGTGCCCGTGCGCTTGATCACCACTTATGCAGGCATCGGCAGCCAATGGTTGCGGGAAGGGGCGATGGATCGTCGGCAGCTGGGCAAGACCGACGCCGAGCCGCAGGATGACTCAAAGATTCAGCAAGTCGCCTGTGGTGAAGTGGCCTTGCTCAAGGGCGAGAAATGGCACGGCAATGAAGGCTTCGGCCTGATCCATCGCTCGCCGCAACCGGCACCGGGCGAGCGTCGGCTGATCCTGACTCTCGACTGGCTGAGCTAGGCGCACTCAAGGTTTCAGCCATTTACCCTGGCTCTGGCTTTCGCAGAACGGCTGCAAATACGCTGCATCAGTGGCCACGCCGTAATAGTGAATATCCTGCCGGTAAGGCATATTGGCCACTTGGGCGTTGCTGCAAACGCCGAAGGCGCCGGCGGGGCATTGCTCTGTGAACTCCACGTCGACTTTCTGACCGGGCAGGTTTGGCTGGCAGAAGCCATCGTGGAACAGTTTTTCCGGGATGTTGCGGTTCTGCTGGCAGACTTTGACATCAAGCCGTTCCGCCTGACTGTGGACCACGCAAGCTTGGGCCAGCGCCTCGCCTGAGCTGAGCGCCAACAGCAGTGGCAGCCAAATCACCCGCATCATTCACCTCCTTAGAAACCGTCGATATGCTGCAGAACATTCCCACCCACGTCATTGCCGGGCCACTCGGAGCCGGCAAGACCAGCCTCATCAAGCACCTGCTGGTGCAGCGGCCGGCCCATGAGCGTTGGGCGGTGCTGATCAATGAGTTCGGTCAGATCGGCCTGGATGCCGCGTTACTGACTCAGGACGCCGATGGTATCGCACTGGGTGAAGTCGCCGGCGGCTGTTTGTGTTGCGTGAATGGAGCGCCGTTTCAGGTAGGGCTTGGGCGTTTGTTGCGTAAGGCAAGACCGGACCGGCTGTTTATCGAACCTTCCGGACTGGGGCATCCGGCGCAGTTGCTCAAGCAATTGCGTGATGCGCCGTGGCAAGGCGTATTGGCCGTTCAGCCGTGCGTGCTGGTGCTCGATGCCCAGGCGCTGGCCGCCGGGAAACCGTTGCCACAAGCGCAGCAGGAGGCGTTGACGAGCGCCGGTTTGTTGCTGCTGAACAAGGACGAGCAACTCAGCGACGCGGATCGCCAGCGGATCATCAAACAGTTGCCCGATTGCCCGGTGTACTGGACGCAGCAGGCCGCTTTGCCGCTGATCGAATTGCCCGGCGTGCAGGCCCTGGCGATTGCGGGTGTGGATAACTTCAGCGCGCCTAAAGGCTTGGCGCAGATGCCAGCGATTTGGACTGATCCGACGCAGCCGATATGCCTGAGCCAGCAGCAGGAAGGCGACTGGAGCATTGGTTGGCGTTGGCATCCGAGTCAGCGATTCGATGCGATGCAGGTTCTGCAATGGCTTGAAAGCCTTGATTGGCGGCGGGCCAAGCTGGTTATCCACAGCTCAGACGGCTGGGTTTCTGCCAACGCGGTGGATAACTCGGATCTGCATTGGCAACCCAGTGAATGGCGGCGTGATTCACGGATCGAGCTGATCTTCAGCGAGCCGCAGGACGCGACCGAGCTGCAACACGCCTTGGCTGGGTGCTGCATTACGCAGGTTTAGCCCCAGACACTAAAAGATCGTCCGAACGCGTACCTCTGTAGGCGCTGGCGCAGCCTGCGATCTTTTGCTGTTGCGTCAATTGCGCCACTTGTTGTGTTCCTGGCGCCATTGGCTCAGTTCGATCACATCGGCACTCGGCAACGGGGGTTTGACCTCGAACGGATAGGGCGCCAGTTCGATTTGTGCGCTATGGGCGCCAAACTGGGTGATGGTGCCTGTATGGCGCGTCTCGCCGGTCACCGTGAACTCGAAGTTATAGATGCGGGCCAGGCGCCGCCGGCCATTGGCATCCTTGACGAAGCCAATCCGCTTCAACGCCACGTTGCCGTCCAGCAGTTCGAGGTCGAGCTTGGCGCAATGCTGCTTGACCCTTTCCAGTGCCCGCTCACGCAAGCCGTGGTTGTGCCACAGCCAGGCGGCGCCGGTCGCCAGCAGCATCAGCACGAAAATATTTCCCAGGGTCAGCATGAACGAACACTCCAACAAAGTAGTGTCAGCTTAACTGTGTCTTCGGTCTGTCGTACAGGCTGCGTTTAGTCGCATACTGCGCGGCTCGAATTTCAATCGGTTTACGGAAGTCTCGCATGAAACGTACACCCCATTTGCTCGCCATCCAGTCCCATGTGGTCTTCGGCCATGCCGGCAACAGCGCTGCAGTTTTTCCCATGCAGCGGGTCGGGGTGAATGTCTGGCCGCTCAATACCGTACAGTTCTCCAATCACACTCAGTATGGGCAGTGGGCCGGAGAGGTGTTGGCACCGCATCAGATTCCGGAGCTGATCGAGGGGATTGCCGCCATCGGCGAGTTGGGTAACTGCGATGCGGTGCTGTCCGGCTACCTCGGCAGTGCAGCCCAAGGGCGAGCGATTCTCACGGGTGTGGCGCGGATCAAGGAGATCAATCCAAAAGCCTTGTACCTCTGCGATCCAGTGATGGGCCATCCGGAAAAGGGTTGCAGCGTTCCGGCCGAGGTCAGCGACTTCCTGCTGGAAGAAGCGGCGGCGATGGCTGACTTCATGTGCCCCAATCAGCTAGAACTGGACAGCTTTTCAAGGCGCAAGCCGCAGTCGCTGTTCGATTGCCTGGCCATGGCTCGGGCGCTGCTGGCCCGCGGCCCGAAGGCAGTGCTGGTCAAGCATCTGGATTATCCCGGCAAGCTGCCGGACAGCTTCGAAATGTTGCTGGTAACCGCTGAAGGCAGTTGGCATCTGCGTCGACCGTTGTTGGCCTTCCCGCGCCAGCCGGTAGGCGTCGGCGACCTGACGTCCGGCCTGTTTCTGGCCCGCGTACTATTGGGGGACAGCCTGCTGGCGGCCTTCGAGTTCACCGCTGCGGCGGTGCATGAGGTGCTACTGGAAACTCAGGCCTGCGCCAGCTACGAGTTGGAACTGGTGCGCGCCCAGGACCGTATTGCCCATCCGCGAGTGCGGTTTGAGGCGACGGCGATCAGCCTTTAAACCTATCGCGGGCAAGGACTAGGCCTTGCCCGCGAAGACTATCTAAAGAGCGACGCCAGACAGACGGTAGACCTCAGGCATCCGCTTTGATTTCCTGATAACGCTTTTCCAGCTCCTGGCGGATTTGTCGGCGTTGCTTGGCCTGGATGAACCGGCGTTTGTCTTCGCTGTTGTGCGGCTGAAGCTGTGGGACTACGGTGGGTTTTCGCTGGTCGTCGACCGCGACCATGGTGAAAAAGCAGCTATTGGTGTGGCGCACCGAGCGCTCACGAATATTCTCCGTTACCACCTTGATCCCCACCTCCATCGAGGTGTTGCCGGTGTAGTTGACCGACGCGAGAAAGGTCACCAGTTCGCCGACATGGATCGGCTCACGGAAGATCACCTGATCCACTGACAGGGTGACCACATAGCGTCCGGCGTAACGGCTGGCGCAGGCGTAGGCGACTTCGTCGAGATACTTGAGCAGGGTGCCGCCGTGGACATTGCCAGAGAAGTTGGCCATGTCGGGGGTCATCAATACCGTCATCGACAGCTGGGCGTTTCCGGGTTCCATAGCACACTCACAGTTCTAGGCAGGGATTGCGGGAGCACCTCTGCGGGCGCTTGGTCACTTTTTCAAAACCATCGTTAACGGGACGCTGTGCTCGTGGCGGCCGTCACGCCCGAATCGATCTGTTTCCATATATTGCACCGCCTTTCTGTCGGAAGTCGCGGTGTTACCCTTCAAAAGCCCTACTCAAGGGCATTTCCTACGTGGAAAACAGATTTGTAGTCAGCTCAATCAGGCCTTTGTTGTCGTCTTGGTGGTTGAGCAACGTGTCAACACACACCCAAGGAGCCCCACATCATGCACGCCATCAGCTTTATTCAGGATCTGGCAGTGATCATGCTGGTCGCGGGTGTGGTGACCATTCTCTTTCACAGGCTAAAACAACCGGTGGTGCTCGGCTATATCGTCGCCGGGTTCATCATCGGCCCGTACACCCCACCGTTCGGCCTGATTCACGACGAGCAGACCATCAAGACCCTGGCGGAACTGGGGGTGATCTTTCTGATGTTCTGCCTGGGCCTGGAATTCAGCCTGCGCAAGTTATTCAAAGTCGGCGCCACGGCCTTTATCGCAGCGTTTCTCGAAATCGTGTTGATGATCTGGATCGGCTACGAAATCGGTCGCTGGTTTGACTGGAACACCATGGACTCGCTGTTCCTCGGTGCGATTCTGGCGATTTCCTCGACCACCATCATCGTCAAAGCCCTCAACGACTTGAAGATGAAAAACCAGCGTTTTGCACAGCTGATCTTCGGTGTTTTGATCGTTGAAGACATCCTCGGGATTGGCATCATCGCGCTGTTGTCGAGTATCGCGGTCAGCGGCACTGTCAGCTCCGGCGAGGTATTTTCCACAGTCGGCAAGCTCTCGTTGTTCATGATCGTTGCCCTGGTGATCGGTATTCTGCTGGTGCCGCGGCTGCTGGCGTATGTGGCCAAATTCGAAAGCAATGAAATGCTGCTGATCACGGTGCTAGGCCTGTGTTTCGGCTTCTGTCTGCTGGTAGTCAAGCTGGAATACAGCATGGTGCTGGGCGCCTTCCTGATCGGCGCGATCATGGCCGAGTCCCGGCAATTACTGAAAATCGAGCGACTGATCGAACCGGTTCGCGACATGTTCAGCGCCATCTTCTTTGTCGCCATCGGCCTGATGATCGATCCGCAGATTTTGCTGCAATATGCCTGGCCGATCGCGGTGATCACCGTCGCCGTGGTGCTGGGCAAGATGTTGTCCTGCGGGCTGGGCGCCTTTATCGCCGGCAACGACGGACGCACCTCACTGCGTGTCGGCATGGGGCTTTCGCAGATCGGCGAATTCTCTTTCATCATTGCTGCCTTGGGCATGACTTTGCAGGTCACCAGCGACTTCCTCTATCCGGTCGCGGTGGCCGTATCGGTGATTACGACCTTGCTGACCCCGTACCTGATTCGGGCAGCCGACCCGTTGTCACTGAAGCTGGCTGCGGTGATGCCGCAGCGTCTGGCTCGCGTGCTGGGGATGTACGGTGAATGGCTGCGCAGCATCCAGCCCCAGGGTGAAGGCGCGCTGTTGGCGAAAATGATTCGGCGGATCTTGTTACAGGTGGGGGTCAATCTGGCGCTGGTAATGGCGATCTTTTTCTCTGGCGGTTTTTTCGCCGAGCGCCTTGGCAGTTATCTTCAAGGCTGGATCAGCGATCCAGGATGGCAGAAGGCGTTGATCTGGGGAGGGGCGTTGCTGTTGTCGTTGCCGTTTTTGATCGCCGCGTACCGCAAGCTCAAGGCGCTGTCGATGTTGCTGGCGGAGATGGGTGTGAAAGCGAAAATGGCCGGGCGCCATACGCAACGCGTGCGACGGGTGATCGCCGAGGTGATACCGATTCTGTCGTTGCTGGTGATCTTCCTGCTGCTGGCGGCATTGTCGTCGAGCATTCTGCCGACCACCGAGCTGTTGATCCTGATTGCCGTCGTTGCGGCTGCGGTCGCGGCGCTGCTATGGCGCTGGTTTATCCGCGTGCATACGCGGATGCAGGTTGCCCTGTTGGAAACCCTGGATAACCACAACGATTCTGCCGAACATTGAGACCCGCTCCAGACTGGCGCTGGATGCGGGCTCAAGCGGTCGGAATCAGCTTTCCAGCCAGACGTCCCGCGCCCAGTGCCATACAGACTCCCAGGTTTCTTCGGTAACCAGCTCTTCTTCGGCCGACCACAGCACTACGGTGCCGTCTTCTTCGACGCAGTAGTAATCGTCACCGTTCTGGCAGATCGGGATCAACTCCCGGGGAACACCGGCGTCCCAGGCGTTGGCCGCTACTTCAGGTAGATAGGTATGGGACTGTGGATCCGTAACGGTTACCGGCTCCAGGCTGCCATAGACAACATCGCTGACGGTCAGCAGGAATTCCTTGAAGACAAAGGGTATGTCGATGAACAGCTGTTCTTCGATCTCCACCAGTAAATCTTCATCTGGCAGTTCCAATGGGACCGGCACAGGTTCATTTTTTTCACGCAGTTCTTCAATGACTTCTTCCACGACCTCAATCCTCTTGCTCAATGGCGCGGTTTATATGGGGCGGTTTATACAGTAGCTCGCTATAAGTGCAACCGTGAAATAGAAAACCCCAGCCGAGGCTGGGGTTTTTGTTTCAACATGCTCAACGCAGAGCGTGGGATCAGCCGTTTTGGCGGATACCTGCAACCAGCCATGGCTGATTGTCACCCTGAGGACGCTCCATGTTCCAGCTTTCGCTGAAGACTTCGCCCTGGTCGAAACGCGAGTTTTTCGACACGCCGCTGAAGGTCAGGGTAGCGACGGTCTTGTCGGCGCGATCATCCACGCCGTCCAGTTGCACATTGAGGTTATCAATGTAGGTGGACTGGAAACCGTCGCCCAGATCGGCACGTTCCTTTTTCAGGAACTCCAGCAGCTGAGGGGTCACGAACTCGGCAATCTTGTCCATTTCGTTAGCGTCCCAGTGCTGTTGCAGGGACTGGAAGTGGTTGCGCGCCGCTTCAACGAAGCGCTCTTCGTTGAACCAGGCCGGTGCGTTGATCACAGGACGAACGGCGGCAGGTGCTGGCGAACCACCGAAGATCGAACCCGAAGCCGGTTTTTGCTCGAACACTTCGCGCTGCATCGGTGCGTGGCCAGCCGGAGCCATGTGCTCTTGTTGCTTGCGACGACGAGCGGCAATGAAGCGGAAGATCAGGAAGGCGATGACCGCCATGATCAGGATGTCGAAGATCTGCATGCCCTGGAAGCCGCCACCCATGAACATGGAGGCCAGCAGGCCACCGGCAGCGATACCGGCCAGAGGGCCGAGCCAGCGCGAAGCACCGCCAGCCTTGGCGGCAGCGCCTGCGGCACCGGCAGCCCCTGCGGTAGCGGTTGCAGCGCCCATGCCCGAAGAGGACGGGGCCATCTGGCTAGTCTGGTGGGTCGGCGCAGCGCCGACGCTTTTGCCGCCACCAAAGCGCTTGGCGTTGGCGTCGAGGCTCATCGTCAGGCCGATGCACAACGCCATGGCGATGCTAAGAAAACGTTTCATATAGGGAATTCCCAATTGTGGATGGCACGCGCGCCATGTTGCACAGCTGAAGTGTTACTGGCTAGCGGCAGAGTGTTTCGGGCTTTTGCCTGACAGGTTTCGTTCAGCTTCAGTCAGCGCAATAAGGCCTGTTAACTTTGGTCTGTAGGATGAATGGATAAGTTCTGCAGGAGGGCTGCTTAACGTCGCAGCGCCAGCATGACCACTCCGGCCGTGATCAGGCCGATCCCGCCCCATTGGCGCAGATCGAGCTTTTCACCCAGCAGGATCACCCCGAGCACCGCCACGAGCACCACGCTGAGCTTGTCCACCGGGGCTACCAGCGACGCGGGCCCGAGCTTCAGTGCGCGGAAGTAGCAAATCCATGAGGCGCCCGTAGCAAGTCCTGACAGCAACAGAAACAGGTAGCTCTTGGCCGAGATCGATCCTAATGACTGATATTGGCCCGTGGCGTACAAAATCAAGGCCAGGCTGACCAATACCACCACGGTGCGCAGCAGGGTGGCGAAGTCGGAATTGACGTTTTCGATGCCGATTTTGGCGAAGATCGCCGTCATGGCAGCGAACGCCGCCGAAAGCAGGGCCCAGAATGTCCAGGAAGAGAAAAAGCCTGAGCCCATGTTTTTATGCCTTCATACAGTCAGACTGCTTCCAGTTTGGCGTAGCCCAGCATCAGCCACTTGCTGCCTTCGCTGAAGTTCACCTGGACCCGTGCCTGGGCGCCGGCGCCTTCGAAGTTGAGGATCACCCCGTCGCCGAATACCGAGTGCCGCACCTGCTGGCCGAGGCTGAACGCGGTTTCCGGGATCTCGGTGCCACTGAACAGGCTGCTTGAACTTTGCTTCTGGCCGCCGCCGAACGGTCGGCTGACGCTGTTGGACAGCCGCACTTCCTGGATCAGGCCTTTCGGCACTTCGCGTACGAAGCGTGAAACCTTGTTGTAGGTCTCACTACCGTACAGGCGGCGGGTTTCAGCGTAGGTCATCACCAGATTCTGCATCGCCCGGGTGATGCCCACGTAGGCCAGACGGCGTTCCTCTTCCAGACGGCCAGGTTCTTCCAGGCTCATCTTGTGCGGGAACAGGCCTTCTTCCATGCCCACCAGGAACACATAAGGGAATTCCAGGCCTTTGGCGCTGTGCAGCGTCATCAGCTGAATGCTGTCTTCGTGCTCGTCGGCCTGAGTGTCGCCAGATTCCAGCGACGCGTGGCCCAGGAAGGCTGCCAGCGGCGACAGTTCGGCGTCTTCTTCAGCGTTCTCGAAGTTGCGTGCGGCACTGACCAGTTCCTCAAGGTTTTCTACCCGAGCCTGGCCTTTCTCGCCTTTTTCCGCCTCGTGGTAGGCGATCAAACCGGACTGTTCGATGACCGTTTGAGTCATCAGGTGCAATGGCATGTCCACGGTTTTGGCCGCGAGGTTCTCGATCAGCTCGACGAACACCCCAAGGGCGCCAGCCGCACGACCGGTCAGGCCTTTATTGGCGACCAGCAGACGCATCGCTTCCCACATCGATACATCACTGTGGCGGGCGTGCTCGCGGATCGCTTCGACGGTTTTCTCGCCGATGCCACGGGCCGGGATGTTGATCACCCGTTCCAGTGCGGCATCATTGCCGCGACCTTCGAGCAAGCGCAGGTAGGCCATGGCATTCTTGATTTCGGCGCGTTCGAAGAAGCGTTGGCCGCCGTAGATCCGGTAAGGGATCCGTTCGCGCAGCAGCGCTTCTTCAAGTACCCGGGATTGGGCGTTGGAGCGATACAAAATGGCGATATCACTGCGGGCCAAGCCGGTTTTCAGGGCGCTTTCAATGGTTTCCACCACGTAGCGCGCTTCATCGTGTTCGTTGAAGGCCGCGTAAAGGTTGATCGCTTCGCCTTCGCCACCGTCGGTCCACAACTCTTTGCCCAAACGCCCGGTGTTGTTGGCGATCAAGGCGTTGGCGGCCTTAAGGATCCCGGCGGTGGAGCGGTAGTTCTGTTCCAGACGAATGGTTTCAGCGTCCGGGAAGTCTTCGGAATATTGGTAAATGTTCTCGATTTTCGCGCCGCGCCAACCGTAGATCGACTGGTCGTCGTCGCCGACCACCATCAGGCTGTCGCCGCCCTTGGCCAGCAGCCGCAACCAGGCGTACTGCACGGCGTTGGTGTCCTGGAACTCGTCCACCAGCACATGGCGGAAGCGTTTCTGATAGTGCGCCAGCAAGCCCGGGTGGTCGCGCCACAGATCGAGGGCGCGCAGCAGCAGCTCGGAGAAGTCGATTACCCCGGCGCGCAGGCAGGCGGCCTCGTAGGCTTCATAGATGCTGCGCATGGTGGCCAGGAACAGGTCGCCGCTGGCTTGAATGTGTTGCGGGCGCAGACCCTCGTCTTTCTGCCCGTTGATGAACCACTGTGCCTGCCGTGCCGGCCAGCGTTGCTCGTCCAGCCCCAGCTCGCGGATCACTCGCTTGACCAGCCGTTGCTGGTCATCGCTGTCGAGGATCTGGAACGTCTGGCTCAACCCGGCTTCCTGCCAGTGCGCCCGCAACAGGCGGTGCGCCAGGCCGTGGAAGGTGCCGACCCACATACCGGCCGGGCTTATGCCCATCAACTGCTCGATGCGATGGCGCATCTCGGCAGCGGCCTTGTTGGTGAAGGTCACCGACAGGATCGAGTGTGACGAGGCCTGCTCGACCTGGATCAACCAGGCGATACGGTGCACCAGCACACGGGTTTTACCGGAACCAGCACCGGCCAGGACCAACTGACGACCCACGGAGGCAGCTACGGCCTGGCGTTGGGCATCGTTGAGGGAGTTCAGCAGAAAGGAGAGATCATCGCGCATCGGAGCATTCTAGGGTGCCGGGCCACACCGGGCAAACCGAGCTTTGGTTTAACCGATAAAAAGAATCGCGGGGACGACCGGTCAGTCATTCGCTGCAGGCGTTGGCAGAGCTCGCTCGAGTGGTCTGAAGAGGGGATCAGGTGCCATTCGTTTTGCTGTTTTTATGATCTGGAGCAGTTTGGTCATGGCAATTGCTTGTGTATGCTCCTGCGACGTTTCGGGCTCAATCCAGCTCCCCATAATAAGAACAAGAACATTGCCTATGACCCTCGGCACTAGCCTGTCGGGCCCCTCTGTGGAGCCTCAGGTTATACGCAAGCATTACGCCATGGAGATGGCGGTCGAACGCACGCGTCTGCTTTATCAAGGCTCGCTGCTGCCCACATTATTCATGCTGCTCAATGGTCTGGTCTGCGCCTGGTTGCTCTGGAGCCCGCAGCGCTATTTTCTGGTCAGCATTTGGCTGGTCTGGCTGCTGACGCTGGTCGCATTACGGGTGATCCAGGTCGCGGCCTTCGACTCTGCGATGCCGAGCCGTCAGGCGCAGCCGATCTGGCGACGAATGTTTCTGCTCGGTTCCGGAATGAGCGGATTGACCCTGGCCTGTGCCGGTATCGCCCTGGTGCCGACCGACAGCTTCCTGCAACAGGCCTGGGTCTTCGGCCTGATCGGTGCGGCGACGCTTTCGGCCAGCGTTGCCTATGCCGTCAGTTTATCGGCCTTCCTGTCCTTTACCTTGCCCTGCCTGTTGCCGGCGATTGGCTATTTATTCTGGAACGGCGATGAGCAACAGCAAGGCTGGGGCTGGCTGGGGCTGATTCTGCTCGGCTCCTTGAGCGTCGTCGCCTGGCAGGTCAATCGGTTGATCCACCGTGGTTTGCAGCGGCGCTTCCAGAATCAGGCGCTGATCGAACATTTACAGCAGGCGCAAAGCCGCAGCGAACAGCTTAACCAGGAACTTGCCCGGGAAGTCGAACAGCGTCGCCGTGCCGAAGAGCAACTGCGTGAGGCTCAGGTCGGCCTGGAAAGCCGGGTTTTGCAACGCAGTCAGGAGCTGGACGCGGCAAATCAAGCCTTGAGCAAAAGCGAAGCGCGTCTGGGATTGGCATTAAAGGCCAGTGAATTGGGGTTGTGGGACTGGAACCTGCAAACCGACGAGGTGCATCACACACAGCTCAAGGAGCTGTTTGGCCTGGAGCCGGAATTCGTGACTGCGATGCTCAGTCACCTCAAGCCGCGTCTGCATCCGCAGGATCTGCTGCCGCTCAAGCGCGCACTGGTCGAGCATTTGAAGGGGCGCACCGAGGATTACTTGATCGAGTACCGCGTGCGCCATGGCGACGGCCATTGGGTGTGGATCGAGGACCGTGGGCGGGCCGTGGAGCGTGGGGAGAACGGTCGCGTAATCCGTATGGTCGGCACTCGGCGTGACATTAGCGCCAGCAAGGAGCTGGAAGAGCAGCGTCGGTTGGCGGCCACGGTGTTCGAAGCGGCCAGCGAAGGCATCGTGATTTTCGATCCGAATTACGCGTTGATCGCGGTCAATCAGGCGTTCAGTCGGGTGACCGGTTACCAGATCGAAGACATGCTCGGGCGTAACGTCGTCGAATTGCCATGCAGCCGTGATGCGCGCCGGCATTACTCGGTGATCCATCAAGCGCTGGAGCAACATGGCAGTTGGCAGGGTGAGCTGGTCGAGGCGCGCAAGAACGGTGAGCTTTATCCGCAATGGCTACAGCTCAATGTCGTGCGCGATGTGCGGGGAAATGTGAGTCATATCGTCGGCTTCTTCGCTGATCTCTCCGCCCGGCGCGAATCCGAAGAGCGCATGCGCTACTTGACCCATTATGACGAGCTGACCGGGCTGGCCAATCGCTCGTTGTTCCGCGAACGGCTGAATGAGGCCCATCATCGGATGCGCCAGGGAGGCCGCAGCCTGGCGTTGCTGCACATCAATCTGGATCGCTTCAAGTTGCTCAATGACAGTCTCGGCCATGAAGTCGCCGACCAGTTGTTGCAGAAAATGGCGCGCCGACTGGTCAACGCGTTGCCGGAGGCCGACACCATTGCCCGTTTATCCGGCGATGAGTTCGCGGTGCTGTTCGACGCCTACGGCAACTTATCCAGCCTGGCGCGGGTGGCAACCCGATTGGCGACCAAGCTGCGATTGCCGCTGACGGTGGAAGGGCATGAGTTGGTGGTCAGTGCCTCAATGGGCATCAGCATGTTACCGGACAACGCGCGGGAAATTTCGGCGCTGGTCAGTCAGTCGAACATGGCCATGCAGCATGCCAAACACTTGGGCGGTAACAACTTCCAGTTCTACACCGAGAGCCTGCAGGCCAGCACTCTCGAGCATCTGCAGCTTGAGAACCAATTGCGCAAGGCCATCGAAGAACGCCAGTTGAAGGTGTTCTATCAACCGAAACTGTGTCTGGCGACGGGGCGTTTGAATGCCGCCGAAGCGTTGGTGCGCTGGGATCACCCGACCATGGGCCGGGTTCCGCCAAGCGACTTTATCGGGCTCGCCGAGGAAACCGGTCTGATCGGCCCGATCGGTGAATTCGTGCTGCGTCAGGCCTGCTGGCAAGCCTGCGAATGGCAACGCCAGGGGCTGGAGCCGATCCGGGTCTCGGTCAATCTGTCGGTGCATCAATTGCGCCAGGGCAAGCTGGTCAGCCTGGTCCGCCAGGTGCTGGAAGAAACCGGGCTGGCTCCGCACTATCTAGAGCTGGAACTGACCGAAAGCCAGCTGCTGGACAGCGTCGAACACATCATCGCGACCTTCCAGCAACTGCGTGATCTGGGAGTGAAACTGGCGATTGATGACTTCGGCACCGGGTATTCGTCATTGAGTTACCTCAAGCGCATTCCGGTGGACTACGTGAAGATCGATCAGGCGTTTATTCGCGGTTTGGCCGAGGGCAGCGAGGATGCGGCGATCACCCGGGCAATCATCGCCATGGCCCATGGGCTGTCGCTCAAAGTGGTGGCCGAAGGCGTGGAGCGTCCGGAGCAGCTTGAGTTTCTCAAGGCTGAGGGTTGTGATGAAGTGCAGGGGTATCTGATTAGTCGGCCGGTGGAGGCTATCAAGCTTGCAAGCTTGTTAAGGGGCGAGTGCCCAGAGTGAGTTTTAATTTCGACGCCAGGAAAACCCCTGCCAAGTCTTGCGATTAGCCTGGCAGGGAAATACCCCTGGAGTGATTCGTGTTTTTTGTCTTAGTGAGTAATCGTTACTTCTTTAATATGATGCAGAAGTTTTCCTTCGAAAAAAATACTGACACCGCTGACATTTGAGTTGCCTGGGTTTTTATAGGTGACGGCTTTTTCCGTTTCGACCTGCGCGGTAATTTCATCAGAATTTTTAAATTCCAATTCAAGTCTCAGATCGAAGGACTTGTCTTGCAGTGGGCTCAGTACCAATGTCGGTACAATACCGGGATGCGCCACTGTCACGGTTCCGTAAACGCGGAAGAAGAGGTCGCCTGGCATGCGGTTGATTTGCGCTACCCAGTCACTGCTTTTAATGCTCATATTCAATAATCCCTAAATTAAAGTTGAATTGCTTCCTGCACGATCATTGTTAACGCGAAATGTTTTTTTGTGGAGCGGTATATCTATTCAAATTGTAAGTTTTTTAGTTGTGTCGGGAACTGAGTTGGTGTGTTTTTGATTTTATTGTTGGGTGTGAGTGGGTGGCTGCGAAATGGGGCGAGCCATTTGACCATTTCCCTTCTGCAAGAGTATGAGCATTGCTGCTGAGGGAAAGGGAGAGCTGGTGATCAATGAATAAGTTTAAGGTGATACCCAATTAGCCTTTTCAATGACTCGATTATTTTTGTCTAACTCCACTGACCAAGCTTGTGTGTCTAATGACCATCTGTTTTCGAACCATAGTCGCTCCATGCAGAGTTTTCACAACAGTGTGATGTGTGGCGTCCAAAAGGTGCGCCCGAATGCCCAATATGAGAGGGCACCCCGAACTGATGGATTACCATTTCGCGTGCATCGCCAATTTTTATTTTTTCAAATGCACTGGAGCTCCTCGCCGATGCAATCGTGCATGCTGTAATGTATAAAGGAAATATAAGTAGAAGCCAGAGTAGTTTGTTTTTCATAATTAATTGTAAAGTTAGTTGCTCCGGCCGCAAGGAAATAAATCTGTCCCATTATTTGTTGAAGTTGGATTTTCTTCAATTTTTAATATGTCTATTGTTGAGTATTTTTCCCCGTTACGAATGACACCGTATCGGTCGATGTAATAGGTTTCATCCGAAAACTGAATGAGCGCCCTAGTGTTTTTTTTGTCATACCCAAGGTTGCTATCGGTTGTCCAGATTTTTGTTAAGGCGCTTTCTAGGAGTTTTTTATTAATTTGCTTTTTATAAAAGGCTCGCTCCAGTATGGAGGATTCACTTTCGGGAGCGTACAGCTCGGCATCAAAAGGGATGTAAGCGATATTGCCGCACTCCTCGGCAATCACTGGGATGCTTGAAGTCAGCGCGAACCAACTTAGCATAAGGCGAAATAGAAAATTTGATGGCATATTGGTTTCCCTATGGGTAAGAAGTGCGACTGGGTAGTCCAAGCTGATTTCGAATCGGGTTTTCGTTCGCGTTGACGTTATTCATGTTTCCTGGGCCGTTGTCCCATGTTTTGGTCGCGGCATGACCAATTTCATGTCCCAGAATAGTTGTTGAGTCTGCTGGCATAGGGCCCGACGTGGTTTGAATTATTGGTTTAAATGATGGATCAATTCTTATCGTTCGAGTTTTCCCCTCGTACCATGCTGAATTGAATGAGTTGACGGTTGTAATTGTATAGGTATCAGGAAGATCTTCCAGTTGTTTGCATGTTTTTGCTCCATGAGGAGTTCCCTTTAATCGCTCATAGTCTCTCTTCAGGTTCTCAATCCCATAGGCACTGTCATCAAAGAAAACTTTCAAGCCATAATTGTCTGAGTAACTTAAAGGGTTCCCTTCCACGTATCCAAAAGTATTCAATCCGCCCGCGAGTCCAATCGGATCACTTTCCACATCGTAATACTGACCAGGAAAGCGGAGGTTCAAGGTCAGGCTACCGCTGGCTTCTCCGACACCGAAGGCATCGGCCTTCCAGTGCCACACGGTGTGCTGACTGGCGTTGGTGGCAATACGCGGTGTGTTGAGGTGGTCACTATGGAGATAAAACGGGGTGCTGTTGGCTAGTGCGCCTTTGGCGTCGTGGTTCACGCTTACACCGCCCAACGGCAGGCCATCGAGCCAGACATAGTATTGACTCGTGAGTTTTTTGCCTTCGATGTCGAACAGAGTTTCGCCCAGCAATTGCCCATCAGGTCCGTAAAGGAACGTGGTAATACCTTGGGGGGTGATTTTCTGGGTACGCTGACCCAGAGCGTTGTAGCGAAACACTGCCAGGGTCAGGTCGCCGTTTTTCACGCTGCTCAGGCGATTTTGTTCGTCATAGGTCAATTGTCGATCAGCGCGGTCTTGGGTCAGATTGCCCGCCGCATCAGCGAGTACCACTTGGTCGTCGATTTGGGTCAAACGGTTATTGCTGGTGCCATACCGGTAATGGTGACAGCACTGTCTTGCACCTGACCTTCGATCAGAGGTGTAAGGGTCTTGTCGGTGCGGTTGCCCACAGCGTCATAGGTGAAGGTTTGCTGTTGGCTGGCATTTGTTTCCTCTGTCAAACGATCCAGCGCGTCGTAGCTGTAGTTCAGATCGCCAAGACGACTACTTTGTATCTGGGTGTTGCTGTTGGCATCGCGGTCATAAATGTTGCTCCAGCCGGCGACGGTTTGTGCGGTCAACCGATAGTCCTGGTCATAGCTACGTTGGAGCGTGGTGCCATTGTTCCAGGTCAAGCTTTTTAGCGGGCCGAAGGGTAGATAAGCAAGGTCGCGGGCGAAGTTGATCGGTTCATCTGCGCCAACCCGCATTAGCACCTGGCTGACCTGCCCGGCGGAGTTGCGCAGGTAGTCGATACTGATGCCCGACGGGTAGTCGATACGACTCAGTCGATTAGCTCCGTCGTACCCATAGCCGAGGATATCGGACCAAGTGGCTTCATACGCTTTCAGAACATGTCGTTGTCCTGTGACGTTGCCTTGCTCATCGTAGGTGTAACTCAGCACGCTATTGATGTCTTCTACCGCAGTCAGTCGGCCGATGCCTTTGTTACCCTCGGCAATCGCGTCGTAGTGGAGTCGAGTATCCAGTTGCGGCTTGGCCGGATAACGGCGAGCAGTCAAACGATTGAGGGCATCGTAGGTGAAAGATGTTACTACACCGCGGGCGTCGATCTTTTGTGTGATGTTGCCAGCGGTGTCGTGCTCGTAGGTGCTATTGCCGCTATCTGGGCTGACCAGATGAGTCAGGTTACCGAGGCCGTCATATTGATATCGAGTGATCACTCCGCGTGGATCGTTGACTTGCGTGAGGTTATCTTGGGCGTCGTACTCAAAATGGGTGGTGCCGTTTAGCGGGTCGGTGTTCTTCACTAACCGGTCGAGCGGGTATTGCTGTAATTACGAGGATTGGTAGTGGCGGTGGGATTATCGTTCAGGTCGTATTGCATGTGACTGGTCTGGCCAGCAGCACCCACTGAGTGCAATAGGCGGCCTAGTTCGTCATACACCCATCGATGCTGTTTCGTCAGATTGTCCGCACTGTCTTTCAGTCGTGTTGCGGTGCGATTGCCCATTGGATCAAGATCAAATTCGACCCGCTCCTCCAGGCCGTTGGTGATGCGAGTGAGCCGCCTGGCGTCGTCCCAGGTGTAGGCCAACCAGCTACCGTCACCACGAATCAGTTTGGTGATGTCACCTACAGCATTGTGTTCGAACCGCGCGGTGTTATCGGCAGTGCTTACTGATGTCAGCCAGCCTTGTGGTGAATAGGTCAGGGCGGCGGCGACCCCATTGGGATCGAGAAGGGTTTGTGGATTGCCCATAAAGTCGAAATTCGAAAGCCCAGTGGTGTGCCCGAGCGCGTTAATGACGCGTGTTAGCTGTCCTTTCGCGTCGTATTCGTAGCGAGTGATGTCGTTCACATCGGTTCGGGGTCCATTCGAGGATTCGATCAGGCCTTTAGCGTTGTAGGTGAAAGACCAACTGCGCTCTGCGGCTTGCGAAAACGGTGCGACAAAAATGGTGCCCAGGGCGAGCGCAAACAGCCTGGCCCGAAATATAGGTTTGTTCATGATCAGATCCTTCTGAATTAGCGTGGGGTCACGGACTGGTTGAGTTGCCTTCCTTGGTCGTCGTAAGTGTATTGGGTCATCCGGTCCGGCTCTGTCACGGTAACCGGCAGAAATAGTGTTGGGTGCCACTCTGTGGACGTTGTTCGCGCTTGAGGAGTGCCGCTGGCTTGTGTACGGGAAGACTCCAGGTTGCGATCGTTGTAGACGTATGTCGTAATATTTCCATTGTTATCTATCTGTGTCTTGAGTAGGCCACGCTCATCGTAAGTAAAAGTTGAATTGCTACTTGGACAACTAGGAGTGGGTTCGCCGTCAATTGCGGTAATGCGCTTGGAACCCTGAATGAATTTAAATTGGTAGTTGGTTTTTTTACCTAGTTCATTTGTTACGGTGGTCGACCCGTCTGCGTTGTAGCTAACCAGCACCTTCTCTGCACCATCGGCGTGCTCACTGGAGATGGCGCGCCCTTGTTCATCGTAAGCCCACGTGGCGAATAGCATACCGCGCTCGTCGATGATTGCAGTTAAAAGCCTGCTGTCTCTTGGATCCTCGTAAAGATATTGTCTTTTGTCGAAAGTATCAGGATATGTGCGAGTTGCGGATATTAATTGCCAGTACTTGTTGTACCTATAGTCAATCTGGACATTTTTCGCGATAAGTTTTTTGGGTTGTTTTTTGGAGTCCTCTGAGAATTGTATGGACGTACCATACGCATCGGTAATCGTAATTTTTTCTTTCGTATAACTTATAAGCTGCGATACTCCGTGCTTTAGGATTTTGGAAAGTCTGCCAAGATTGTCGAACTCATAAAAATTATTTTCGGGTGAATGATAGCTCCAGTGATCTGGATGTTTAGTTAATATCCCAAGCTCTTGTTGTTTTGGAGTGTAAATGTTGCCTGTTTTTTCGAAACTAGATTTTTTGCCGTCGAAATGAATAAGAGTGATGAGATTTGATTCAATAATCATTCGGGATGAATAGCTGTGAGTCCATACTCCATTTACGCTGTTGTAGAATCTTGAAAATTCAATCTGGTTAGGTCGGAAATTTTTTCTTGGAGAAACGAAATCAGTTTCTGATTGGATTTTGTACCCGGTTAAAAAATTTATGGGATTTCCGGTAATATTTGAAGGGCAGCTATCGTCAACAGCTTGGACTTCACACTGCCCCATAAATTTGTTGAATTCTTTTCCGGGGGGACAAGAGCTGCCTTTTCTTTTGACCTTATAGAGATCTTGATCGGTTGCTACTTTAGGGTCATTGTGGACAACGCATACCCATGTGTGATCATTTGGGAGGGGTTCATTCTCGATCCAGTAGCTATCTTTTTGAGTGGCAGGTCTTGCGGGTCGGTAATCTGCATAGTATTGGAAATCATAGTCGAAAGCCCATCTACAAGCTGATTCCGGCGATGAGTGTTTTCCTTGTATCTTCGGATCAAAGAGTGTGTCGTCAAATTGCCATGTGTATTCTTCTGCTAATGATTGCAGATGTGTAAAGTTTGATAATAAGAAAGTGGTAGCGATGATTTTTTTTGCAAGCATGATTAGGATCTTCCTTGACCGTTGTGTAGGGCGTCTCGATGATTTCTCTCTATTTGTATAGTCTATTCTGGATGAAGAGTTTCGGATCTGAAATATGGTGTTTTACTTAATTATGATGGGCGTAAAGATAGTTATTTGCATGTGGAAATAGCACCTTCAATAATTTTTCTGTAGCTTTAAATTTCAACCAATACTTGTTCGCTCGTGCAATCGTCGCCATAGTCCACGAGTTGGCGCTGAAAGTGCTCGTTGAGTAGGTGGAGAATCAGCAGTTGAACTTTTGAAGGCCGAGCAGTGCAATGAGATGCAGGGTTATCTTATCAGCCGGCCGGTTGAGGCGGATGGTCTGGCTGCTTTACTTCACGCCGACACAGACCTTTTGTTGCCGCTGGCGAAGCCTGCGATAAGCCCGAAGGGGCTTCCGGGGGCTTAAAAAAGCAACGACTGCTTGGCAGTCGATCGCAGCCTGCGCCAGCTGCTACATACAGCGCACCCAGCCAAAATAGGGGGCAGCAAGGCAATTCAGTTACGTATTGAGCAGGCAAAAAGCCGATTCATGTAGTATAACTACAAGCGCGCTACATCCCTGGCATCTGCCAATAACAACGAGTCCAGCCCTTTGAATCTGTTGCAGCACATCGCCCAGTCACGCCATCTGTTACGCAAGTCGGAGCTCAAGGTCGCCGATCATGTGCTGCTTGACCCTGCGGCTGTGATGCACAGTTCCATGGCCGATCTTGCCCACAGCGTTGGCATCAGCGAGCCGACCATCGTGCGCTTCTGCCGCGCCATCGGTTGCTCGGGGTTCCAGGATTTGAAACTGAAACTGGCGCAAAGCCTGGCGGCGGGCGCGAGCTTCGGACAGTTCGCGATCCATGAAGACGATTCGGTTGCCGACTACAGCCTGAAAATTTTCGACACCACCTTGCACACGCTGATGGAAGTGCGTGAGAAGCTCGACCCGGTGGCCTTGCAACGTGCGGTCACCGCCATGTCTCAGGCCCAGCGCGTCGAGTTCTACGGTTTTGGTGCGTCTGGCGCGGTAGCGGCGGATGCTCAGCACAAATTCTTCCGTTTGCTGCTGACCGCTGCGGCTTATTCCGACCCGCACATGCAGGCGATGTCGGCAGTGACGCTGAAACCTACCGACGTGGCGATCTGTATTTCCCAGTCCGGGCGCTCTAAAGATTTGCTGATCACTGCCAATCTGGTCCGCGAAAGCGGCGCAACGCTGATCACTTTGTGTCCGAGCCAGACGCCGCTGGCCGAGTTGTCGACCGTCAACCTGGCGATCGATGTGCATGAAGACACCGAAATCTACACGCCGCTGACCTCGCGTATTGCTCACCTTGTGGTGATCGATGTGTTGGCGATGGGTGTGGCCATGGCCCGTGGTCCGAGCCTGGTCAACCACCTCAAAAGCGTCAAGCGCAGCCTCCGCAGCTTGCGGCTGTCGCCCAAATCGGTCAAAGCGCTGGACGATTGAGTCTGCCGCTGAAGTAGCGGGGCTTTTTGTGGCGAGGGGCCGCCCGGCCCCTCGCTACAGGGGTGCGGCGTCGGACTGTAAATTTTCATCTCCCTGTAACCCCCACGCAGCCAAACCGTCATCCCCGGCGTTCATCGTGTAACTCCCGTACTCGTCTTGGGAGACTCGAAATGGCCCAGTCCTACGAAGAACGCAACAGCGCTGTCAAAACCCGCCGTCAGCAAGAAGATCAGCGCCGAATGGAATTTCGCCGCGCGATTGAGAGCCGTTGTGAGCAGCGTCAGTTGCTCGCCGAGATTGGCGATTTTCCTGACTCTGCGGAGCTCAATTACTGGCAGGCAGCGCCGGCAACTTCCCGTCGAAGCGCTCAACCAGCCCGCTGATTAGTACCCGTTCGCTGCGGATAAACCCCAGGAACGCATGCGCCACCGGTGACAGGCGTTTTGCCTTGGCTTGCACCACGCACCAGCTGCGGTACAGCGGCAGCTCCTCCACCGGTAACTCCTTGAGGGTGCCGGTGGCCAACTCAAGGTTCAGGGCGTGGCGCGTCAGCAGCGCTACGCCCAGACCCGCCACCACGCACTCGCGCTGGGCTTCCGCCGAAGAGACCTCCAGGGTTTGCGAGAAGTGCACGCGCTTTTCCTTGAAATACTCTTCACAGGCCAATCGCGTGCCCGAGCCTTGCTCACGCAACAGCAGGGTATAAGGCTCCAGATCCTGCAAACGCAGCGGCCCCATGTGGCACAGAGGATGATCGGGCGGTGCCACGGCGATGATCGGGTTGTTGAGGAACGGCAGAAACTCAAGGCCCATGTCCTGCGGCACCATGGACATGATCACCAGGTCGTCGCGGTTGTCCGACAGACGTCGAATGGCCTGGGCCCGGTTGATCACCATCAGCTGCAGATTGACCTCCGGATGCAGGCGCTTGAAGGCGGCGAACAGGTGCGGAACAAAGTACTTGGCGCTGGATTCCACCGCCAGCTTCAGTTGCCCCTGCAACGAGCCCTGCATGTCCGACAGCTGCATGTCGAGGTTTGCCAGGCGCCCGAAAATGTCCCGGCTGGCCCGTTGCAAGGCTTCGGCAGCCTCAGTCATGTAGAGTTTTTTGCCGACATAATCGAACAAAGGCTGACCAATCAGCTCTTCGAGCTGACGAATTTGCAGGCTGACGGCCGGTTGTGTGAGAGACATTTCCTCAGCCGCGCGGCTGTAGGACCGTAAATCGCAGACCTCATTGAAAATCTGAAGTTGGCGCAATGTCATACGCATCAAAGACTTACGCATTTTTAAAGACTCTGTCCAGGGACTGATCAGTCAACTATAAGTCTTTACTTATGAGTGACCCAATTATTATTGATTTTTGTTAATCCCTTGATGGGGCTAGTGTGACTACGCGACTGAACTGAAACATTTAGTCACGCGCCGACCTGGTCTAGCGGGTCGTCAGTGCCATCGGCTCAAGGGAACCTCCAAGTGATAAAAAAGATCCTGATCGCCAACCGTGGGGAAATTGCCGTACGAATCGTGCGTGCCTGCGCCGAGATGGGCATTCGCTCGGTCGCGATCTATTCTGACGCCGATCGCCATGCCTTGCATGTGAAACGCGCGGATGAGGCCCATAGCATTGGTTCCGAGCCTTTGGCCGGTTACCTGAACCCGCGCAAGCTGGTGAACCTGGCCGTGGAAACCGGTTGCGATGCACTGCACCCAGGTTACGGTTTCCTGTCGGAAAACGCCGAACTGGCAGACATCTGCGCCGAGCGCGGCATCAAATTCATTGGTCCGTCGGCAGAAGTGATTCGCCGCATGGGCGACAAGACCGAAGCGCGCCGCAGCATGATCAAGGCCGGCGTGCCGGTGACTCCGGGCACTGAAGGCAACGTCGCGGACATCGCCGAAGCGCTGGTCGAAGGCGACCGCATCGGTTACCCGGTGATGCTCAAAGCCACTTCCGGTGGTGGCGGCCGCGGTATTCGCCGCTGCAACAGCCGTGAAGAACTGGAACAAGCTTTCCCGCGGGTGATTTCCGAAGCGACCAAGGCGTTTGGGTCGGCGGAAGTCTTCCTGGAAAAATGCATCGTCAATCCCAAGCACATCGAAGCGCAGATCCTCGGCGACAGCTTTGGCAATGTGGTGCATTTGTTCGAACGTGATTGCTCGATCCAGCGCCGCAACCAGAAGCTGATCGAGATCGCCCCGAGCCCGCAACTGACCCCGGAACAGCGCGCCTACATCGGCGACCTGTCGGTGCGCGCTGCCAAGGCCGTGGGCTACGAGAACGCCGGCACCGTGGAGTTCCTGCTCGCCGAGGGCGAGGTGTACTTCATGGAGATGAACACCCGGGTCCAGGTGGAGCACACCATCACCGAAGAAATCACCGGTATCGACATCGTTCGCGAGCAGATCCGCATCGCCTCCGGTCTGCCGCTTTCGGTGAAACAGGAAGACATTCAGCATCGCGGTTTCGCGCTGCAATTCCGGATCAACGCCGAAGACCCGAAAAACAACTTCCTGCCGAGCTTCGGCAAGATCACCCGTTACTACGCGCCCGGCGGCCCCGGCGTGCGTACCGACACGGCGATCTACACCGGCTACACCATTCCACCGTTCTACGATTCCATGTGCCTGAAACTGGTGGTGTGGGCGTTGACCTGGGAAGAAGCGATGGACCGTGGCTTGCGCGCCCTCGACGACATGCGTCTGCAAGGGGTCAAGACCACCGCCGCCTATTACCAGGAAATCCTGCGTAACCCGGAATTCCGTAGCGGTCAGTTCAACACCAGTTTTGTTGAAAGCCATCCGGAACTGACCAACTACTCGATCAAGCGCAAACCCGAAGAGCTGGCCCTGGCCATCGCCGCCGCCATCGCCGCCCACGCAGGCCTGTGAGGAATATAACAATGTCCAAGAAGATCTTTGTAACTGACACAATCCTGCGCGACGCCCACCAATCGCTGCTCGCGACCCGCATGCGCACCGACGACATGCTGCCGATCTGCGACAAGCTCGACAAAGTCGGCTACTGGTCGCTGGAAGTCTGGGGCGGTGCGACTTTCGACGCCTGCGTACGTTTTCTGAAAGAAGACCCGTGGGAGCGTCTGCGTAAACTGCGTGCGGCGTTGCCTAACACGCGTCTGCAAATGCTTTTGCGCGGGCAGAACCTGCTGGGATATCGCCACTACAGCGATGACGTGGTCAGAGCTTTCGTTGCCAAGGCCGCGGTCAATGGCATCGACGTGTTCCGCATCTTCGACGCCATGAACGACGTGCGTAACCTGCGTGTGGCCATCGAAGCGGTGAAAGCTGCCGGCAAGCATGCTCAGGGCACCATCGCCTACACCACCAGCCCGGTGCACACCATCGAGGCGTTTGTGGCCCAGGCCAAGCAAATGGAAGCCATGGGTTGCGACTCCGTTGCGATCAAGGACATGGCCGGCCTGCTGACCCCGTACGCTACTGGCGAGTTGGTCAAGGCTCTCAAAGCCGAGCAATCGCTGCCCGTGTTCATCCACTCCCATGACACCGCCGGCCTGGCCGCCATGTGCCAGCTCAAGGCCATCGAGAACGGCGCCGACCATATCGACACCGCGATCTCCAGCTTCGCCTGGGGCACCAGCCACCCGGGCACCGAGTCGATGGTCGCCGCGCTCAAGGGCAGCGAATTCGACACCGGTCTGAACCTGGAGCTGTTGCAGGAAATCGGGCTGTACTTCTACGCCGTGCGTAAGAAATATCACCAGTTCGAAAGCGAATTCACCGCCGTCGACACCCGTGTGCAAGTCAACCAGGTACCGGGCGGGATGATTTCCAACCTGGCCAACCAGTTGAAAGAGCAGGGCGCACTGAACCGCATGAGCGAAGTGCTGGCGGAGATCCCACGGGTCCGTGAAGACCTCGGCTTCCCGCCGCTGGTAACTCCGACCTCGCAGATCGTCGGCACTCAGGCGTTCTTCAACGTGCTGGCCGGCGAGCGCTACAAAACCATCACCAACGAAGTGAAGCTCTACCTGCAAGGCGGCTACGGCAAAGCGCCGGGTACGGTGAACGAGAAACTGCGTCGCCAGGCCATCGGCAGCGAAGACGTGATCGACGTACGTCCGGCCGATTTGCTCAAGCCGGAAATGACCAAGCTGCGCGGCGACATCGGTGCGTTGGCCAAGTCCGAAGAAGACGTGCTGACCTATGCCATGTTCCCGGACATCGGCCGTAAATTCCTCGAAGAGCGTGAAGCCGGCACCCTGACTCCAGAAGTGCTGCTGCCGATTCCAGAAGCCGGCGGCGTGACTTCAGCGGGTGGCGAAGGTGTGCCGACCGAGTTCGTTATCGACGTTCACGGCGAAACCTACCGCGTCGACATCACCGGTGTGGGCGTCAAGGCTGAAGGCAAGCGTCACTTCTACCTGTCCATCGACGGCATGCCGGAAGAAGTGGTGTTCGAACCGCTCAACGAGTTCGTCAGCGGCGGTAGCAGCAAGCGCAAACAAGCTACTGCGCCGGGCCACGTCAGCACCACCATGCCGGGCAACATCGTTGATGTGCTGGTCAAGGAAGGCGACGAGGTCAAAGCTGGCCAGGCCGTGTTGATCACTGAAGCGATGAAGATGGAAACCGAAGTTCAATCGGCCATTGCAGGCAAAGTCACCGCCATTCATGTGGCTAAGGGCGACCGGGTCAACCCGGGCGAAATCCTGATCGAGATCGAAGGCTGATTTCACAGCCTTTGATTACAACGCTTTAAACCTCGGGGGAGCATGTGCTCCCCTTTTTTTTATTGCCGGTTTTGCCAGCCTCTGGATTGAGCTAATCAATAACTTTGGTGGTACCGAGGCTTGGATCTATGACAGTGCTTCCAGGGGGATATTTTCCGCTGACCGAATAGGTTCCTGGCTCCACGCGTGGCACCTTGAAGAAGACTCTGTCTGGGGCACTGCGTGTGATTGCCACGGTGTTTGTGAGCTTATTTGTGAACGCGATGGCATAGAGTCCGGTCAGTGAGTGGGTTTTTTCATTGAGTAAATGAAGGTCCTCTCCCACCTTGACTTCTGGGGGCAGGTTTTGAGTTTTAGTTTCTGAAGCGCTCATTGTGATACCTCGTCCTTAAGTGTTGACTGGGTTCAGAGCCTGCACTTGTCTTAAGGGCCGGTTCTGACGACTTAGCCTAGGGCGAGTTTATGAGTAGCGTCTACTGTCAGAGTTGACAGGTGATCATCCATCCAGCGCATCTCAAAGGTTCATCTGCCACTGGCCTATTAACCCGTGATTGCGGCGTTGCTGCCGATCTCGCCGCTATAGCCTGCGGCCACCCGTTGAAATGATCTTTCTTATCTCTGCAATTTATTGCGTATATTTTCGATCTGAAAGATAAAAAATGCATTTTATTGCGCATGGCGAATCATTTAGCGTTCCAAAAATGCATTAAATTGCAGGTTCAGCTCATGTACATCCGACACTTAAGAACTACGCAGCCGGAATTGGGGGCGGGCCGTCCGCCGCTTGCGGGTGGAGGTCACGGGTCTGTATCAAAGCCAATTCGCCAAGATGTGCAAAATCTCGGTGCGCACGTTGGTGCATATCGAGCATGGGGAAGGGAACCAGACCCTGAAATCGCTGAATGCCGTGTTTCGGCCCTTTGGGTTGCAGATGGGGGGGTGAGGGTTCGGCGGAATATCAGCTGAGTCTGATCTGGCGACATTTCGTTTTGCGGATGTACCCAATACCTGTAGGAGCCGAGCTTGCTCGCGAAGGCGGCCTTATAGCCGGCCTATGTTTTGTTGACTGGGTACATATCCGTTTCTGCGGTAACGGCCACTTAGGGGTCCGCTCTTACAGCGGGTCACTTTTTCAGACACCAAAAAGTAACCAAAAGTCTTCGCCCCGAGCGTTCGGCCCCTCGCTGAGGCTCGGTGTTCCCTCGCTACGGTGTCCATCAGGGGGCATCGCCCTCCGGTCTGCTTCGCTACGACCTCCATGCGATGTCCTCGGCTTCGCCGAGGGGCGCTGCGCGCCAGTCCCCTGATGAACACCTTCGCTCGGCCTTCCGAAGGGGCGGGTGGATCAAGATCTAAAGCCAAAGCCAGAGCGAACAGGCGAAAGGGGTCTGTGTGTGGTAACGCATTGTGGCGAGGGAGCTTGCTCCCGCTCGGCTGCGCAGCAGTCGCAAATCCAGCAGATGCGATCTCCCTGACACAATGCGGTGCCCGGCTTTTAGGGTCGCTGCGCACCCCAGCGGGAGCAAGCTCCCTCGCCACAGATTCTGCGCTCGGTGCCTCTTCCTTCGATTGAATGTAGGAACGGTCTGAGATTGAGATGTAGGGACCGGCTTTTACATCCTGCAGACGCTCACCTATAGTTCGCCCGTCATCGCCAAAACGGTGACCGATCTTAGCCGGTCGAAAAACAGAGTGGACGTTAAAGCGCCGCCCTAGTTTTGCTTAATCTGCAAACGGTGGTAGCTCCGAAAAATAATTATGGAGTTACATATGACTAACTACACCCCTCTCCAAAGCAACCTCAGCGTAGTACCCACACTGTTCCTCAACATCGATGCCGACGCCTGCGATCTCTTCGAAACCGCAATCCAGCGCATCAAGGCCGGGCGCAATTTGCTC
This sequence comes from Pseudomonas sp. H11T01, assembly GCF_048515765.1. Taxonomy (NCBI): domain Bacteria; kingdom Pseudomonadati; phylum Pseudomonadota; class Gammaproteobacteria; order Pseudomonadales; family Pseudomonadaceae; genus Pseudomonas; species Pseudomonas sp. H11T01. The sequence goes on along the minus strand of NZ_JBLYED010000001.1, from coordinate 325,006 downwards.
AACAGCGTCACCTGTCTGAGCGTCAAGGATGCCGAAGGCTACGATCTGGAGCACTTCGCCAATGCCGCGCATTTGCTGATTCAGGATGGCTGCGATGCCTTGGATGCGCTGGGCTGGAAGCTCAAGAGAACCGCTAACTGCGCTGCTGATACGCCTTCCCGTAATGGCGCTCCATCCGCGCCTGAATCAGCTCCAGCCCAATCGACATCAGCCAGTAAATGATCGCTGCCGTGGTCAGCATTTCGATGTAGCGGTAGCTGGAGCGGCCATAGGACTGCGCCAGGAACATCACTTCCCAGACGCCCATCACCGAGATCAGTGACGAGTCTTTGAGCATTGAGATGAATTGGTTGGTGGTGGGCGGGATGATGGTGCGCATGGCTTGTGGCAGGGTGACTCGCCAGAAGATCACCGTTTCGCGCATGCCCAGTGCCAGAGACGCTTCGCGCTGGCCGTGGGGGACACCCACGATGCCGGCGCGGAAGATTTCGCTCAAGTACGCGCCGTAATTCAGCGACAACGCGATGATCCCGGCTGCAATGGCGCCGGGGACTATGCCCAGCTGCGGCAGGCCGAGGTAGATCAGCAGGATCTGAATCAGCAGCGGTGTGCCGCGAAAAAACGATGCGTAAAAACTCGCGATGCCGAACGCCACGGCGCTCTTCGACAATCGCGCAAGGGCGGTGATGAAGCCCAGCAGTGACGAGGCGAGGATCGAGCACAGGCACAAAAACAGCGTCAGCGCTGCGCCTTGCAAGAAACCGTTGGGCGCCAAATGCAGGCCGATCAGGTTCGGCAGTTTGTCGAGGATGATCGAGAACTTCAGGTCGAAGCTCAGGAAGAAACTCGCGAACAAACCCAGCATCGCCGCCCAGGTCAGGTACAGGCGCGTACGAAAGCCAAAGACGCGTTTGAGCAATGACTCAGCCACCGGTTGTGGCGGCTGAGGAGGGTGAGGGAAAGAAGTCATTTGCTGATGTCGGCGCCGATCCATTTTTGCGACAGCCGGGTCAGGGTGCCGTCCTGCTTCAGTTGGGCGAAGACTTCGCGCACTTTGCCATCCCACTGCGCATCACCTTTTTCGATGGCCACAGAGTTAGGTTCCGAGTACAGCGGCTCGCCGGCAAGTTTGAAGCGCTTGTCTTCGGTCAGGCGTGGTTGTGCAGTCACCAGGTTAGTGAGAATCGCGTCCAGTCGTACGCCAGCGCCCAGACCCAGGTCCTGGAAGGCGACGTTGTCGGTGTCATACGGGGCGATCTGCACGTCCTCGAACGGGTACTGCAATTGAGTGTCTTCGGCGCCTTCGATCACCAGGTTTTTGTTCAGGTAGCTCTCGTAGCTGGACGCGCTGGTGAGGCCGATTTTTTTGCCGTTCAGGTCTTTGGCGCTGTGGATGCGGTCGTCTTTGGCATTGACCACGATTACTGCCGGCGAGGCGTAGTACTCCACCGGGAAGTCGAAGACTTCGGCGCGGGCCTTGCTCGGGGTCATGGAGCAGATGCAGATGTCATAGCGACCGCTCCAGCGACCGGCAGCGATGACGTCCCAGGACGGGGTCTCCAAGCGCAGTTTGACGCCGAGTTTGTCCGCCACGGCCTTGGCCACGTCGACATCGAAACCGTCGAGTTGATTCTGATCGTTGAGGAACGAGAACGGTGGATAACTTTCCATCAGCACGCCCACCAGCTCTTTCTTTTGCTCGATGCGATCCAGCGTGGCGCCAGCAAAGGCTTGGGAAGAGGCAGCGAGAATCGTCAGGCCCAAGGCCAGCAGCGGTTGAAGTTTCACGGGCAGTTCCTGACTAAAAAAGAAGTTGTTATTAACTGAATGGTGCGTATTTAATAGTTATAAGAACCACTCTGGTAGTGAGTTATTTTCATAAGCATATGAGTAAAAAGCATATGGGCACAGGCAGCACGGTAATTCTGGATGGCGGTATGGGTCGCGAACTGCAACGCCGAGGCGCGCCGTTCAGGCAGCCTGAGTGGTCCGCGCTGGCCTTGAGCGAAGCACCACAAGCGGTGGAGGCCGTTCATACGGCTTATATCGAAAGTGGTGCAAACGTGATTACCAGCAACAGCTACGCGGTAGTGCCGTTTCATATCGGTGAGGAGCGTTTTGCGGCTGAAGGTCAGGCGCTCGCCGCCTTGGCAGGTGAGCTTGCACGGCGTGCGGCCGACGCGGCTAAACAGCCGGTGCTGGTGGCCGGTTCTTTGCCGCCGCTGTTTGGTTCTTATCGTCCGGATCTGTTTGATGCTGCGCGGGTGACCGAGCTGCTGACACCGCTGGTGACAGGCTTGGCCCCGTACGTGGACGTGTGGCTGGCGGAAACCCAGAGTTCTACCGTCGAGGCACGAGCGATCCACGCTGGACTGCCGAAGGGTGGAAAACCGTTCTGGTTGTCCTTCACGTTGAAGGATGAAGACACCGATGAAGTGCCGCGTTTGCGCTCTGGTGAGCCGGTTAGCGAGGCCGCAGCTGTCGCCGTAGAACTGGGCGTTGAGACCTTGTTGTTTAACTGCAGCCAGCCGGAAGTGATCGGCACCGCGATCGATGCGGCCCGTGAGTCCTTCGAGCGTTTGGGGGTGAAGATCAACATTGGCGCTTACGCCAACGCGTTCCCGCCGCAACCCAAAGAAGCCACGGCCAATGATGGTCTGGACCCGTTGCGTGAAGACCTCGATCCGCCGGGTTACCTGCACTGGGCGGCCGATTGGCAGAAGCGCGGCGCCACCCATCTCGGCGGTTGCTGCGGGATCGGCCCGGAGCATATTGCGGTGTTGGCGCAGAAGTTGGCGTAAAGATCGTTCCCACGCTCCCGCGTGGGAATGCCTCACTGGACGCTCTGCGTCTGCTCTTGAATGTGACGCGGAGCGTCACGGGCTGCATTCCTTTGCGGCGCGTGGGAACGATCATGAGGTCGCGTCAGGCGCGACACTCCACTAACGTCTTAACCTGCCCAGACCCGCTCTGATTTTCCTCGCTCAACCACTTCTCAAACCCCGCTCCAATCGCTGGCCACTCCGAATCCAGAATCGAGTACCACGCCGTGTCACGGTTCTGGCCTTTGACCACCATGTGCTGGCGGAACACCCCTTCAAAACTGAAGCCCAGGCGCTCAGCCGCGTACTTGGAGCGGGCGTTGCCGTTGTTGCACTTCCACTCCAGGCGACGGTATCCCAGGGCAAAAGACTCTTTGGCCAGTAGATAAACCGCTTCGGTACTTTTTGGTGAACGCTGCATCGGCGCGCCGAAGGTGACGTGGCCGATTTCGATCCGCCCCTGAGCAGGAACGATCGACATCAGACTGAGAATGCCCTGGACATCGCCGCTGACACGGTCGATCACGCTGAAGAAATACGGGTCGCTGTTGGCCGCGTTGTTGTTTAGCCAGTCATCGAACGCACCGCGCTCGGTGAAGGGGCCGTAAGGCAGATAGTCCCAGAGTTTCGGGTCGGCATTGGGGCCTTCAAGGGCTTGCCACAGGCCATCGCCGTGGCGTGCCGGGTCGAGTTTTTCCAGGCGGATGAAACGCCCTTCGATGAGTTTGACCGAGGGCGCCGGGACGCCTTTCCAGTCGGCAAGTGAAATCGACATGTTGTTCTCCCTAAACCTTAAAGGCCTTTGCGAAACTGGATGAAGCCAGGACGTTCGGCGATGCGCTCGTAGAGCTGGATAGCCGTGGCATTGGTCTCGTGGGTCAGCCAATGGACCTTGGCGCAACCGTCAGCGCGGGCGGTGTCATAGACGAATTCGATCAGCTGCCGACCGACGCCGGTTCCGCGTGTTTCCGGGACGACCAGCAGGTCCTGCAGGTAGCAGGAGTTCTCGATGCTCCAGTTGGAGCGGTGGTAGATGAAATGCACCATGCCCACGGCTTTTTCACCGTCCCAGGCGAGGGCCGCGTGAGTGGGCTCGCTCAGGTCGAGAAAACGTTGCCAGGTGCTTTGGGTGACAGCATCGGGCAACTCGGTGTTGTAGAAGCGCAGGTAGGCTTGCCACAACGGCAACCAGGCGGCGTGGTCGCTGGCGGTGACTCGGCGGATATCAATCTGGCTCATGGTCATTCCTTAACGCATCAAATGGGCGAGGGCCTGATCGTGCAGGTCCGGGCTGGCAGCCAGCCCTTCGCGCACGCCGGCGATGTCTGCGGTACTGCGGTTCTGGCTGAGCTTGCGTTTGCCTTCCAGGCGCTGGATTGGCAAGGCGAAGCCGACGATGGCCTTGAGCATGCCGTCGATGTAATGGGCAGGCGCATCGTCGACTTTCCATGGCTTGGCGCGGCCGGCTTCGTGGCGATCAGTCAGGGCGCTGACCAGATTGCGCAAGCGGTGCGCATCGCTGAATACTTCGGCCCTGCCATAGGCGTGCACGGCGACGTAGTTCCAGGTCGGCACAACTTTGCCGTGCTCGGTTTTGCTCGGGTAAAACGACGGGCTGACGTAGGCATCCGCACCGGCAAAGATCACCAGCGCTTCGGCGCCTGCTTCCAGCTCCTGCCATTGCGGATTGGCCCTGGCCAGATGCCCATAGAGGGTGCCATTGGGCCCCTGCTCGGCGCTTAGCAGCAACGGCAAATGGCTGGCTTGCAAGCCTTGCGCGCCGTGGGTGACCAACACCGCCAGCCGGGTGTTGAGGATCTGCTGGTGCAGTTGCAGCACGTCTTCTTCGGCAAATGAGCTGGGTGTGTACATGGAAGTTTTTCCTTGGCGAATGCCTGCATCCTAGGCAGGCTATTGGTCTGTTGTAAGAGCCATTAATGACCAATTTCGTAGGTCCATTGCCATAGGTCCATTGCGATGAGTAATCCGCCGCTGTCCTTGTCGTTCAATCCTGCGGGTATTGAGCTCGACCGCCGCCAGGGCTTGAGCCGTCAGCTCTATCAGGCGTTACGGGTGCGAGTGCTTGACGGTCGACTGGCCAGTGGCATGCGTTTGCCGGCCAGTCGGGATTTGGCCGCGGCCCTGTCGATCTCTCGTAACAGCGTAGTTCGTGCCTACGATCAGTTGTATGCCGAAGGGTTTATCGAAGGGCGGGTAGGGGACGGTACTTATGTGGCGCAGTTACCGGAAACCGCGCTGCCGGTAAAAAAACTATCCACAAAACTATCCACAGGGTTTTCAACAGGCTTACCCACAGGGTTATCCACAGATTGGCTTGAATTGCCTGTGGTTTCATCCAGTGAAGTTATCCACAGCGGGGCGCTGGGGCTTGTTGATAAGCACCATTTGGCCAGGCCACCCAGTGGTCCGCCGCGGGCTTTTCGGGTTGGAATACCGGCCTTCGATCTGTTCCCGTTCGAGGTCTGGGCCAAGCTGAATGCGGCTTTCTGGCGAAAACCGGATTTGCAGCAGTTGTGTTATGGCGCGCCAGAGGGCGACGCACGCTTGCGCGGGCTGATCGCAGCCTATTTGCGCAGCTCGCGGGGCATGCAGTGCAGCGCTGAGCAAATTGTGATCACCAGTGGCGCGCAGCAGGGAATTAGCCTTTGTGCACAGCTGCTGGTGGAGCCCGGCGATGGGGTGGCTGTGGAAAACCCTGGCTATCGCGCTGCCGGGCATGCCTTTGCCGTGGCGGGGGCACGTTTGCATGGTGTGGCGGTGGACAACGAGGGCATGGACTGCGCCGAGCTGGCGACATTCAGCGACTGTCGGCTGGCCTATGTCACGCCGTCCCACCAGTACCCGACCGGAGTGATCATGAGCCTGGCACGGCGTCTGGAATTGCTGGCCTGGGCCGAGCGCACCCAAGGCTGGATCGTCGAGGACGACTACGACGGCGAATACCGTTACAGCGGCGCGCCGCTGGCACCTTTGGCGGCGCTGGATCGGCAGGGGCGGGTGCTGTATGTCGGGACGTTCGGCAAAGTTGCATTCCCAGCGCTAAGGCTGGGCTATCTGGTGTTGCCGCCAGGATTGGTGGAGGCCTTCGCCCGGCGTCGGGCGGTGGATGTGCGACATTCGGAAGTCAGCACTCAGGCAGTGATGGCCGAGTTCATGGCGGCCGGGCACTTTCAGCGGCATATCCGACGTATGCGCCGCGCGGCGTTGAGTCGACGCAATGCATTGTTGGCCGGTTGGCCTGCGGATATCCCCGGCGTTGGTAGCCTGCCGCTCGTGGCGGCCGGGCTGCACCTGACGGTGCCGGTGGACAGTCTGGCCCGTGAGTGCGAGCTGGTCGAACAAGCTGCGAGTGTCGATGTGGAGATCAATGGTTTGAGCAGTTACTGGCTACCGGACTCGAGTACCCCGCAGAACCAGCGCACGGGATTGGTGCTCGGGTTTGCGGCCGTGCCGGAAGTGGCCATTGAAGCCGCGTTGGTGCGATTACGCGGCGTCTGGAAGTGAAAGACCTTGTAGGAGCAGCCGGTCGACGCTCGATTGGTCCGGGCGGCGTTCCGACGATGGACTCAAGGGCGGCGCGTTTACTCAGAAAACACGCGTTATCGTTAACGTCCATCGCGAGCAAGCTCGCTCCCACAGGTTTTGCGCTAGGCGCTTCTATTTTTCAAAGGGCAATCATCCGTTTCACGTCCCGGATTTGATCTTGGTCCACGCCCGAGTCCGTGCCCGCTCGGCTTCCCGTGGCAATGGTTGCAGGGTATAGAGCGTGGCCATCGCCGCTTCGGTCGGGTACAGGTTGGGGTTGTTGCGGATCGCCGGGTCGACCATCTCGGTGGCATCCTTGTTGGGGTTCGGGTAGCCGACGAAGTCGCTGATCGGTGCGATCACTTTCGGTTGTAGCAGGTAGTTGATGAAGGTGTAGGCGTCCTCTGGGTCTTTCGCACCTTTAGGGATCGACAGCATGTCGAACCAGATAGGCGCGCCTTCTTTAGGCAGGCGCATATCGACGATCACACCGTTCTTGGCTTCCTTGGCGCGGTTGGCGGCCTGGGAGAAGCTGCCGGAATAACCGACCGCGACGCAGATGTCGCCGTTGGCGATATCGGCCATGTATTTGGAGGAGTGGAAATAGGTGATGTACGGACGGATCTTCATTAGCAACGCTTCAGCCTTGGCGTAGTCCGCAGGCTTGGTGCTGTTGGGCGGCAGGCCGAGATGTTGCAGGGCCAGCGGCAGAATCTCCGACGGTGAGTCGAGCAGGGCGACGCCGCACTGCTTGAGTTTGCTGATGTTCTCTTCCTTGAAGATCAGGTCCCAGCTGTCCACCGGTGCATTGTCGCCCAGTGCGGCTTTGACCTTGTCCGGGTTGAAGCCGATCAGGATCGTGCCGTACATGTAGGGCACGGCGTATTTGTTGCCGGGGTCGTTGGCTTCGATCAGCTTCATCAGCTTGGGATCGAGGTGGTTCCAGTTCGGCAGCTTGCTGCGGTCCAGCGGCTGGAACACGCCGGCTTCGATCTGCTTGGCCAGGAACACGTTGGACGGCACCACCACGTCATACCCGGAGTTGCCGGTGAGCAGCTTGGCTTCCAATGCTTCGTTGGAGTCGAAGATGTCGTAGATCAGTTTAACCTTGGTTTCAGTTTTGAAGTCTTCGAGGGTTTTGGGTGTGATGTAGTCGAACCAGTTGTAGACCCGTAAGGTGCGGTCTTCGGCATGCACGGCGCCGCTGAGCACCGTGGCGCAGAGGGCGGGAGCGATAAGACGCTTGAGTGTGTTCATTGTTCTGATTCCTCACGGGCGCTTTGGAAACCTTCGAGAACGTTCACGGCGTTGATGCCGATTTCTTCTACCGCGTAACCGCCTTCCATCACGAACAGGGTCGGCTTGCCGAGGCGCCCGATGCGTTCGCCCATGAGCAGGTAATCGGGGCTGTCGAGCTTGAATTGAGAAATTGGGTCGTCCTTGAAGGTGTCGACACCGAGGGAAACCACCACGACATCGGCGCCGTAGCTTTCGATCTCCTTGCAGGCCAGTTCCAGCGCGGCGCTCCAGCTGTCCCAGCCTGAGCCTGCGGCCAGGGGGTAGTTGAAGTTGAAACCTTCCCCCGCGCCTTCGCCGCGTTCATCTTCGTAACCCAGGAAGAACGGAAACTCGGCCTCCGGGTGACCGTGGATCGAGGCGAACAGCACGTCGCTGCGCTCGTAGAAAATCGATTGAGTGCCGTTGCCGTGGTGGTAGTCGACGTCGAGGATCGCAACTTTTTTATGGCCTTGATCGAGGAACGCCTGAGCGGCAATGGCGGCGTTGTTCAGGTAGCAATAACCGCCCATCAAATCGCTGGCAGCGTGGTGTCCCGGAGGTCGACACAGGGCGAAGGCACTGCGGGCGCCGCGTTGGATAACGGCCTGAGCGGTGAGCGCGACTTGCGCTGCGCTGTACGCTGCTTGCCAGGTGCCGGCGGTGATTGGCGCGCCGCCGTCGAAGCTGTAATAGCCCAACTGGCCGTGCAGACTTTTCGGGATCACCTTGCGCAAGGTGCGAGCTGGCCAGGTGTAGGGCAGCAAGTCGCCCTCGCGACCGAACTCGGTCCAGCGTTGCCAGGCGCCTTTGAAGAACTCCAGGTACTCGCGGCTGTGAATGCGCTGAATCGGTCCAAGGCCGAAATCCTGTGGCGCTTCCACCGGGCCCAGACCGCGGTATTGAACCCGCTGCAGAACGTGATCGGCGCGTGAGGGCATTTCGAAGCAGGGCATCAATTGCCCGTCCATCAGCTCACAACGGCCGTGGTGCAGGTGGTGATCATCCGAGTAGATCGTCAGCATTTCTTATTCTCCGCAGGCTGATTCGGTTGCTCACAGTCTTGCGGCGCGCGGTGTTTGAGAGAACGGCAGGAGCGGCCAAAAGGGGATCGATATGGCCAAAGTGTTTGTCCGAAATTCGCCCCTGAATGATGCGAGTGTGCCCCAGCTCAGATCGTGGGCTTGTCAGCCATGCCTTTGGTGTTCTTCAGGACGCCATCGCGAGCAAGCTCGCTCCCACATTGATCTTCAGTGAACACGGCATTTGTGTACGACGGCAATCCACTGTGGGAGCGAGCTTGCTCGCGATGGCGAAATTCAGAACACCGCAGTCCTCAAGGCCTGAACTGGCTGGGCGCTACACCACTCCAGCGCACAAAGGCATGTCGGAAACTGGCGGTTTCGCTGAAGCCCAGGGCTTCGGCGATCTGGTAAACCGGTCGTTGATCCTCGCACAGCATCTGCTTGGCCCGCTCAAAGCGCAGCTCGTCGAGCAGTTCCTGATAGCTGCAACCGAGGTCCTTGAGGTGCCGCCGCAAGGTGCGCGCCGAACAGTTCATTTGCTCAGCCAAGCCCTCAAGCCCCGGAGCAGCGTTGAGTTGCGTGGCGAGCAGTTGGCGGATTCGCCCGAGCCAAGCCTGGCGTCCGGTGAACTCGGTGTTCTGTTTGCGGCAGCGCTCGGCCATGGCCTGGTGGGTAATGGTGTCGGCCAGCGGCAATGGTTGGTCGAGCCAGCGTTTGTCGAAGGCGAAGGCATTGGCTATGGCATCGAACTGCAAGGGGCAGTCGAAGCGCTCGGTGTAACGGGTCTGGTAGTCCGGCGCGGGATATTCGAAGCGGGCGCCGAGCAATGGCAACGGGTGCCCGAGCAGGTCGTCGCAGATGACTTTCATCGAGACCAGGCAGAACTCGGTGTTGAACACTGCCAGCGCCGGGTTTTCCCGATAGTCGCTTGCCGTGAGCCAGATGCACTCGCCATCTTCCTCAAGGCTCAACTCGAAAAGTGTTCCCAACAGCGCCGGATAACGCAGCGCCAGACGCAAAGCGTCACCTAAGGTGGCACTGGTGAGCAGGGCATAGCCGAGCATGCCGTAGGAGGAAACGTGCATGCGCCGGCCCAACTCCAGGCCAATCTCGCGCTTGAGCGCCACGGCATTGGCGCAGACCTGCATTTCCTGATTGGTGGTAATCCGCGTGTCGGCACGGCTCAGATCCGCCGCGCTGATGCCGCTGCCGGCCAACAGCGCTTCGCTGGACAGACCTTCAGCCTTGAAGGCGCTGAGCACCAAAGAGACGGCGTTGAGGGTAGTGAGATGGGAGTGAAGCATGCTCGGTTCCAGCGTGGGGGTGCTGGAATCGAGCAAGTTGTGTGCCGGGAGTTGGCGGAGAATTGGAGGATCGTTCCCACGCTCCCGCGTGGGAATGCCTCACTGGACGCTCTGCGTCCGCTTCGGCAGTGACGCGGAGCGTCACGGGCTGCATTCCCACGCAGAGCGTGGGAACGATCAGTACGATCAGTGGAAGGTCAGTTCAATTCGCCACAAAGATCCAGTTCAACCAACCGCCGAATCTCGTCAATCTCAATCCCTGTCCCTAACAGCGCATGCAACTTGCCAAACGCCGCCTCGCGAGTCATGCCGCCACCCGACAACACACCAACGCCGCGCAACCGGCTGCCGGCTTCGTAGACGTCCAGCGCCACGCCACCTTCATGGCATTGAGTGATCGCCACCACCACGATGCCCTTGTCCTGCGCCCGTTGCAGGCTGGCGAGGAACTCTGGGTTGTCGCTCGGCCCGGTGCCGCTGCCGAAGCACTCGAGCACCAACCCTTGAATGCCGCTATTGAGCAGGCCATCCAGCTGTTCAGCGCCAATGCCCGGGAACAGCGGCAGCACGCCGACTTTGGCCAGTTGCTTGTTCTGATGGTATTCCAGCTGGGCGGGAACAGACGGTGCCTTGGCCACGCCACCGTTACGATTCAGCGTGGCAAACGGATGACGACCAGAGCTGCGAATTTTCGCGCAGCGGGTCGGCGCCAACAGCTCGCCGTGGAAGTACAAATGCACCCCCGGCGCCAAGCCTTGGCCCAGTGCAACCAACGCGCCGCTGAGGTTTTCCCAGGCATCGCTGTCGGCCACACCGGCCGGCAGCATCGAGCCGGTAAACACCACGCGCGCATGCAGGCCGAGCAATTGGAAGCTCATGGCCGCGGCGCTGTAAGCGAGGGTGTCAGTGCCGTGCAGGATCAGCACGCTGTCGCAGCCCTGTACGTCGACTGCTTCTATGACAGCTTCACGCAGACGTTGCCAGTAAGCGGGCGTCATGTTGGCGCTGTCGATCAGCGGGGCCATTTCACGGAAGCGCCAGTTGGGCACCACCAGCTCTGGCTGGCTGTGGAAATAATCGCGCATCCGCGCTTCAAAACCAGACGCCGGAGCCAGGCCGTGGGCACTGGCCTGCATGCCAATAGTGCCACCGGTATAGAGCACCATGACGTGTTGCGCGGCGGGATAAGTTGCGGGGTTCATATGGGATTCTCCTGGACGAGTACACCGTACGGTCGAGCATGACGCTGACCGTGCGGTGTGTCACGTCGGACGCAATGGATTGCGCCCGGTTTGGCGATCAGCGTTGCGCTGCGCTCGCGACTGCAGGTGTTGCTTGGGCCTGAGTGGTCGGTACTGGCGGATTGGCTGGCCAGGCTTTCAGGTCGAGATCCAGGTCCGGGAACTTGCTGGAATCGAACACCGGAGTCTTGATGCCTGCCGCGCGTTGGTCGTCGTAGTCGCGCAGAATGCGCATGCCAACCTTGAACAGCAGGAACAGCGCGATCAGGTTAACGAAGGCCAGCAGGGTCATGGTGATGTCGGCGAAGGCGAACACCGTGCCAAGGTTCTCGATCGCACCCCAGAAGATCAACACCAGTACCAGTGCGCGGTAGCCGATCAGTGCCTTGCGGTTGTCACCGATCAAGAAGCGCAGGTTGCTCTCGCCCAGATAGTAGTTGTAGAGGATCGAGGTGAACACGAACAACGCCAGCGCGACGCTGATGAACATCCGGCCCCAGTCACCGACTACCGCAGCCAGGGAGTTCTGGGTCAGGGCAATGCCGTCGCCTTCGAAACCCGGGGTGTAGAAGCCCGACAGCAGAATCAGCAAAGCAGTACAGGTGCAGATCACGAAGGTATCGAGGAACACACTGAATGCCTGCACCACACCTTGCGCGACCGGGTGCTCGACCGAGGCCACCGCAGCGACGTTCGGCGCACTGCCCAAACCGGCTTCGTTGGCGAATACGCCACGCTTCACGCCCATGATAATGGCGCTGCCGACCAGGCCGCCGAAGGCTTGATCCAGACCGAAGGCGCTTTTGACGATGGTCATCAGCATGGCCGGCACGTGGTCGAACTGCAGCACGATCACGTAGAGGGTCACACCGATGTACACCAGGGTCTTCACCGGAACCAGCAGGTCAGCGACCTTGGCGATACGCTTGATCCCGCCGACGAATACCAGGCCCAACAGCACCGCCAGGCCCAGCCCGGTGTAAGTGGTGTTCAGGCCGAAAGCGTTATTCAGCGAGTGGGTCACGGCGTGGGATTGCAGGCCATTGAAGGCGAAACCGAAGGTCACCAGCAACAGGAAGGCCATGATCATGCCCAACCAGCGTTTTTGCAGGCCGTGCTGGATGTAATAGGACGGGCCGCCACGGTACTGACCTTCGGAGTCGCAGCGCTTGTAGAGCTGGCCAAGGGAGCATTCGAAGAAGCTGCTGGACATGCCGACCAGCGCGGTCACCCACATCCAGAACACCGCACCTGGGCCACCCAGGGTCACGGCAATGCCGACACCAGCGATGTTACCTGCACCTACCCGGCCAGCGAGGCTGAGCATCAGGGCCTGGAAGGAGCTGAGTTGACCGGCGCTGCTGCGCAGGCTGTCACGGAACACCGCGAACATGTGGAAGAAGTGTCTCAATTGAACGAAACGCGAGCGGATCGTGAAGTAGCTACCGAGCCCGACAATGAGCACGATCAGTACTTTCCCTGAGAGGAAGTCGTTGATGACTTCGAGCATGGAGTATTCCTCGCTATTTTTTGTGTAGGCAAATGCTGGTCGGTCCGACACATCGCGTTACACCAAGCACAACAGGTGGGGCGAAGGTACGTCCCGGATCCATATCGCGGGTTGTTATTAGGTCGGGTTTCGCATGGGTGTAGGCCTCGTTACTGACGACCGCTCACGCGAAGAGGGGCGGCACTATACCTACGAGTGTGCCGTCCGTCTGCACGGTTGTGGTACCAGCTATGAAACAAAGACCTTCTGGATCAAAAGATCGCAGCCTTCGGCAGCTCCTGCCCGGATTGACGTACACCCGCTGGAGCTGCCGAAGGCTGCGATCTTGGCGGCGTTTGGCACGCAAATCACGTTAGGTTCAGTCCGCAAAAAAGTTAAAAAAAAGGGCCCGGAGAGTAATCTCCAAGCCCTCAAAAGGTGAGAGGTGTCTAGTCCCTCATCCTGGTGAGCGGTGCTATGCCTTGAGAGCCAGCGTTGGTCAGGCCTTCAGAGGCACCAACCGCGGAGCAATCATGTTTTCCGGGCGCAGGATGTCGGCGAGCATGGCGTCGTCGAGCAAGCCTTCTTCGCGCACCAGTTCCAGCACGCCGCGGCCGCTTTCAAGGGCAATACGGGCGATGCGGGTGGCGTTTTCATAGCCGATGTACGGGTTCAGCGCGGTGACCAGGCCGATCGAGTGTTCGACCAGTTCGCGGCAGCGGGCTTCGTTGGCAGTGATACCGACGATGCAGTGCTCGCGCAGCATGTCCATGGCGCGTTGCAACAGGCGGATCGAGTCGAAGATCTTGAAGGCGATCAGCGGCTCCATCACGTTCAGTTGCAGCTGGCCGCCTTCGGCCGCGATGGTCAGTGCCAGGTCGTTGCCGATGATCTGGAATGCCACCTGGTTGACCGCTTCCGGGATAACCGGGTTGACCTTGCCGGGCATGATCGAGCTGCCAGGCTGACGCGCTGGCAGGTTGATTTCGTTGATGCCGGTGCGTGGGCCGCTGGATAGCAGGCGCAGGTCGTTGCAGATCTTCGACAGCTTGACCGCGGTGCGCTTGAGCATGCCGGAGAACAGTACGAAGGCGCCCATGTCGGACGTGGCTTCGATCAGGTCGGCGGCCGGTACCAGCGGTTGACCGCTGATGATCGCCAGGCGCGATACGGCCAGGTGCTGGTAACGCGGGTCGGCGTTGATGCCGGTGCCAATCGCGGTGCCGCCCAGGTTCACTTCGGTCAGCAGCTCAGGTGCGAGGGTTTTCAGGCGCGCCAGGTCTTCGCTCAACGTGGTGGCGAAGGCGCGGAATTCTTGACCCAGGGTCATCGGCACGGCGTCTTGCAGTTGGGTACGACCCATCTTCAGAACGTGGCTGAATTCTTGACCTTTGGCAGCGAACGACTGGATCAGGCTGTCGAGGCTGGCGAGCAGGGCGTCGTGACCGAGCAACAGACCCAGACGGATCGCCGTCGGGTAGGCGTCGTTGGTCGACTGCGCCATGTTCACGTCGTTGTTCGGGTGCAGGTACTGATATTCGCCCTTCTGGTGGCCCATGGCCTCCAGCGCGATGTTGGCGATGACTTCGTTGGCATTCATGTTGGTTGAAGTGCCAGCGCCGCCCTGAATCATGTCCACCACGAACTCTTCGTGGAAATCGCCGCGGATCAGACGGGCACAGGCTTCGCTGATGGCAGCGTGCTTGGCTTCACTGAGGTGACCCAATTCACGGTTGGCGTCTGCGGCGGCCTGTTTGACCATTGCCAGACCGACGACCAGCTTCGGGTAATGCGAGATCGGAACGCCGGAGAGACGGAAGTTATTCACCGCTCGCAGGGTCTGGATGCCGTAATACGCTTGAGCCGGTACTTCGAGTACGCCAAGCAGGTCTTTTTCTGTGCGGAATGATGCAGCGGAGGACATGATAGAAATCATCTCGATATGGACACGGTCTGTGCCGGAACGCTGTGAATGCTAGGCTTGTGGAGAATTTTGGGCCAATGCTGTTAAACACTGGCCTATGCACATTCGGCATAATGCCAGTGTGACGCCGCGTACGCGGCGAACGTGTGACCTAAAATGGTGCGTGTCCGGGAGGACGTGATGAATCTGGAAAGCAAATGGCTCGAGGACTTTAGTGCTCTGGCCGCCACCCGCAGCTTCTCCCAGGCTGCCGAGCGACGCTTCGTCACTCAGCCGGCGTTCAGTCGGCGGATCCGCAGTCTCGAATCCGCGCTGGGCCTGACCCTGGTCAACCGCTCGCGCACGCCGATCGAACTGACGGCGGCGGGGCAGCTGTTTCTGGTGACCGCGCGCACGGTGGTTGAACAGCTCGGCGAAGTACTGCGCCACCTCCACCATCTGGAAGGCGGGCAGGGTGAAGTGATGCAAGTCGCTGCTGCCCACTCCCTGGCGCTGGGCTTCTTCCCACGCTGGATCGCGCAGTTGCGCAATGAAGGTTTGAACATCGCGACACGGCTGGTAGCGACCAACGTCGGCGACGCCGTGCATGCGTTGCGTGAAGGCGGTTGTGACCTGATGCTGGCGTTCTATGATCCGGATGCGGCGATGCAGATGGACCCGGAAATCTTCCCTTCGCTGCATCTGGGACACACCGAAATGCTCCCGGTCTGTGCGGCCGATGCCGAGGGCAAGCCGCTGTTCGATCTGGAAGGCGAAGCCAGCGTGCCGCTGCTGGCTTACAGCGCCGGTGCCTTTCTCGGGCGTTCGGTGAACATGCTTCTGCGTCAGCGCGCCCTGCGTTTCACCACCATCTATGAAACCGCCATGGCCGACAGCCTGAAAAGCATGGCGCTGGAAGGCTTAGGGATTGCCTGGGTACCGCAACTCAGCGTACGCGCCGAGCTGGCGCGCGGCGAGCTGGTGGTCTGCGGCGGCCCGCAATGGCATGTGCCGCTGGAAATTCGGCTGTACCGCTGTGCATTGGTGCGCAAAGCGAATGTGCGGTTGTTGTGGCGCAAGCTGGAAGGCGGCGCAGCCCAAGGCACCACAGGAACCTGAACCCAACAAAAATCCATGTGGGAGCGAGCTTGCTCGCGAAGAGGGAGTGTCAGTCGACATCAATGTTGCCTGACACACCGCTTTCGCGAGCAAGCCCGCTCCCACAGGGGATTTGTGTTGTATTTGACTGACCCTGAAGTCAATAAAGCTGGGACTTTGCGCCATATGACAGATGGTCGAACCGGGGGCTGTTTATCTGCCTCTTTGCGGTATACTGCGCGGCCTTCGGCCGGTCCAATCCGGCCTTAATTCGTATAACAAGCCACGCCGGTCTTCCCGCGTGGCTTGTTGTTTTTTGACGCGCCTGCGGGCGCCCAGAGAGAAGAGGCACGACGATGAGTGCACTGGTTGGCGTGATCATGGGCTCCAAGTCCGATTGGTCCACCCTTAGCCACACCGCCGATATGCTGGAAAAGCTCGGCATCCCTTACGAGGTGAAAGTGGTCTCTGCCCACCGCACCCCGGACCTGCTGTTCCAGTACGCCGAAGAGGCCGAAGCACGTGGCATCGAGGTGATCATCGCTGGCGCCGGTGGCGCTGCCCACTTGCCTGGCATGTGTGCGGCCAAGACGCACCTGCCGGTGCTCGGCGTGCCAGTGCAGTCGTCGATGCTATCGGGCGTCGATTCGCTGCTGTCCATCGTGCAGATGCCTGCGGGCATTCCGGTGGCGACGCTGGCGATCGGCAAGGCAGGCGCAATCAATGCCGCGCTATTGTCCGCGAGCATCCTGGGCGCCAAACACCCGCAATTCCATTCCGTGCTGAAAAAATTCCGCGCTGAGCAGACAGACAGCGTCCTGGAAAATCCAGACCCACGCATCGCCTGAGGTTTTTGACGATGAAGATCGGTGTAATCGGTGGCGGCCAGTTGGGCCGCATGTTGGCTTTGGCGGGTACACCGCTGGGGATGAACTTCGCTTTTCTGGACCCGGCGCCGGATGCCTGCGCAGCGGCGTTGGGCGAGCACCTGCGGGCTGATTACGGCGATCAGGACCACTTGCGCCAGCTGGCCGATGAAGTGGATCTGGTGACCTTCGAGTTCGAAAGCGTCCCGGCTGAAACCGTGGCCTTCCTGTCGCAGTTCGTGCCGGTCTACCCGAGCGCCGAAGCCTTGCGCATCGCCCGGGATCGCTGGTTCGAAAAAAGCATGTTCAAGGACCTCGGAATTCCAACCCCGGCGTTCGCCGACATCCAGTCGCAAGCTGATTTGGATGCGGCCGTGGTCAGCATTGGTCTGCCGGCTGTGTTGAAAACCCGCACCCTGGGTTACGACGGCAAAGGACAGAAAGTTCTGCGCACCGCTGCCGATGTGGTGGGCACTTTCGCCGAGCTGGGCAGCGTTGCCTGTCTGCTGGAGGGTTTCGTGCCTTTCACTGGCGAAGTCTCGTTGATCGCTGTGCGTGCCCGTGATGGCGAAACGAAGTTCTACCCACTGGTCCACAACACCCACGACAACGGCATTTTGCGTCTGTCGGTGGTCAGCACCGATCATCCACTGCAAGCGCTGGCTGAAGAGTATTCGAGCCGTGTGCTCAAGCAGCTGGAATACGTCGGCGTGATGGCGTTCGAGTTCTTTGAAGTCGACGGTGGCCTCAAGGCCAACGAAATCGCCCCGCGTGTGCACAACTCTGGGCACTGGACCACTGAAGGCTCCGAGTGCAGCCAGTTCGAAAACCACCTGCGGGCCGTTGCCGGTCTGCCGCTGGGCTCGACGGCCAAGGTCGGTGAGAGCGCGATGCTCAACTTCATCGGCAAGGTGCCGGAGACCGAGAAGGTTTTGGCCATCGCCGATTGCCATTTGCACCACTATGGCAAGGCGTTCAAGGTCGGTCGCAAGGTCGGTCACGCCAGCCTGCGATGCGCTGACAAGGCCACGCTTGCGCAGCAGATTCTCAAAGTCGAAGCACTGATCGCCGAATAACTTTCCTTATGGCTGGCGGGAACCTTCGTTCTTCGCCGTTCTCTGATGGCAGGATGCCAAAGTCTGTCTAGGCTTTGGCGTATCCAATTCATACAGAGGGAAATGTCATGGGTATTATCGGAACCATCTTTATCGGCTTGATCGTTGGTCTGCTGGCACGCTTCCTGAAACCTGGCGATGACAGTATGGGTTGGATCATGACCATTCTGCTCGGTATCGGCGGTTCGCTGGCGGCGACCTATGGTGGTCAGGCGCTGGGCATCTATCAGGCGGGCCAGGGCGCAGGCTTCATCGGTGCGCTGGTAGGCGCGATCGTGTTGCTGGTGATCTACGGCATGATCAAAAAGAACTGATTTAAGCGACAAAGCCCTCTCTGTGCTGCGCGCGGAGAGGGCTAGAATATTCGGCGACTTATCGTCCCCTCCTTTTACCGAGCCTGTTATGCGCCGTCTTCTGTTGACTCTCCTCTTGCTGGGCAGTGGCCTGGCCCATGCCGGCGAACTGCCGGAAACCGACTGGCTCGAACTGATGCCCAAGTCGGACCAGAAAGCCCTCGAACAAATGCCGGAAATCGACCATAACTCGCCCGAAGCCAACGGCACCTTTACCGACAAGGGTGGCTTGAAGCAGAGCAAAGGCCTGCCCGCGGTGATGTATTCGACCAAAACCGTAGCGGCGATGAATGACAAAAACATCCGTATTGGTGGTTATCCAGTGCCGCTGGAAACGGATGCCAAAGGTCGCAGCACGCTGTTCTTCCTGGTGCCATACCCGGGCGCCTGCATCCATGTGCCGCCACCGCCCCCCAATCAACTGGTGCTGGTGCGTTATCCGAAGGGTTTGAAGCTGAACGACATCTACACGCCGCTGTGGGTGACAGGCACGCTGAAAGTCGAGAAGGTCAACAATGACCTGGCTGATGCGGCGTATGCGCTGGATGCGGCGAAAGTGCGGGCGGTGAAGGAATCGGATTTGTAATCGGGGATACCGCGAAAAGATCGCAGCCTGCGTAGGAGTTGCCGCAGGCTGCGATCTTTTGATCTTAAAGGGACTTGCTAACCACACTCACACCCAACGTATGCTTCGCCCCCGGCGCCAGGGTCACCACGTCATCCATCACATTCGCCGTCTCGATGCACAGCATGCGCTGCCAGCCATCGTCGGCCATATCGCTGAACTGTTTGGCGCGTTCGATCCAGGGATTCCAGATCACCGCCGAGCGCGAGCCGCGGCTGGTCAGCTGAATGCGCCGTTCCCAGGTCGGGTCAACAATGTTCAGCTGTTCAGGCGTATCCAGATAGATGCGGTCGGTTTCACCGGTAAAGCGCAAATCACCGGCCTGAATACAGGTTTTCCAGTCGTCCAGGGTTTCGATATAGCTCAGCCCGTCCAGCCCTTCGACGTATACGTTGCGCACGTCGCTGACCGCGAAGTAGCTGTGCAGCGCTTGGCTGATGCTCACGCTTTCGGTGCCCAGGTTGTAGCTGGTGAGGCTGATGTGGAGTTGCTCATCCAGGCGAATGTTCATCTTCAACTCAACCTGGTGCGGCCAACCCGGCAAGCCGTCTTCGGGCTGCGGCAAGACGAATTCGACTTTCAGATTTTCACCTTCGGCTTCGATCTCGCCCAGCTCCCAGTCTATCGCCCGTACCAAACCATGGGCGGTAGCGGGTTCAGCGCTCTGGCGCATGTCCTGAACACTTTGCGGGTTGCGCGCCAGATTGCCGAACCACGGCCAGCACACCGGTACCCCGGCACGAATGCTCTTGCCGGTTTTGAACACGGCCTCATCGTTGAGCCAGATCAGCGGTGGTTGTCCGGCCAGCTGATAGCTGAGAATGTGCGCGCCTTGCTGGGCCACCAGCAATTCGGCCTGACCGTGGCGAATGCGCCAGCAGTTCAGTTCATCCAGTTTCACGGCTTCAACGTTGGGCGTAGGCATGTTGCAGATCTCACTCAGGAACAATGACTGCAATGGACCCGCGAAGGGCCCATGAGTTTAACGCCGTGGCGGCACCGAGCGGGTGCGGCCGCTGCCATCGATGGCGACGAAGACAAACACGGCTTCGGTCACTTTACGCCATTCACTGGACAGTGGATCGTCGCTCCAGACCTCGACCATCATTTGAATCGAGCTGCGGCCGATTTCCAGCGCCTGGGTATAGAAAGACAGTTGCGCGCCAACCGCGACCGGCACCAGAAATGCCATACGATCAATCGCCACCGTTGCGACGCGTCCGCCCGCGACTTTACTGGCCATTGCCGTGCCAGCGAGGTCCATTTGCGAGACCAGCCAACCGCCGAAAATATCGCCAAAACCGTTGGTTTCGCGAGGAAGCGCGGTGATTTGCAGGGCCAGATCGCCTTGCGGAATTGGATCTTCTTGTTCGAGCTCTATCATGCCGGGGGTGCCTCTGACCCGTGACTCTCTTTGGTATTTCAGGTGAATAGCCGTCTTGGGAAAAACGATTCAGCCCGAACATACTACGTTCGTCGCGTTTTTCGTAAGGCGTACTAAAGGGAAACTCTGCGAAACCGGCTGGCGGGTCCCAACGGCGTTTTCGCACAGCAACCCTTTCAGGTCGTTACAGGTTGCGAGTATATCGGTCGGTAGACCTCGCGACGACCGTCCGGTTCTCATTTTGACCGCCAATTGCGCTCATCTATGTGCTTTTTCGAACAATTTGCTATCGTGCCGAACCTGCCAGGCCCCAACCAGCGCTGTTGCGGCTTCCAGATCTGACTATAAGAGAAGCCCTTGCCATGACCAGTGTGCCCTCGAGCATTGCGCAGCCTGCGCAACCCGCACGTCCGTTGACCCGCAACGACTATAAGACTTTGTCGCTTTCTGCCTTGGGTGGGGCGCTGGAGTTTTACGATTTCATTATCTTTGTGTTCTTCGCCACGGTGGTCGGCAAACTGTTCTTCCCGGCGGACATGCCGGAATGGCTGCGTCTGATGCAGACCTTCGGGATTTTCGCTGCAGGTTATCTGGCCCGGCCTTTGGGCGGGATCGTCATGGCACACTTCGGCGACCTGCTGGGACGCAAGAAAATGTTCACCCTGAGCATCTTCATGATGGCCGTGCCGACGCTGATCATGGGCCTGCTGCCGACCTACGCGCAGATTGGCCTGTGGGCGCCGATCCTCTTGCTGTTGATGCGGGTGATTCAAGGCGCGGCCATCGGCGGTGAAGTGCCGGGCGCCTGGGTGTTCGTTTCCGAGCACGTGCCACAACGGCATGTCGGTTACGCCTGCGGCACGTTGACGTGCGGCCTGACCGCCGGGATCCTGCTCGGCTCGCTGGTCGCCACGGCGATCAACAGCATTTATACCCCGACCGAAGTCTCCGATTACGCCTGGCGTATCCCGTTCCTGCTGGGCGGGGTCTTCGGTCTGTTTTCGGTGTACCTGCGTCGCTGGCTGCACGAAACACCGGTATTCTCCGAGCTACAACTGCGCAAAGCCCTGGCTGACGAAGTGCCGTTGCGCGCCGTACTGCGCGACCATCGCGGGGCGATCGTGATCTCGATGTTGCTGACCTGGTTGCTCTCCGCCGGGGTCATCGTGGTCATCTTGATGACCCCAACCGTCCTGCAGACCGTCTATCACTTCTCACCGACCACCGCGCTACAGGCCAACAGCCTGGCAATCGTCTTTCTGAGCCTGGGTTGTGTAGCTGCCGGAGCGCTGGCTGACCGTTTCGGCGCGGGCCGGGTGTTCGTGTTTGGCAGCGGCGCGCTGCTGCTGACCTCCTGGACTTTCTACCACGGCCTGTTCAACCACCCCGACTGGCTGTTCCCGCTGTACGCGCTGACTGGTTTGTTCGTCGGCACCATCGGTGCGGTGCCGTTTGTGATGGTCAACGCCTTCCCGGCAGTTGTCCGCTTCAGCGGTTTGTCGTTCTCCTACAACCTGGCCTACGCGATCTTCGGCGGTTTGACTCCGATGGTCGTGACCTTACTGCTCAAGGAAAGCCCGATGGGGCCAGCCTATTATGTTGCAATAATTTGCAGCATGGGTTTGTTGGTGGGTCTCTATCTGTGGAAGAAGGGACGTTGATGTAGCTGCCGAAGGTTCGGGCGCGTTCGGACGATCTTGGCGATTTTCACCGCGCCCACAAATCTCTGGCCTTCACTCAAAAGGCCAGCCTTCTAATCGAATGCTGGCCTTTCATCTAATTGTCATATTCCAGTCATAGAGTGTTCACGCGGCCTACAGATACTTGGCCCCGACTTAACACACCCTATCTGCTAGGAGTAAGGCATGAAACTGAAGCGTTTGATGGCGGCAATGACTTTTGTCGCTGCTGGCGTTGCGACTGCCAATGCGTTCGCCGCTGTTGACCCTGCTATCCCGAGCTACACCAAGACCACTGGTGTGTCGGGCAACCTGTCCAGCGTCGGTTCCGATACCCTGGCGAACCTGATGACCTTGTGGGCCGAGAACTACAAGAAAGAATACCCGAACGTAAACATCCAGATTCAGGCCGCTGGCTCCGCCACTGCGCCACCTGCGCTGACTGAAGGCACCTCGAACCTGGGCCCGATGAGCCGCAAAATGAAGGACACCGAACTAGCTGCTTTCGAGCAGAAGTACGGTTACAAGCCGACCGCCATCCCGGTCGCTGTGGATGCCCTGGCCGTGTTCGTGCACAAGGACAACCCGATCCAGCACCTGACCATGGAACAAGTCGACGCGATCTTCTCCTCGACTCGTCTGTGCGGCGCCAAAACTGAAGTGAAAACCTGGGGTGACCTGGGTGTGACCGGTGACTTGGCCAACAAGCCAGTTCAACTGTTCGGTCGTAACTCGGTATCCGGCACCTACGGCTACTTCAAAGAAGAAGCCCTGTGCAAAGGCGACTACAAGCCAAACGTCAACGAACAACCAGGTTCGGCTTCGGTCGTGCAATCGATCAGCAGCTCGCTGAACGGTATTGGTTACTCGGGCATCGGCTACAAAACCGCTAGCGTGAAGACCGTGGCTCTGGCCAAGAAAGGCACCACTGAATTCATCGAAGACAGCGAAGAAAACGCCCTGAACGGTAAATACCCTCTGTCGCGTTTCCTCTACGTGTATGTCAACAAAGCCCCGAACAAGCCTCTGGCCCCGCTGGAAGCTGAGTTCGTGAAACTGGTTCTGTCCAAACAGGGCCAGGAAGTGGTTGTGAAAGACGGCTACATCCCTCTGCCAGCCAAGGTTGCTGCAAAAGCACTGGCTGACCTGGGTCTGCAAGAAGGCGGCTCTGAAGTCGCAAAAAAGTAGCACCTTAGCCTGGGTCTGACCCAGGCTGCATCACCTCGGCGGGGTCTGTTCGACCTGGACCCTGCCACTCATTTTCGATCCGCTGCCGGCTCTGCTTCGCGGCGGATTTGTTGCGTCACTGCATTGTCATGTTTTTGTCATAAAGGATCGCTAGGGTGAGCGCATGAATGATCTGGCCAATTCCACCATGACTACCAATCCCCCCAAGCGAATTGACTTCAATACGCCTGAGCTGCAACGCAAGCGCCGCATCCGCGCGCTTAAAGACCGTCTGACCCGCTGGTACGTGCTGGTAGGCGGCCTCGCCGTCCTCGGTGCAATCACCTTGATCTTCTTTTTCCTCGGTTACGTCGTGATGCCGCTATTCCAAGGGGCTAGCCTGACCGCCAAGGAATCCATCACCCCTGCCTGGATGCAAGACGCCGGCAAGCCGTTGATGATCTCCCTTGAAGAGCAGAACCAGGTCGCGATGCGGGTTTCCGACAAAGGTCAGGCGCTGTTCTTCGACATCGACAGCGGTGCCGAATTTAGCCGCGTTAACCTGCCGATTCCGGCCGGCGTCAGCGTGACGTCCATCGGTGAAGACCAGCCAGGGCACCCATTGGTGGTGGTCGGCTTGTCCAACGGTCAGGCTTTGGTGTTCCGCCATACCTATAAGGTCAGCTACCCGGATGGCAAAAAGACCATCTCGCCGGCCATCGAATACCCGTACGGTGAAACACCGATTGCGCTGAACGAGCAGGGCGGTGCCCTTGAGCACGTCAGCCTCAACGCCACTGATTCTGCCCTGGTGGTTGCCGGTGCTACGGGTCCGCAGTTGAATGTGCTGTCGCTGACCCGCGAAGAAAACATGATGACCGGTGAAGTCACCAGTGCTCAGGTGCGCATCGAACTGCCGCAAATGACCGAGACGGTCAAAGCGATCTTCATCGACCCGCGCCAGCAATGGTTGTACGTGGTTAACGGTCGTGCCCAGGCCGACGTGTTCAGCCTGCGCGACAAGAGCCTCAACGGTCGCTACAAGCTGCTCGAAGACGGCAATGCCGAAGTGACTGCCAGTACCCAATTGGTGGGCGGTATCTCGCTGATCGTCGGTGATTCCAAGGGCGGTCTGGCCCAGTGGTTTATGGCCCGCGACCCGGATGGCGAACAGCGCCTGAAACAGATCCGCACCTTCCAGATGGGCACCACGCCAATCGTCGAAATCACTGCCGAAGAACGTCGCAAAGGCTTCATTGCACTGGACGCTTCGGGCAAGCTCGGCGTGTTCCACAGCACCGCCCACCGCACCTTGCTGGTTGATCAAGTGGTCGACGGCGCCGGCATTTTCGGTCTGTCGCCACGGGCCAACCGTGTCATCGTCGAACAGGGTGGCAAGCTGCAACCGCTGCTACTCGACAACCCGCACCCGGAAGTCTCCTGGAGCGCGTTGTGGAGCAAAGTCTGGTACGAGAACTACGACGAGCCTAAATACGTCTGGCAATCGACCGCCGCCAACACCGACTTCGAACCCAAGCTGAGCCTTTCGCCGCTGACCTTCGGTACGCTGAAAGCGGCGTTCTACGCCATGCTGCTGGCCGCTCCATTGGCCGTTGCCGCAGCGATCTACACCGCTTACTTCATGGCTCCGGGCATGCGCCGCAAGGTCAAACCGGTGATCGAGTTGATGGAAGCGATGCCGACGGTGATCCTCGGCTTCTTTGCCGGCTTGTTCCTGGCACCGTATGTCGAAGGGCATCTGCCGGGGATTTTCAGTCTGCTGTTGTTGATGCCGGTCGGCATTCTGGTCGCCGGTTTCACTTTCAGTCGCTTGCCTGAATCGCTGCGCCTGCGAGTGCCGGATGGCTGGGAAAGCGCGATCCTGATTCCGGTGATCCTGTTCGTCGGCTGGCTCTCGCTGTACATGAGCCCGTACATGGAGACCTGGTTCTTCGGCGGCGACATGCGCATGTGGATTTCCCACGACCTGGGCATTACCTACGATCAGCGCAACGCTCTGGTAGTCGGTCTGGCCATGGGCTTTGCGGTGATCCCGAACATCTACTCGATCGCCGAAGATGCCGTGTTCAGCGTGCCGCGTGGCCTGACCTTGGGTTCGCTGGCACTCGGCGCTACGCCATGGCAGACCATGACCCGCGTGGTGATCCTCACCGCCAGCCCGGGCATCTTCTCTGCTTTGATGATCGGCATGGGTCGTGCGGTCGGTGAAACCATGATCGTGCTGATGGCCACAGGTAACACCCCGGTCATGGAAATGAACCTGTTCGAAGGCCTGCGCACCCTGGCCGCCAACGTTGCGGTGGAAATGCCCGAATCGGAAGTCGGCGGCAGCCACTACCGCGTGCTGTTCCTCTCGGCGCTGGTGCTGCTGTTGTTCACCTTCGTCATGAACACCCTCGCCGAGCTGATCCGTCAGCGTCTGCGCAAGAAATACTCGTCGCTTTAAGAAAGGTAGAAGTCTGTGAAACAGAACTCCCTAAAAGGCTGGTTCAAGAGCGGCGCCCCAGGCGTCTGGATCAGCGGTGGTGCGGTCTCCATCGCGGTCATCATGACTATCGGTTTGCTGGCAGTGATTGCCGTGCGCGGTCTGGGCCACTTCTGGCCGGCGGACCTGGTGCATGCCAGTTACAACGTGCCGGAGCAGGCCAATCACATCGTCATCGGCGAAGTGGTACAGAAAGAAGAAGTGCCCCGTGAGCGCCTGAAAAGTGCTGGCCTGCCAGTCCCTGATCAAGGCCCGGAGTTCATGACCCGCGAGCTGATCAAGGTCGGCAACCGTGACTTGAATGGCAACGACTTCACCTGGACCGTCGGCGAGTGGCTGACCAACCAGACCACACCTGCGGAACTGATGACCATCGAGCGTCGCGAGTGGGGCAACTTCTACGGTTACCTGGTCAACGTCAAACAGGACGGCAAGGTCATTGCTGAAGGCGAGGCTGCCTGGCCTGAGCTGCAAGCACGTGTCGAGCGCGTCAACAAGCTCGCCGCGCAACTCAAAAGCCTGGAAAAAACCGACATCGGCGCCATCAACTCTGGCCTCGAACGTCTGCGTCTGCATGCCCGCAAGCTGGAACTGGCCGGCACACTCGATGCCGCCGCTCAGGCTGACATGGATGGCGAGCGCGCCGAACTAAACAATCGCTACCAGGCTGTCGAAGCGCAACTCAGTGACCTGCACGCGCAGTTCAATCGCGACAGCCTCACGGCCCGCGATGCCAACGGCAAAGAAGTGGAAATCGGTATCGGCAAAGTGGTTCACGCCTACCAGCCGAACGCCATGAGCACGCTGACCAAAGTCGGCTTCTACTTCAGCAAGGTCTGGGAATTCCTCAGCGACGACCCACGTGAAGCCAACACCGAAGGCGGGATCTTCCCGGCGATTTTCGGCACGGTGATGATGACCCTGATCATGGCCATGATCGTTACCCCGTTCGGCGTGCTGGCGGCGGTCTACCTGCGTGAATATGCGCGCCAAGGCCCAATGACTCGACTCATCCGCATTGCCGTGAACAACCTGGCGGGTGTACCGGCCATCGTTTACGGTGTGTTTGGTCTGGGCTTCTTCGTCTACGTACTGGGCGGTTCGGTCGACCGTTTGTTCTTCCCTGAAGCCTTGCCGGCGCCGACCTTCGGTACGCCGGGTCTGCTCTGGGCCTCGCTGACCTTGGCGCTGCTGGCGGTGCCGGTGGTAATTGTCGCCACTGAAGAAGGTCTGGCGCGAATTCCTCGTACCGTCCGTGAAGGTTCGTTGGCGCTCGGCGCGACCAAGGCGGAAACGCTGTGGAAGATCGTCCTGCCAATGGCCAGCCCGGCGATGATGACCGGCATGATCCTCGCCGTGGCCCGTGCCGCGGGTGAAGTGGCGCCGCTGATGCTGGTGGGTGTAGTGAAACTGGCGCCGTCGCTGCCGGTGGATGGCAACTACCCGTACCTGCACCTCGACCAGAAAATCATGCACTTGGGCTTCCATATCTATGACGTCGGCTTCCAGAGCCCGAACGTCGAAGCCGCACGGCCGTTGGTGTACGCCACAGCGCTGCTGCTGGTACTGGTGATCGCCACGCTTAACCTGTCGGCGGTGTGGATTCGTAACCACCTGCGCGAGAAATACAAAGCGCTGGATAGCTGATTTTATGCAGCACTGATTTTTTGTGGGAGCGAGCCTGCTCGCGATGGCATCAACGTGGTTTCAGATTAAAACCGCGTCGCCTGAATCGCGAGCAGGCTCGCTCCCACACAACCGAAACGAATTTGTTAGCACAGGGAGCCTCCCATGCAGCACGAAGCACATAGCCACGGCATCAACATGTCCGCCCTGGGCCGCGACAAGCAAAGCCTGAGCCTGGCGCAAGAAACCGTCGCGATCGAAGTCCCGGCCCTGAGCCTGTACTACGGCGACAAACAAGCGCTGTTCGACGTCAGCATGAACATCCCCAAGCAGCGCGTGACTGCCTTCATCGGCCCGTCCGGTTGCGGCAAGTCGACCCTGCTGCGCACTTTCAACCGGATGAACGATCTGGTCGATGGCTGCCGCGTGGAAGGCGAAATCAACCTGTACGGCAACAACATCTACCGCAAGGGCGAAGACGTCGCCGAGCTGCGTCGCCGGGTCGGGATGGTGTTCCAGAAGCCTAACCCGTTCCCGAAAACCATCTATGAGAACGTGGTCTACGGCCTGCGTATTCAAGGCATCAACAAAAAACGCGTGCTCGACGAAGCGGTCGAGTGGGCACTCAAGGGTGCGGCGCTGTGGGAGGAGGTCAAGGACCGCCTACACGAATCGGCACTCGGCCTGTCCGGCGGTCAGCAACAACGTCTGGTGATTGCCCGCACCATCGCCGTGGAGCCGGAAGTCCTGCTGCTCGATGAGCCATGCTCGGCACTCGATCCGATCTCGACGCTGAAAGTCGAAGAGCTGATCTACGAACTGAAATCCAAATTCACCATCGTCATCGTGACCCACAACA
This sequence comes from Pseudomonas sp. H11T01, assembly GCF_048515765.1. Taxonomy (NCBI): domain Bacteria; kingdom Pseudomonadati; phylum Pseudomonadota; class Gammaproteobacteria; order Pseudomonadales; family Pseudomonadaceae; genus Pseudomonas; species Pseudomonas sp. H11T01. Next base: position 297,123 of record NZ_JBLYED010000001.1, on the reverse strand, counting down.
TGCAACAGGCCGCTCGGGTTTCCGACTACACAGCGTTCATGTACATGGGCAAACTGGTGGAGTTCGGCGACACCGACACCCTGTTCACCAATCCGGCGAAGAAGCAGACCGAAGACTACATCACTGGTCGTTACGGCTAGGAAGCCTTCGTGGCTCACTGAACCAATGCTGCGGTCGACCGCACCTTACCGGACGCTCCAAGGACGCCAACCATGATTAGTAAAGACAGCCTCACGCATCACATCTCCCAGCAGTTCAATGCCGAACTCGAGGAGGTGCGCAGCCACCTCCTGGCGATGGGTGGTCTGGTCGAGAAACAGGTCAACGACGCGGTGACCGCGCTGATCGAGGCCGACTCGGGTCTGGCCCAGCAAGTGCGTGAAATCGACGACCAGATCAACCAGATGGAGCGCAACATCGACGAAGAGTGCCTGCGCATTCTGGCCCGTCGTCAGCCGGCGGCGTCCGACTTACGCTTGATCATCAGCATCTCCAAATCGGTGATCGACCTGGAGCGTATTGGTGATGAAGCGACCAAGATCGCCCGCCGTGCTATCCAGTTGTGCGAAGAAGGCGAAGCGCCGCGTGGTTACGTCGAGGTCCGGCACATCGGCGATCAGGTGCGCAACATGGTCCGCGATGCGCTGGACGCCTTCGCCCGCTTCGACGCCGACCTGGCGCTGTCAGTGGCGCAGTACGACAAGATCATCGACCGCGAATACAAGACCGCACTGCGTGAGCTGGCCACCTACATGATGGAAGACCCGCGCTCTATCTCACGGGTCTTGAGCATCATCTGGGTCCTGCGTTCGCTGGAGCGGATCGGCGACCATGCACGCAATATCTCGGAATTGGTGATCTACCTGGTGCGCGGCACTGACGTGCGTCACCTGGGACTCAAGCGCATGAAGGAAGAAGTTGAAGGCACAAGCGCTGAAAACGCTAATGTTCCGGGCAAACCTGACGATAAGTAAGATTGCCCAAGAAAAGCGCCCGGCCTTTTGGTCGGGCGTTTTTGTTTGTGGTTTTCGAATTCATAGCACCCGCGAACGAAAAAAGTACCGGCGTGACTGAAGAGTTTTGGCAAATTGCCATCAGCTAAGCGATATGCTTGCCGGGATTTTTTAAAGGGGTGGTTGATGAGTAAGGTAAGTGTGTTGGTGGTGGATGATGCTTCGTTCATTCGTGACCTGGTGAAGAAGTGCCTGCGCAACTACTTTCCCGGTATCAGGATTGAAGACGCCGTCAACGGCAAGAAAGCCCAGGCCATACTCGCACGTGAAGCGTTTGACCTGGTCCTGTGCGACTGGGAAATGCCGGAGATGTCCGGCCTCGAACTGCTGACCTGGTGCCGCGAGCAAGACAACCTCAAGACCATGCCGTTCGTCATGGTCACCAGCCGTGGCGATAAAGAGAACGTAGTTCAGGCGATTCAGGCCGGCGTTTCCGGCTACGTCAGCAAGCCCTTCACCAACGAGCAGTTGCTGACCAAGGTCAAACAGGCCCTGAACAAAGTCGGCAAACTCGACACCTTGCTGGCCAGCGCCCCGACCAAAATGAACTCGGCGTTCGGCAACGATTCCCTCAGCGCCCTGACCGGCGGCAAGGCTGCAGTGGTCCCGTCGGCGGCTGCCCCGGTTAATCCGTTTGCCAAGCCTGCAGCCGCTGCTCCGGCTCGCGGTCTGCTCAACAGCCCACCGGTCCAGGCGCCAGCAGCCTCTGCTGCGTCGGCTGGCGGTCGTGGCCAAGGCCAACTGCGTCTGCCCAGTGGCACGCAGCAGTGCGTGATCAAAGCCCTGAGCCTCAAGGAAGCGCTGCTGGTGGTCCGGCGCACTGAAACCCTGCCACAGGTACTCGATAGCGCGGTACTTGACCTTGAGCAGGGCGACAGCGCCGAAGTAGCGCGTCTGAACGGCTACCTGCATGCGATCGTCGCCCACGAGCCGAAACCGGACAGCGACTGGTTGCAACTGACCTTTCGCTTCGTCGATCAGGACGCACAGAAACTCGACTACATCTCCCGCCTGATCGCCCGCGGTACAGCGCAGAAGCATTTTGTGCCCGGTGCGTAAGCGTTTTTGGTCTGGCTCGGAACCTTCATTGACTGCCAGAAAGTCATCGCGAGCAAGCCCGCTCCCACCTTAGATATGTGTTGGACCACTGTTAGGTGATCGATACAGAACCAGTGTGGGAGCGGGCTTGCTCGCGATGACGGCCTTGAATTCAACACAACTCCCCCTGAATGAATGCACTGTTCTGAAACATCTGACGACTACGCGGGTCCATTGCAGCTGCTAGGCTGATTCCCACGCCTTACTCGACAGATCCTTGCCCATGCTCGCGCGATTGCTGCTTTTCTGTGGTCTTCTCATGGCCGCCACATCGGCTGTGGCCGTGACAATCTACAAGTCCACCGGTGCCAACGGCGTGGTCTCCTACAGCGACCGACCGACCCAGGGCTCGCAGGTGTTTGTGTTTCGCGACCGGATGGTCGAGCACCTCGAGCGTCAGGTGTACCTCGATATCAAGAAGCAGAAGGGCGTGGACAGCGTCTTCGTACGCAACGATTTGTATGCGCCGGTAGAGATCGAACTGAGCTTCGCCGATCTGAAGAACGTCAGCGGCGCCCCGCAACAGTCAATTCGTCGGGTCTTGCCGGCGCGCAGCAACTCACGCCTGGCGCTGCTCACGGCGACGCGGGCCGGTACGCCGCTCACCTATACCCCAAAGTTCCGTTATTCACTGGGAGACCCTTCAGGGGCGGCGCAGGCCTATCGTTATCCGCTGCCTTGGCGTGGCGGGCCGTTTCGCCTGACTCAGGGCGCCAATGGGCAATACAGCCACTTCGGGGTCAAGAATCGCTACGCCATGGATATCGCCATGCCTGAAGGCACGCCGATCATCGCGGCCCGTGGCGGGGTGGTGGTGAAGACCGAAAATGCCCAGACCGGCCGTGGTACCGACCCCTCCGGCAACTTTGTCCGGGTGCTGCACGACGACGGCACCATGGGCGTCTATCTGCACCTCAAGCAAGGTTCGGTGAATGTTCGGGAGGGGCAACGGGTGGCGGTGGGCAGCGCGCTGGCGCTGTCAGGCAATACCGGCAACAGCAGCGGGCCGCATTTGCACTTCGTGGTGCAGCGCAATACCGGGTTAGGGCTGGTGTCGATTCCGTACCAGTTCAATCAGCCGGTGGGCAACCTGCCGAACTTTGCGCTCGGCAAGCAATGATCGCATCCGATCTGATCAATCCAGCATCAACACCTTGGCCAGAACGATTTTCGGGCCTTTCATCTTTTTGATGATGATCCGCAAACCGTCGACTTCCAGCACTTCTTCCTCTTCCGGCACCCGTTTCAAGGTTTCGTAGATCAGCCCGGCGAGGGTTTCGGCTTCGATGTGGTCCAGATCGATGCCCAGCAGGCGTTCGACCTTGAACAACGGCGTATCGCCGCGCACCAGCAGTTTGCCTGGCTGGTAAGCAAGGATGCCGCGTTCGGCCTTGCGGTGTTCGTCCTGGATATCGCCAACCAGCACTTCCAGCACGTCTTCCATGGTCAGGTAGCCGATGATGTTGCCGTCAGCTTCTTCAACCAGTGCGAAGTGCGAACCGCCCTTGCGGAACTGCTCCAGCAAGTGCGACAGCGGCATATGCCGGGACACGCGCTCCAGCGGCCGGGTCAGTTCGGCGAGGTTGAACGACTCGGGAATATGGTCCAGCGCGGCCAGTTCCAGCAGCAGATCCTTGATGTGCAGCAGACCGACGAACTCATTGTGCTCGGTGTCGTAGACCGGGTAGCGGCTGAATTTGTGGCGACGGAACTGCGCAAGGATTTCCTTGAGCGGCGCGTTGAACTCGATCGACACCAGGTCTTCACGGGAGTTGGCCCAGTCGACCACTTCCAGTTCACCCATTTCCACGGCCGAGGCCAGTACCCGCATGCCCTGATCACTAGGATCCTGGCCACGGCTGGAGTGCAGGATCAGTTTCAGTTCTTCACGGCTGTAATGGTGTTCGTGATGCGGGCCGGGTTCGCCCTGGCCGGCGATCCGCAGGATGGTGTTGGCGCTGGCGTTGAGCAAGTAAATGGCCGGGTACATCGCCCAGTAGAACAGGTACAGCGGCACCGCGGTCCACAGTGACAGTAGCTCGGGTTTGCGAATTGCCCAGGATTTTGGGGCCAGTTCGCCGACCACAATGTGCAGGTAGGAAATGATGAAGAAGGCGGTAAAGAACGACACGCCTTTGACCACTTCAGCGGACTCAACGCCCACCGCACTGAGCACCGGCTCCAGCAAGTGCGCGAACGCCGGTTCACCGACCCAACCCAGGCCCAGAGAGGCAAGGGTGATACCCAATTGGCAGGCTGACAGGTAGGCGTCGAGCTTGCTGTGTACGGTGCGCAGGATCTGTCCGCGCCAGCCGTTTTTATGGGCGATGGTCTCGACTCGGGTCGAGCGCAGTTTGACCATGGCGAATTCGGCCGCAACGAAAAAGCCGTTGAGCAAAACCAGGATAAATGCAAAAAGGATCATGCCGAAGTCGGCGAAGATTGTCGCGAGGGTGATACTAGGGGAAGGGTCCATGGTGGAGTTTTGCGGGTTCCGTATATTCGAAAAGAAAGAGGATTGCTGTGCCTGAAAGGCAGGCCCAAGTCAGCCAATGTAGCGGCTGACAGGGCGATTGCCTAGTGGCGAGTCACTGTGGGTGCTAGTCGGTCAGGCTGCCGGCCCTGGATCTCGTGACTTGGGCGGGCACGAAATGGCAGGTGAAGGTGCTGCCATGGCCCAGCACGCTGCTGATCTCCATCCGCGCGCGGTGGCGCAGCAATACGTGTTTGACGATGGCCAGGCCCAGGCCGGTGCCGCCAGTGTTGGAGTTGCGGCTTGAATCGACGCGGTAGAAGCGTTCGGTCAGACGTGGCAGGTGTTTGCTGTCGATGCCGATGCCGGAGTCCTGCACGCTGAGGTGCGCGCCTTGCTCATCACCCCACCAGCGAATGCGGATGTTGCCTTCGGCCGGGGTGTATTTCACCGCGTTGAACACCAGATTGGAGAATGCGCTGCGCAACTCGGCCTCGCTGCCCTTGAGCAGAATCGAAGGGTCGGCTTCCAGGGTGATGTGTTGATTGCGCTGTGCGGACAACGCCTGAGCATCGTTCTTGATCGACTGCAGCAGGCTGTCTATCGCCACTGGCTGGTTGTCCGACGGGTAATCGGTGGCTTCCAGCTTGGCCAGTAGCAGCAGGTCATTGAGCAGGGTCTGCATGCGTCCACCTTGCTGCTGCATTTGCTGCAAAGCTCGGGTCCAGCGCGGGTTCACTTCTTCGACGTTGTCGAGCAAGGTTTCCAGGTAACCGCAAATCACCGTCAGCGGTGTACGCAACTCGTGGGACACATTGGCGATGAAGTCTTTGCGCATCTGTTCGAGCTGATGAATGCGGGTGACATCGCGCACCAGCATCAAGTGTTCGTTGTTACCGTAACGGGTGATGTACAGCTGAATGCGCAGGCGATCGTTGGTCGGCGAGGGGATTTCCAGCGGTTCGGCGTAGGTGTCTTGCTCGAAATACTCTTTGAAGCGCGGGTGGCGCACCAAGTTGGTCACCGGCTGGCCGCTGTCTTGCGGAGTTTTGAGACCGAGCAAGGTTTCTGCCGCGCGGTTCCACCACTCCAGATTGCCGTCGCTGTCGAGCATGATCACCGCGTCCTTGAGCGCGGCAGTGGACTCCTGAACCCGGTCGATCACAGCTTGCAGCCGCCCGCGCACCCGTTGGTCGCGGCGTTGCAGGTGATAAATGCTGTCGAACACTTCGCCCCACAGGCCGTAGCCATCGGGCGGGGCTTCTTCGGGTTTTTGCAGGCGCAGCCATTCGTGCAGACGCAATAGCTGCTTGAGGGTCCAGGTCAGATAGACCGCCAGCCCAATGGCCAGGCTCCAGCCGTAATAACCGCTGATCAAACCGATCAGCAAACAGCCGGTGACCAGGAGCAGCATGTGGCGGATCAGGGTGCCATGCCAGTTTTGCTTCACTTAAAACGCGTCCTTGTCAGCTTGTCTGGCGGGTAGGGCCGGCTCAGCTTTTGGTGGAAAAGCGGTAGCCGGTGCCGCGCACGGTTTGTACCAGATTCTCATAAGCCTCGCCGAGGGCTTTGCGCAGGCGACGGATGTGCACGTCGACGGTGCGCTCCTCGACATACACGTTGCCGCCCCAGACCTGATCCAGCAGTTGCCCACGGGTGTAGGCGCGTTCCTGGTGAGTCATGAAAAATTGCAGCAAGCGGTATTCGGTGGGGCCCATCTCGGCGGGTGTACCGTCGATGGTCACGCGGTGGCTGATCGGGTCGAGCAGCAGGCCACCGACTTCGATTGGCGCTTCGCCATCGGTCGGGCCGGCACGGCGCAGCACGGCCTTCAGACGGGCAACCAGCTCACGTGGGGAAAAGGGTTTGGTGATGTAGTCATCGGCACCGACTTCCAGGCCTTGGATCTTGTTGTCCTCTTCGCCCTTGGCGGTGAGCATGATGATCGGGATATCCCCGGTCAGCTCATCGCGCTTGAGGCGTCGGGCCAACTCGATGCCCGAAGTGCCTGGCAGCATCCAGTCGAGCAGAATCAGATCGGGTTTGCGGTCGACGATGATGGCATGGGCCTGCTGGGAGTTTTCCGCCTCCAGGCAGTCGTAGCCGGCCATTTCCAACGCAACGGCGATCATCTCGCGAATGGGCGCTTCGTCGTCAACAATCAGAATGCTCCTGCCAACCATGCTTAATCCTCTTGTCATTTAACTGTCTTGCGCCGCATTAGATAACGGAATTATTGCAGTCGTGTGACAGTATTTTAGTACCACGGCGATCAGCACGTTCCTGAACTAAGCTTTAAGTCCGAACCCTGACAACCACAAAAGGAAGGTTTCTATGACGTACAGTACTGTTTCCTGGAAAGCCCTGTTGATGTCTGCAGTACTGGCCCTGCCGGGGCTGGCGTTCGCTGCCGATCCGGCGATGACAAAGGACGGAATGCTTGTCGACTCTAAGGGCATGACCTTGTACACCTTTAACAAAGATGCTGCTGGCAAGTCCATGTGCAATGACAAGTGCGCCGCCAACTGGCCGCCGCTGATGGCCGCCAGTGCCGACAAGTCCAAGGGCGACTGGACAGTGATCAAACGCGATGACGGCAAGATGCAATGGGCCTACTACGGCAAGCCGCTGTACACCTTCGTCATGGACAAGAAGGCGGGTGACATGACTGGTGAAGGGAAAATGGACGGCGCCTGGCACGTTGCCAAACCTGAATAGTTCGAGTTAGTCCTGAGGTCGATCCCCCGCAAGCCCGCTCCTGCAGGAATAACATAGTTCTTGTAGGCGCGAGGCTTGCCCGCGAAGCGTCAGCCCCAACACCGCAAACTCTCTGGTCGAGCTCTTTCCATGTGGCGAGGGAGCTTGCTCCCGCCGGCCGCTGCGCGATGTCGTCAACAATCAGAATGCTCCTGCCAATCCTGCTTAATCCTCTTGTCATTTAACGGTCTTGCGCCGCACTAGATAGCAGTCGTTTGACCGTATTTTAGTGCTACGGCGATCAGCGCAATCCTGAACTAAGCTCTAATTCCGGATCCTGACAACCACAAAAGGAAGGTTTCTATGACACACCGCACTGTTTCCTGGAAAGCCCTGTTGGTGACTGCTGCACTGGCCCTGCCCGGGCTGGCGTTTGCCGCAGAACCCGCGATGATGAAAGACGGCATGATGGTCGATCATAAGGGCATGGCCGTTTACACGTATGACAAGGACGCCGGTGGCAAATCGATGTGCAATGGCACGTGCGCCGATAATTGGCCGCCAATGATGGCCCCGGCGGGTGCCAAAGCCGAGGGCGCGTGGACGGTGATCAAGCGCGACGACGGCAAGATGCAATGGGCTTATGACGGTAAGCCGCTGTATAACTTCAAGATGGACAAGAAACCAGGGGACAAAATGGGCGACGGCAAAATGGATATGTGGCATGTCGCCAAGCATTAATGACTTGAGATAGGCACAACCCCGATCGCGGGCAAGCACGCTCCTACGGGTAGGAGCGTACTTGCCCGCGAAGGCGACAGCCTGGGCATCTCACATCCCAAGCTAATTCATGTGACGCTCTCAGCGCATTGCGTAATCCAGCACGATCCCCACAAAAATCGCCAATCCCGCCCAATGGTTGTGCAAAAACGCCTTGAAGCAGCGCTGCGGATCTTTCCCGCGGGTGTACCAGAACTCCCAGACAAAGCACGCCGCCGCCGCGACAAGCCCCAGGTGGAACCAGCCTCCCAGCTCGAAACGCGCTCCCGCCAGCAACAGGCAACCCAGTGCCAGCCCTTGCAGGGTGAGAATGATCACCCGATCGGCATCGCCAAACAGGATCGCCGTGGATTTCACGCCGATCTTCAGGTCATCGTCGCGGTCAGTCATGGCGTAATAAGTGTCGTAACCCACAGTCCACAACAGGTTGGCGATATAGAGCAGCCATGCAGCGGCCGGCAGGTTACCGGTCTCGGCAGTGAACGCCATCGGCATACCCCAGGAAAACGCAGCGCCCAGCACCACTTGCGGGTAATAGGTGTAGCGCTTCATAAAGGGGTAGCTGGACGCCAGCGCCAGTCCGCCGAACGACAGCCAGATGGTCGTCGAATTGGTGCACAGCACCAGCAAAAAACTCAGGCTCATCAGCACGGCAAAGAACACCAGCGCCTCTTTGGAGCGGATTTTTCCGCTGACCAGGGGCCGCTGCTCGGTGCGCTTCACATGGCCGTCGACTTTACGATCGGCCCAATCATTGATCACGCAGCCGCCAGCACGGGTCAGCACCACGCCCAGGACGAAAATCACCAGGTTGCTCAGCGACGGCGAGCCCTTGCCGGCAATCCACAATGCCCAGAGGGTTGGCCACAACAGCAGATAAATGCCGATCGGCTTGTCCATGCGGGTCAGCTGAATGAAGTCCCAGGCACGCGGGTTCAGCCGATTCAGCGATTTGAGCAGGCTCAGGTACATCAACAGTTCTCCGGATGGGCGCTCGCGGCGAGCCAAAGGGACGGGAGGAATATTTCCGCGACCAGCACGCTCAATGCACCCCGGTCGAAACGCGAGCGACGGCCCCAAAGCTCCGGAGCCCGGGACTCGGCAGGCAGCCATTCGAGGGGATAGTGGCAAACCTCAATGGCGCGGCGCTGGAATGCCTGATCGCAGAACAACAGCTCGCCCAGTGAGCGACTGCCCAGTTCATCCATATTCAGTCCGCCATCTTGCAAGGCACTGCGCGCCGCCACGCTGCGGGCAAAGACCCACGGCTGGCCGTGGCCGCGCAAATACACCTCACGAACCCAGCCCTGACTCTCTGCGGGCAGCTCCAGCGCGGCGCATTCGTCGTCGCGCAAGGTTTGCCAGCCTTCGAACAGCGGCGTGACACTGAAGCCGTCATTGGACAGCCGGGTCAGGCGGCGCGTCAGCGAGCCTTCATCGAACAGCCAGTCGAGGGTTTGCGCGTCGGGGAGGGGCATCAGCCGGCTGTGGGGCAGCCAGGCGGGGGCAAGGGTAGGGGGCGTTGAGTGCGGCACAGTGAGTCATTATTGGCAGCAAATGAGGCGGCGAGCTTACCATGTTGGCCTGCGATTTAGCCTGATCGGCTCCGGCCCGCGTATCGAACGTGCTTGCATCTGTCGATCCCGATCAGTACAAAACGCCCTGAGCCGCACCGCGAGGCGTTATCTATAGACTGTGCGTGCCAGAAAAAGTCTGGAATCTGAGGAAACAAGTAATGAAGAAGTGGCAATGTGTGGTCTGCGGCCTGATCTATAACGAAGCCGACGGCTGGCCGGATGACGGTATTTTGCCTGGCACTCGCTGGGAAGATGTACCGGAAGACTGGCTATGCCCGGACTGTGGCGTGGGCAAAATGGATTTCGAGATGATCGAAATCGCTGCTTGATCGCAGCTTTTTTATGAATTGAAGAGGAGAAAGGGATGAACGCACCTGTCGTGATCGTCGGCACTGGGCTGGCTGGCTACAACCTGGCCCGGGAGTTTCGCAAACTCGATGGCGAAACCCCGCTGCTGCTGATTACCGCAGATGACGGACGTTCCTACTCCAAGCCGATGCTATCCACCGGCTTCGGTAAAAACAAAGACGCCGACGGCCTGAGCATGGCTGAGCCCGGCGCCATGGCCGAGCAACTCAAGGCCGAAATACGCACCCATACCCGTATCAGCGGCATTGATCCGGGCCACAAGCGCCTGTGGATCGGCGAAGAAGCCGTGGTGTATCGCGACCTGATCCTGGCCTGGGGCGCGGAAACCGTGCGGGTACCCGTGGAAGGCGATGCCCCGGAGGCGATCTTCCCGATCAACGACCTCGAAGATTACGCACGGTTTCGCGCAGCGGCCGCCGGCAAACGCCGGGTGCTGCTGCTCGGCGCCGGCCTGATCGGCTGTGAGTTCGCCAACGACCTGATCCTCGGCGGCTATGAAGTGCAACTGGTGGCGCCGTGCGAGCAAGTGATGCCGACCTTACTGCATCCGGCCGCCGCTGCTGCTGTTCAGGCCGGGCTGGAAAGCCTGGGCGCGCGTTTCCACCTAGGGCCGGTGCTCAACCGATTGCAGCGCACGGCGGACGGGCTTGAGGCTCACCTTTCCGATGGTCAGGTCATCCCTTGCGATGTCGTCGTTTCAGCCATTGGCCTGCGCCCGCGCATCGATCTGGCGGCAGCGGCCGGTTTAGTCGTCAATCGCGGCATAGTGGTTGATCGCCATCTGAAGACCTCTCACGCCAACATCTACGCCCTGGGCGACTGCGCCGAAGTCGACGGGCTGAACCTGTTGTACGTCATGCCGCTGATGAGCTGCGCCCGCGCACTGGCCCAGACCCTGGCCGGCAACCCGACCGTCGTCAACTATGGCCCGATGCCGATAACCGTGAAAACGCCGGTCTGCCCCTTGGTCGTCTCCCCACCGCCACGGGGTTCGGAGGGCATTTGGACGGTCGAAGGCGAGGGCGCCAATATTAAGGCGCTGTGCCGCGACGCCAGCGGCAAACTGCTGGGTTATGCCCTGACCGGCAGCGCCGTCATGGAAAAACTCGCTCTAAACAGGGAGCTTCCAGCCCTTCTGGCGTAAATGCTGGTCGTTCTGTCGGAATCACCACAGTTTTGCCCCTACAAAGGTCGCGGGGAGACTGGCGCCACTCCTGTCACCGTGCCATCCTCACTCCCGTCTGCCGCAGAGTAGAGCCTGCGGCGCCTTGGGCGCTGTTCCGGAAGAACAGCACGGACATAACAACAAAAAACCGTCAAAGAGGCTTCACTCATGCGTAAACCAGATCTCGCAGCCGCCATTGCTGAAAAAGCTGATCTCACCAAAGAACAGGCCAATCGCGTTCTCAACGCCGTTCTTGAAGAAATCACTGGCGCTCTGCACCGTAAAGACAGCGTCACCCTGGTGGGTTTCGGCACCTTCCTGCAACGCCACCGTGGCGCCCGCACCGGCAAAAACCCGCAAACCGGCGAGCCTGTGAAAATCAAGGCAAGCAACACCGTTGCCTTCAAACCGGGCAAATCGCTGAAAGACAGCGTCAATCCGTAACGGATGCGTACTCCCCGAGTAGTGGGGAGAACGGTATTTAAGATGGGCACGCCAACTGGGTTGGGTGCTCATTTTTTATGGGTGGAAGTTTTTTTGGATATCGGGGATGGCGAGGGAGCTTGCTCCCGCTCGGCTGCGAAGCAGTCGTAAAACCTCCGACCTCGACCTGCCTGACCCAATGAATCAGCCATATTGCGAGCGCTTCACATTCGATCGCGGGCCAGCCTGGTTCCTACAAGGCCCGCGTATCATTCAGCGATCGGGTTGCACCCCAACAAGCCCGCCGCTTATAGTTCGCCCCATCTGCTGACTCCGGTCAGCGGTTGGGTTTCGCAGCCCGTACAGAAATGTTTTACCTGCACCGTCAAAAGACAACATGGGCAAATGTCGCCTGCGTTTCGTTTTATGGCGGCTGTGCGTGGGAGACCTTCGGGTCTGCCGGGTTTATTCATTTCCTCGGTCTGCGAACCCGCGTACAGCTGCCACCCCTTTGTTTCGCAGCGAAAGGTGGCATTTCTTTAATTCGAAATGAGCTTCCACCTATGACTATCAAAAATCCGTCTGACCGCTTCATCCCCTTCACCAATACCGTCACCGACGAACCCGTCCTGATGATCGACAGCCAAGCCTCGCTACGAGACCTGCACGCCTGCGTCAGCGAACGCCTGCACACCGTCCTCAACTACCTGACCTTGATGGCCTGCACCAGCCTGCCCGACTACGCCGAACGCGATATCAACACCGTCGCCAACGTCGCCCGGCTGATGGTTCAGGACATCACTGATGTGTTTGGGGTAATTGAGATGCGAGGGATGGAGAAAAACTGAGATCGTGTGCTCGCGACCTGAACTAAAGAAAGCCCGCAGCAATGCGGGTTTTTAGAATGGGGGGCAGATCTAATCTCTGGAGCCATAGATGACACAGGGAGGTTTAGGGTCATCAAGTGCCAATCGTGACCGGCTCAATTCGGCCAGGAGCGGTCTCTCAAGAAAGCGCCACATCGCGGAGGCATAATGACCGAACCGAAAAAACACCACTTTTCGCCCGTCTTCTACTTGAAGGGTTGGTGCGACAGCACGACCGGCCAGTTGATCGCATATTCGCGTTCACACAAGAGCGTGATCGCCAAACCCGTCTATCCGAAGGCAACCGGGTATGAGCATTTCCTTTATACGATGGAGGGGCTCCCCGACGATCGGAAGCAAATTATCGAAAAGGATTATATGGCCTCGACGGTGGACGACCCTGCGGCGAAAGCGCTCAAGGTGCTGCTGGACACCGGTACTAGCGGGCTGACCGCGGAGCAGCGGGGAGACTGGACGCGATTCATGATTGCGAGTCTGCATCGCCGGCCGGCGGCGGTCGCCGAGATCGGCGAGACCTTCAAGAGCACGCTCCGAAAAGACCTACTTGCGGACTCGCAAAACGAGTCTGACAAGCAAGAGCTTCACCCGTACCTGATCGGCGATGCCGCGAAGGTGATGGTCGTCAGGGTGATCGAGAACGACGGCATCGTCAACATCATCATCAACATGCAGTGGTCAGTGCTCGACATGTCGGCGAGTCAGCACGAGTTGCTGACCGGTGACATGCCGCATCTGCGGTACTACGGTCTGAAAGACCCCCGATGCACGATTCTGTTTCCGCTGACGCCGACAAAATTGTTCATCGCGACGCATGATCGAAAAGCCGAACACAACATCAATAGCCGGAACAAGACCGAGGTAGTGAAGTCGGTCAATGATGAGGTGGCCAGGCTCGCCGAGCGCTTCGTTTTCGGGAGAACCGCGGACCATCGTAAATTCGTTGACAACCGGCTAGGGCGGACATCGTCCCGTTGACGTGCGGGCCTAAGGCCGGCTCCGCGCCGGTTACCTCTACGTTCAGAACGACTGCTTTCAAAATCTGGCTACGGCAACTCAGGGTCGTGTGCGCCCGGTCGCCGAGGGGAGGATGCAGGCCCTTGGCGTTTCGGGTCGGGGCTACTCGGGGATACGCCGGTCGGCATCCGTCGGGGTGCAGATTCCGCCGTGCTGGGCTACGAGCCGACAGACCAGTGGCAAATAGGTGATGTCCTGCTAGCCTCTTTACCGTAATCGGGCTTGCCGGCACCCCAATCACGTTTCCCGTCGATAGATGGGTTAAGGGCTGACAGGACGACAAGGAACGTTATACGACAGTAATGTCGCCCAATAGGCGCTATGACATGCCCGGATTTAATGATCTGATTGAAGAGATAGAAAAGAAACATCCAAATGACTGGTGGATAAAGAGTAGGCGTGAAACAGAGTCTTTGTTTCCTGACTCCTTTCCTCAGGTGCATGTCTACGAAAATGCACTCCGCATACTGGATTCAGATTCTTGGTTGGTCCTTTCTGAAAAAGCACAGAAGGTATTCCCTGGGTCACGAGAACTTCGGGGAAAGCATCAGTTTTTTGATCTACTGAATGAAGCATTGGCATACGAGTACCTTGTTTCGCAGGAACTATGCAATATTCGCTTGTTGCGAACCGTGAAAAATCAAAAGTCCCCGGATATTTCGTACGAAGCTAATGGTGTGCCGTGCTACTGCGAAGTGAAAACCATCAATGTGTCTCAGGATGAAATAGATAAAACGGTTGCCGGAGAGTCATTTGATTGCTCCATTTACTATGAATTAACCCCCCAGTTCCTTAATAAGTTTGATTTAACCATTCAGGCTGCGGTGGCGCAGATTAAGTCTCTTGCACCGTCTGGCTTGGTGTACGTAATAGTCCACTTTGATGATTTTACGCTGGACCACTACGAGACATATCAGCGCCAGATATCCGAATTGTTGGCGTGTAGCTTTCCAGCGCTTGAAGTAATTGTTCGCGTCGGTGTTCTAGGAACGCATTACATTCGGCATGGCGCCTGCTAAAACTTTACGGTCATGTCTGCAAAGGGTCGTGTGCTGCGCCGGCTATCCCCGCCTCGATTAGCAGGAACTCTTCGAGCCGTACTCCTTCAATACTCATCTCGATCCCCCACTGTGCAGTGTTCCTAGCTCGATGCTAGCCTCTCTGAGGGGCTTGAGCGAGTGCATCCCTAGTCTGTGTTGACAGAAGTCAGGCTGGACGCCAACCGCACTCATACTTTCCATGATCGTCTCTCGAACCAGCACGCGTGGTGACTCCCAGCGCGACAAGTCACCCTATTCACCACCAGCTCCACGAACAACGGAAAAAAGGATTAGGCCATGTCATTGTTTGGACGCTTTTTAAAGGGCAAGTCGGAATCGGGAGCCACGGCAGAGCAGCCACCGCAAGCGTCTAAGTCCAGCATCCCGGTGGTGAAGGGGGATTTCTCTCGGGTTACAGAGGCAGTCAAGGCTGACTTATGGCAAGCCATCGTCCAGACCGAGGACATCCCAGCCGAATCGGCAGAATTCGTTTATGAAGTTGCCCTGCGCACAGCAGTGAGTGGCAACCTTTATGAAATGGCTGAGGCGTTGAAGAGTTTGGGGATACAGAAACAGCGGGCGACAGAGCTTTGTAGGTGGTTGCCGAGAAGAGCCGAGTCACTGATATCTCGCGACGAGCGAATCAAGCTTGGGCTTACGGAAGCCATCTGGGTCTATTCAGGGGCGCCATGCATGGCTAACCCGAGTGACGGAGAGTCCAAAAGCCGAGATGAAGCCCATCGCCTTGCTAACGGACAGAAATTTAATATTGCTGATGGGCTCACCCTGAACGGAAAGAACACCTGGCCAGGCTACGAACAGGACTGTAAATGCTCATCGAAGTCTGTGCTTCCTTTCTGAGTACGGAAAAATCATCTGTGCATTAACGTTCAATCTTAAGGTGAATAAATGAAGTACGTTGTAGCACTAGCCTTGATTACAGTGACGAATTTTGCAGGTGCAGCCTGTTCGTTGTCGGATATAACAATATCGTCGATGAACGCCAAGTTTATTAATAAATGCAGTAGCTCAGAGTGTTTCTACATGCAGGGGGTGGCGGTGTTGGAAAATAGTTGCGCCGAGCCCGTTGGTGTTCAAGTTCAAATTACTGCATACGACAAATCAGGTTCGCCAGTTGCCACCAGCGAGGCTTGGCCTGCAAGCACTCGAAATATTCCGCCAGGCAGATACACATTCTCCTTGGATCAATATCTCGATTATGAACCTTCGATTACGCATTTTGACCTCAAGCCGATTGAGGTCAACCAATGGCGTTGAGGACTAGCTATCGGCCAATTTCTGCCCGCCACGACCGACCGGTTTGGGTCGATTACGGCCTGTCAGCACCAAGCTCGATTTGGTCCACCCTTCATCGATCCAGAAGCAATGGTCAAAGCTAATGCAAGCGCTGGTCAGGTGCGATGCAATTCCGCGCCAGCAGCCTTAACCTTGGGCTTCTATACGTCACGCTTCCCACCTTTTAGGTAGCCGGTCATGGATGAAGATCTTCAAGCACGCTACAGGGCAATGACTTCAAGAGATCTGGATGGGGACATCAGCGCCGCCGATGAGGTTATGCAACAAGCTATTGATGCTTTGCGTCGATACCACGAAGCGCTCCCCAGTGCATCGACGGAGGAGCTCGAGCGGCTCAAGGTAGATGCTGAGGAAAAATTTGCCAGTGCCAGCTTGTGCCAGCAGCGCATCCTGTCCGGACTCACTGACCGACTCCATTGATCCCAACAGAGCCTCGCCCCGTACCCCTCTACTATTCGTTCCTTCCACCAGAAGCACCATTGGGCGAGACGACCGCGCTCCAGATCTTTTTCTGCGGTAAGAAAACAGGATCAGCGGTCATACGCAGGCTTCGGGAGGCTGCTATGCCTTCCCATGGGAGCAGTCGTTTCAGTCCGGCCAGAGTGCGGGCCGGGAACAGACGCGTGGCCGTGGCCGCGGCGCCAGCCGGGTGCGCGAAGAGAAGCACAGGTGCCAATCCTTATCAGGAGGTGGCAAATGCTATTCATCGTCAATTGGTCCATCAGTCCCGAACGTCGTAACAGTGCGATTGAGCGTTTTCTTAAAACAGGTGGAGCGCCACCAGCAGGCGTGAAGATGCTGGGACGCTGGCATGCCGTAGGACGCATGACCGGCTTTGGCATCGCAGAGGCCAGTGATGTCACGCTGATACAGAAATGGGTGCTTGAGTGGAGCGACCTTATAAGCATGGAAATTCACCCAGCGCTGACCGATGAACAGGCCGCTCCGTTACTGGCAGCCGCGATCGGCAAGCAATAGTCTGCGCCCGAAAGAGCGCGGGCAAAAAAAGGGACGGATACATGTTTGCTGAATGGATCTGTCCCCTTTTTTTGAGGGAGAGGTTGAGATGCAACTCATCACTGTGAAAATCGATAAGCCGCAAGAGACGAACTTCATTTTTGGTCAGACACACTTCATCAAGTCCGTCGAGGACATCCATGAAGCGTTGGTAGGTGTCGTGCCCGGTATCAAGTTTGGGGTGGCCTTTTGCGAAGCCTCTGGCAAATGCCTGGTGCGATGGTCTGGCACCGATACCGCCATGATCGAACTGGCCCAGAAGAATGCAAAAGCCATTGCCGCCGGCCATAGCTTCATCATTTTCCTCGGGGACGGTTTCTATCCGGTGAACGTGTTGAACACCGTCAAGATGGTGCCAGAGGTCTGCCGCATTTTTTGCGCAACCGCCAATCCAACTGAAGTGATTGTCTCTGAGACGCAGCAGGGGCGAGCGGTCCTGGGCGTGGTGGATGGCTTGTGTGCCACTGAGCTTGAAGGCGACGAAGACATTCTATGGCGCAAGAATTTGTTGCGACAGATTGGCTACAAGCTTTGAGTGAATGTGGAAAAAGGGGACGGGTTTATTTGCGGTAGATAAGTCTGTCCCTTCCTTTGTGCTTTTTTGTGTGAACAATATTTTATTGTTATATCGCCGGCGGCTTACGCCTCGATAAATACTGCTCGCTCGCTTTAATTAATTTGAGGGGGCGCTGTGTTGTTTTTTATCTGTCTGCCGTGGTTAGGGTTTCTAGTGTAGGCGTCAATTTTTCTTTTTTCCTACGCTTTGCTGAAAGTGTCTGAAGTAACCTTCGTTACAAACAGAAACAACCTACAGGGTTATCAGATGCACGTTTAACATCTATCGCTTATCATGAGATTGGTTCAAATATCTACAACGGAATGATAATTTAAATCCAGGGAGTAACGTATATGAAAGTATCCAAGGCACTTTTCGTAGCGCTGACAATTACAGCACTCACTGTTACAGGTTCGGCACTGGCTGGTCCCCCAGTTACAGTGACATTCAAGAACGTTGGAAGCACTGAGGCGACTTACAAAATCGTAACAAGCAATGAAGCCTCTACTAATGCCAACGCAAAGCCAAAGCCTTTTGTCGCCGTCAAAAGTGGAGGCGTTAATACTTATATTGTGCAAAGCACTATTTCCCCAGATGCCAATTACGCTAGCTTGCGCTACACGATGGGTGGTAAAACTTGTACCTTTCTTGCAACATTTGTCGCTGCGCCAGGGCCGCTGGGCTCGAAAATTCCCAAGTGGAGAAATACAGCCACCCCTAGTGGCGGAGCAACCTGCACGGCGAAGTCTACTGCGATGAACGCAACAACTTACGCTTGGTCAGTTGAATTTACGATGAAATGATACAGGGTCAGGTCTTGTGGCGAACTTTCTGCGCGGCCGTATCTTGATGTGGGTACTTTAATCGGGTTGTGCACCCAAAGAATAAAGTTTTGAAGGAGCTGATAAATATAAGGCTGCTAAAGACTTTTATATGAAAGTTTAATGTCAAGGAGAAAAAGCCATAATGGTAATTTTAGTAAGCTCAACTCTGCTCTCTAATAACCAGACTCCCAGTATCTCCATACCCTCAACTCAAACTGTCGCAGTATCCAATACCAGTGCAACAGCTCGTGTCACAGAAGATACAAGAGGTACCAGCACGCTTTCATCGCTTGCGCAGCAGTTAAGCGAAAGTGCAACACGTGCAGAAGCGCGCGATGCCAGTCTGAGTAGGAGGGCACTCGGCGCGAAGGCTACCGAGTTGTTCAGCCAAATCACGGGGGACCGCTACTTCGCTAACAAGGCCAAAAACGACGCTGAGATTCCGAATACAGAAAACCCTGAACTTCTAGCTCGTGCCAAGAAAGCGACACAGCACGTAAGCGGGGGCGGAACAAATCCTTTCGCTGGCCTGTCACGAGATCAGCTTGCGTTGATTACCTATGATGACAGTGGAACCTTCACGATTAATGAAAGAAGAGCGGCATGGAGTGAAGCGTTTGACCAAGAGTCAGCATGGGGGCAAATGGTCGTAGCCAGGGCAATGGCTGAATACAACAGCACCGGAAAGCTTACCCACTTCTTTACTGCGGTACTTGATCATTATAAAACGTTGCCCAGTATCGAGCAGGCGCAGTACCCGGACAGTTACGAAACCCAACTACAAGGATGGATCGACCTCGACTTCAACTATTGGACACACACGGTTGAAGGTCATGGCAGCCCACAGAGCGTGCTCGATAAAGTTCTTGATCAAAGCGCTTTTAGTGAGAGTGAATCAGCTATCTCTGCTCCAAAATTAGCTGATTCACCCTCCAAACCGTAGAGATAGGTTTTTAATTCAACGAAGCCCTGAATCAGGGCTTCACCTCACTCAATACCCCAGTGACAGGCCCGTGCCACGCCGCGGATCGTTCGCGCCGTAGAAGCGGTTTTTGCCGACCGGTGTGCCATCGAGTGAAGGCGCTCCAACCAAAATCGCCGCGACATGGTTGGCGTCCTGCGGGCCCTTGAATTTTTGTCCCCAGCTTTCGAGGATTTTCTGGGTGTCAGGGCTGACGGCGAACGCTTCGAGGTTGGTCTCTTCCGGCAACCACTGCTGATGGAACCGTGGCGCATCGACGGCTTCCTGAATGTTCATCTTGTAGTCGATGACGTTGAGGATCGTCAGCAAGGTCGCGGTGATGATCCGGCTGCCGCCTGGCGTGCCGACGACCATGACAGTTTTGCCGTCTTTGGTGACGATGGTCGGGCTCATTGAGGACAGCGGTGCTTTGCCTGGGGCGATAGCGTTCGCTTCCCCTTGCACAAGGCCGTACATGTTGGGCACGCCCACTTTGGACGTGAAGTCGTCCATTTCGTCGTTGAGGATGATGCCGGTCTTGCTGGCCATGACGCCTGCACCAAACCAATCGTTGAGGGTGTAGGTCACCGAGACTGCGTTACCCCATTTGTCGACGATCGAGTAGTGCGTGGTGTTGCTGCCTTCGTGCGGCGCGACCCCAGGTTTGATATCGCGGGAAATACCAGCTTTTTGCGGATCGATTGCGGCGCGCAGCTTCGTTGCGTAATCCTTGTCCAGCAGATGCGCTATTGGGTTTTTGACGAAGTCGGGGTCGCCCAGATAGCTGTTGCGGTCGACATAGGCGTGGCGCATGGCTTCGATCTGATAGTGCAGTCCCTGAGCCGAGTGATAGCCCAGGCTTTGCATCGGATAGCCTTCGAGGATGTTCATGATCTCGCAAATAATCACCCCGCCCGAGCTCGGTGGCGGCGCAGAGACGACGTGGTAGCCACGGTAGTCGCACTCGATCGGCGCGAGTTCGCGGGTCTGATATTTGTCGAGGTCGGCTTGCGTGATGAGGCCCTTGCCGGCCTTGCTTGAGTCGACGATGGCCTGGGCAACCCAACCCTTGTAGAAGCCGTCGGCGCCTTTACTGGAAATTTCCCGTAGGGTCGTGGCCAGGTCTTTTTGCACCAGCTTCTGGCCGACCTGCATCGGCTCGCCTTTGCTCAGGAAGATCGAGCCCGAGTCGTGCATGTCTTTCTTGAAGACGTCCGTCGCGGTTCCGAGCAGATCGACATCGCCCTGTTCAAGCACGAAGCCGTCCTCGGCGTACTTGATGGCCGGCGCGATGACGTCGGCACGCTTCATCGTGCCGTATTTCTTCAGCGCCAGCTCCATGCCGGACACGGTTCCTGGGACGCCGACGGCCAGGTGTCCCTTGGTGCTCAGGTCCGGGACGACATTGCCATCCTTATCGAGGTACATGTTCGCGGTGGCGGCCAGGGGCGCCTTTTCGCGGAAGTCGAGGAAGGTCTTGCGGCCATCGGCCAGCTGAATCGTCATGAACCCGCCGCCGCCAATGTTGCCCGCAGCGGGGTAGACCACCGCCATCGCATAGCCGACCGCCACTGCGGCATCGACTGCGTTGCCGCCGTCCTTGAGCACGTCGACGCCGATGCGGGTGGCCAGATGTTGGGCCGTGACCACCATGCCGTTTTCGGCAGCGACCGGGGCTTGCGAAGCCGCCTGCGCGCAGGTGAAACCAAGGGCGAGTGCCGACGCAATAAGCGATTTGGCAAAGGGTTCGAATGTCATGAGTCGATTCTCTTGTTTTAAGGTCGGGGAGAGTCGTGTCAGGTAGCCGACAGCCAATAGACTGTAGGACAGTTTTCGCTTTCCCGATCCGCAAACGTCAGAGCAGGTGATTGGGCGCCAGCCCCTTGCCCGAATGTCTAGGCATCCGTTGTTTTGTAGTAATTTGTAGCTATAAGCGGTAAAAGCCGGCCGATCTCCTTCTAACGAAGGAGATCGGTGGCGTTCTACCGTTAAATCGTTAAACTCCCACGGCCATCCAATAACTCCACTGAGGCCGTGTGCATGAAATTTCGTTTTCTTCTCTGGATGCTGGGCCTGTTAATGGGCAAAGCCAGTCGTAATAACCCGGCGTTTCAGCAGCAGTTGGGCGACAAAGAACTGGTGTTCCAGTTGCAGACCCTCGACGGCAAAGTTGCCCGTCACTTCTTTGTCAAAGACCAGCGTATTACCAGCAGTTCGGGTGTTTACCCGACGCCGGCATTTGCCATTGCCTTTAAAGACGCCGCGTACGGCTTTGCCACGATGCAGGCGAAAAACAAGCAACTGGCGTTCATGACAGGAATTCAGGACAAGTCGATTCAGATCAAGGGCAACCCGGCGCTGGTGATCTGGTTCCAGGGGTTGACCAAGTATTTGAAGCCGAGGAAGGCCAAGGCTTGAGACTGGTCTGTTAGACCGAGTTGGATTCATCGCGAGCAAGCTCGCTCCCACAAGGTTTTGCGTCGATCACAAGAGTGTGATCTGACGCAGTTCCAGTGTGGGAGCGAGCTTGCTCGCGATAGCAGTATTACAGGCGCCGCATCAACCCTGGGTGAACTGTGAAGCCAGCTCGCGCAACAAGGCTTCGGCTTCGAGGACTTTGGTGACGACGTCTTCGGCTTTGTCGCGGGTCAGGCCCAGGCGTTCGAGCAAGGCGTCGGGGATTTCTTCGTCGGGGCCGGAGCCGATGCCGTGGCTGCGCAGCAAGCGTACGGCAAGGCACACCAGGTTCGGGTATTCGGCATGGTCGCCGTCGTAGCCGGGGTCATGCTGAAAGCGCAGGGCGGTGGACAGTTCTTCCGGCATGTCCCAGTAGCGCATCAGCCAGGCGCCGATCTGTTCGCGGCTGATGCCCAGCAGGTGTTGCTCGACATAGCTGTGGCACAGGTGCGGGTTGACCTCCAGATGGCGGCAGATCAGCGAGAAGTGCGGCGGGAAGACGTGGGCCAGCAGCAGATAGCCAAAGTTGTGCAGCAAGCCTGCAAGGTAGGTCAGGCCGGCTTCCGGGCGCTGGGCGCGAGGCATGGCGCGGGTCAGGCCTTCGATGACCGCTGCGGTGTAGATCGACTGTTGCCAGTAAGGCGTGGTGTGTTGCGGATGGTCTTTGGGCAGGCTTAGGGTTTTACCCAGGGCCAGGCCCAGCGCCAGGTTGATCACCAGATCGAAACCGAGCACGCGAACGATCGCGTCTTCCACTGAACGAATCTTGCCCGGCGAGGCGTAGTACGGTGACCCCGCCCAGCTCACCACTTGCGCGGCCAGGGCCGGATCGGTCTCTACCACGCCGGTGATGTCGTCGATGGTGGCGTTGGGGTCGACCCGCAGTTTGATGATCTTCTGCGCCGTCTCGGCCAGCGGTGGAATCTCGATGGTCTCTTCCAGTCGCTGCTGAATCCTTCGGGCGGTGAAGGCCTGCACTGCCTGGGTGATTTCCTCGCGGTCATCGTGGGGGCGGTCGAGGTTGGGGCGGATCGTGTTCAGGGCTTCGCCGAAGTTCGCGGCGCTGGCTTTGGTCAGCATGCTTTTGAAGGCTTCGCTGGAGACTTCCAGCAGCACGCCCGGCTCGCCCGAGTTGATCAGTAGACTCGGTTCGCGCAGCAGGCTTTCTTCATAGAGGCAGGGTGAAGTGGTGAGGGCAGGCAGGCCGGGCAGCAGGCTCAGGTTGTGTTTGCCGAGCATGCGCTCCAGGCGATCGAGGGGCACTGCGGTCAGGCGTCGACCGGTCAACTCGGCGAGGCGGTTGAGGTCCAGCAACTGGCTCTGTGGAAACAGCACCATGAGCGCGCCGACGGCGTCGTCCAGCAGAACGGCCTGAACCTTGCGCGCGGCAGGAAGGCCGGGGTGCTCAAGCACTTCGTTATAGCTGATGGCCAGCTTGCCAAGCAGCATCCGGATAACAGACGGAGCGTGCGGTGCTTCGGTAGCGAGGGCAACTTCGGTCATGGTCTGTATCCGTTTTTTTACAATTCAACCAGTATAACCAGCTTGTTTAAGGTGCTGGCCCATTAACTGACACACTGCTCACACTTGGCCGTATTGCTGCCCATGACGTAGCCAGCGCTCCAGGAGCGGGCTGACATGTTGCGGCCAGCGTTCGAGCAAGGCTTGGGCGGCATCGCGTACGGCGGGCAGCAGATCGGCGTCGCGCATCAGGTCGGCAACCTTGAATTGCAGCAGGCCGGTTTGCCGGGTGCCGAGCATCTCGCCGGGGCCGCGCAGTTCGAGGTCCTTTTCGGCGATGATGAAGCCGTCGTTGGTCTCGCGCATGATGCCCAGACGCTGACGGCCGATTTGTGACAGCGGCGGATGGTAGAGCAGCACACAGTGGCTGGCGGCGCTGCCCCGGCCAACCCGGCCGCGCAATTGGTGCAGTTGCGCAAGACCCAGGCGCTCAGGGTTTTCGATGATCATCAGGCTGGCGTTGGGCACGTCGACACCGACTTCGATCACCGTGGTCGCCACCAACAATTGCAAGGCGCCGGCCTTGAACTCGGCCATGACCGCGGCCTTCTCGGCGGGCTTCATCCGCCCGTGAATCAGTCCGACCCGTAACTCGCCAAGGGCACTGGTCAGGTCTTCGTAGGTGGTTTCGGCGGCCTGGCACGTCAGCTCTTCGGACTCTTCAATCAGCGTGCACACCCAATAGGCCTGACGACCCTCGGCGCAGGCAGCGCGCACGCGTTCGATGACTTCGATACGCCGGGTATCTGTGATCAGCACCGTGTTCACCGGCGTCCGGCCGGGCGGCAGTTCGTCGAGGATCGAGGTGTCGAGGTCAGCGTAAGCGCTCATGGCCAGCGTGCGCGGAATTGGCGTGGCCGTCATGATCAACTGGTGTGGACACATCCGGCCGCCCACGCCTTTCTGACGCAGGGCCAGACGCTGCTGTACGCCGAAGCGGTGCTGCTCGTCGATGATCACCAGCGCCAGGTTCTTGAACTGCACTTCGTCCTGGAACAGCGCATGGGTGCCGACCACCATTGGAGCGCCGTTGGCGATCTGCTCCAGTGCCGCTACGCGGTTTTTGCCTTTGAGCTTGCCGGCCAGCCAGGCAGTTTCGATGCCCAGCGGCTGAAGCCAGCGCGTGAAGTTGATGAAGTGTTGCTCAGCGAGAATTTCGGTCGGTGCCATCAAGGCGACCTGATAGCCAGCCTCCAGCGCCTGCAAGGCGGCGAGGGCGGCGACCACGGTTTTGCCGGCGCCGACATCGCCCTGAATCAGCCGCAGCATCGGTTCGGGCTGACTGAGGTCGTAGGCGATTTCATTGCCGACCCGTTGCTGCGCGCCGGTCGGCGGGAAGCCCAGGTTGGCCAGGTATTTCGCTGGCAGCACTTTGGCTTTTGGCAAGGCCGGTGCACGCTGGGAGCGCAGACTCTCACGCAGGCGCTGCTGAGACAGTTGATGGGTCAGCAGTTCTTCAAACGCCAGACGGTGCTGCGCCCAGTGATGACCCAATGCGAGCTCATCGACATCGGCATCCGCCGGTGGGTGGTGCAGGTAACGAATGGCATCGTCCAGCGGCGCCAGCTGATAGTCGCGCGCCAGTTCTTCCGGCAGCCAGTCGGGCAGGCTGCTCGGGCCGAGCAGGGCCAGGCTTTGCTGACAGAGTTGGCGCAGGCGCTGCTGGGTCAGGCCTTCGGTGAGCGGGTAGATCGGCGTCAGGGTTTGATCCACCGGCGGTGGTTCGTCGCCGTTGATGGCGCGGTATTCCGGGTGATAGATTTCCAGCCCCGACGCGCCGGGCCGGGCCTCGCCATAACAGCGCACACGGGTGCCGCGTTTGAGGCCTTCTTTCTGCGCGTTGCTGAAATGGTAGAAGCGCAGACTGAGCCCGCCGGTACCGTCCTGCAGGCGCACCAGCAAGCTGCGACGCTTGCCCATGACCACGTCGGCGCCGCTGACGGTCCCTTCGATCACCGCATCCTGACCCGGCCGCAGTTGGCCGATCGGCACCACGCGGGTGCGGTCCTGATAGCGCATTGGCAGGTGAAACAGGACGTCCTGGAGATTCTCCAGTCCGACCTTGGCCAGTTTCTCGGCCATGGCTTCACCGACGCCCTTGAGCGCCGTGACCGACACCTTCGACAGCTCAGTCATTGTGGTTACTTAGCTCGCTGCTGGCGGCTTGGCCACCGAGCACAGACGGATCGAATCAGCGAGGATCTCAATCGCTTTTGGGCGTGGAAAGCTGGCGCGCCAGGCGATCGCCACGGTGCGGAACGGCACGGGTGGGCTCAGCGGACGTACTTCGATTACGCCGGGGGCGTAGTGATGGCTGTCCACCGCCGAGAGCGGCAGGATCGAGATGCCGAGGCCGGAAGCGACCATGTGCCGAATGGTTTCCAGGGAGCTGGACTCGACCGTGGTGTGCTTGGCGCCGTCGCTGCCCTTTAGGGTCGGGCAGGCCTCGAGTACCTGATCGCGGAAGCAGTGACCTTCGCCGAGTAGCAGCAGGCTCTTGTCGTTGAGCAGGCTGGCGTCGATGGTTTTCTTCTCGGTCCATGGGTGCGAGCTGGGCATCAGCACGTAGAACGGCTCGTCGTAAAGCTGCAGGGTCAGCACGTCGGCTTCGTTGAACGGCAGGGCGATGATGATCGCATCCAGCTCGCCGTTGCGCAGTTTGTCGCGCAGGACGTGGGTGAAATTTTCTTCGATGTACAACGGCATCTGCGGGGCGACCCGGTGCAGTTGTGGAATCAGGTGCGGGAACAGGTACGGGCCGACCGTGTAGATCGCGCCGACTTTCAGTGGGGCAGTCAGCTGGTTCTTGCCGGCCTGGGCCAGTTCGCGTATGCCTTGGGCTTGTTCGAGAACCTTCTGGGCCTGGGCGACGATGCCTTCGCCGACGGGCGTCAGGCGCACCGCGCTTTTGCTGCGCTCGAAAATCAGCACACCGAGCTCGTCTTCAAGCTTCTTCACACCTACCGAAAGCGTCGGCTGGCTGACGTGGCAACGCTCGGCCGCATGGCCGAAGTGTTGCTCTTGGGCGAGGGTGACGATGTAGCGTAATTCTGTGAGAGTCATAGCGGCGTCCATGAGGTTGCGGGCCAAGCATACCGGCTGCAATCGATAGACGCACGTTATCAGACTGGGTGAGGAATGCGACACTGGGTAATGCATGTTTGGCGGTGGCGGATATGCAAAAGGCACCTTTCGGTGCCTTTTGATCTTCAGCGGTGGCGTTTTTCGATGTTGTAAACGAACGGCGCAACGATTTCGATCGCGCCATTGTTCAGCATGTCGGCCGGCGGCTTGGGCAGCGGTTGGGCACGGCGGATCATTTCCAGGGTGGCCCGGTCCAGATCGGCATTACCCGAACGCCCTACCAATTCGTAGGACAGCACGTTGCCTTCAGCGTCGACCACGAAGCGCAGTCGGTTCATACCTTCCTTGCCGCGCGATTGAGCGCCGGGCGGGTACTTCTTGTACTTCGCCAGATGCGCGAGCAGCGTGCCTTGCCAGCTTTCCTTGGCAGCAGTTTGCGCTGCGGTAGGGCCGGGTGTCGGCTGCGCGGACTTGTTCGTCTGTGCAGGCGTCGGCGGTGCGTCGCTAGGCTTTTCCTCGGAAGGTTTTTCCTTCGGCGTCTCCGGCTTTTTCTCTACGGGCTTGGGCGGTTGCGGCTTTGGCTTGGGTTTGACCGGCTTGGGCACGGAGATGGTCGGTTTCGGCGCCTCCGCGAGTTTTGGCAACGGCAGTTCTTCGACCGGGGTCGGTGGCTGCGGCGGCGTCACAACTTTCGGCGGTGCCGGTGGTGGCGGTGCCGGAACCGGCGCCAACTCGACCATCATCGCCATCGGTGGCAGTTCGACCGGCGGTGACGACGACCAGTTGAGCGCGAGGAGAATCGCGGCCGCGTGGACGCCCAGCACCACTGCCAGGCTACCGCTGTAACGCGTCAGCTTTTGGCGCGTCGTGATCATTTCTTGGCTGCCGTCTCAAGTCCGACCAGGCCGACTTTCAGGTATCCGGCTGCCCTCAGAGCATCCATCACACTCATCAAGTCGCCGTAGTCCACGCCTTTATCGGCCTGGAAGAAGATCGTCGTGTCCTTCTTGCCTTGAGTCTTGGCATCAAGGGTGGCGCCAAGGCTTTCAGCCTTCACTTCGTCTTCACCAAGGAACAGTCGCTGATCGGCCTTGACGCTGAGGAACACTGGCTTCTCTGGCCGCGGTGCCGGTTTGGCGCTCGAGGCAGGCAGGTCGACTTTAATGTCCACAGTCGCCAGCGGTGCTGCCACCATGAAGATGATCAGCAGCACCAGCATCACGTCGATAAACGGCGTGACGTTGATTTCGTGGTTCTCGGCGAGATCGTCGTCAGCGCCTTCTTTCAAATGCAGGCCCATGGCCGATTACCCCACTTTCACCATGTGCGGTTGCGAGCTGCGCTCGGGCGGCAGGTGGTCGAGGTCGCGGCTGACCAGCAGCAGGACTTCTGCCGACGCATCGGAAACCTGCGCCTTGTAGCCGGCGATGGAGCGGGCGAAGACGTTGTAGATCACCACCGCCGGGATCGCTGCCACCAGACCCAAAGCAGTCGCCAGCAGGGCTTCGGCGATACCGGGAGCCACGACAGCGAGGTTGGTGGTTTGTGTTTTTGCGATGCCGATGAAGCTGTTCATGATGCCCCACACGGTACCGAACAGGCCGACGAAGGGCGCAGTAGAACCGATGGTTGCCAGCACGCCGGTGCCACTGCTCATGTTGCGGCCACAGGCCGCAACCAGACGCTCAAGGCGGAAGGCGACACGCTCTTTGATACCTTCTTTTTCACGGCTGTTGGCCGACAGGCGCATTTCTTCCAGAGCGTCGTGGACCAGCAGGTTGGCGAGGGTGCCTGACTGGGTGGCGGTTGCGCTGGCTTCTTTAAGGGTGGTGGCTTTTTTCAGGTGGGCGATTTCACTGCGCAGGCGACGCTTGGCGCCCAGCAGTTCAAAGCCCTTGGCGATCCAGATGGTCCAGGTGATGATCGAGGCGATGGCCAGACCGATCATCACGATTTTTACGATAATGTCGGCGTTCTGGTACATGCCCCAAGGCGACAAGTCGTGAGCCATGCCCAGCGAGTTGTCCGCCTCGAGTACTTCAGGTTGGCCTTCCAGGGTTGCGCCGTCGGCAGCCGGAGCCGGGTCGGCAGCGACCGGGGTCACAACCGCAGCGGCATGATCAGCGGATGCGGTGGCATGCACAGGCTCTTCGGCAAACGCGGCGGTCGGTGCCAGCAGCAGGCTGAACAGCAGCGCTGTTACCATGCGCCAGGCGCGCGGTGGGCTAGGAAGCGTGGTAGGCAAAGCGGGGAGTTGATTGCTTGTCATGCTGACCGGACCTAAGAGGGAAAACGGTAAATGTCCTTCCAGGCCTCGCAGGGCCGAGAACAAAGTGGCGTGCATTATTGCAATTAATTCTTGTTAACAAAAGTAATAGAGTCTCTTTTTTATTTGATTATTAGCTGATCGTCCATTGTCGACGCTAGGCTGGGCTTTTCTGAAAGGAGTTTTGTGATGTCCACCCCTTCTGTTTTGATCGCCGGCTGCGGTGACGTCGGTAGCCGTTTGGCCACTCAACTACTGGCCGGGAATTGGTTGGTTTATGGGCTGCGGCGGAACATTTCGCGCTTGCCGGTCGGTGTCGTGGGGGTAACAGGCGATCTGTTCAATGAGCAATGCCCGGCCGACTGGCCGACTGCGAAAGTGGATTACCTGGTGTATTGCGCTGCTGCCACTGAACACGACGAGGCTGGTTATCGCGCGGCCTACGTCGAAGGCCTGCAGCATGTGCTGGGCTGGTTGAAGCAGTGTGGCCAGCAGCCAAAGCGTTTGCTGTTTGTCTCCAGCAGTAGCGTGTATGGCCAGCAGACGGGCGAATGGGTCGACGAAAGTTCGCCGACCGAGGCCAGCGGTTATTCCGGACGTTTGATGCTGGAAGCCGAGCAAGTGGCCTTGCACAGCGGCATACCGGCCAGTCTGGTGCGCTTGACGGGTATCTATGGCCCAGGCCGTGAGCGCCTGCTGACTCAGGTGCGTCAGGGCTATCGTGTCGCTATCGATCCACCGCTGTATGGCAACCGGATTCACGTCGACGATGCGGCAGGTCTGCTGGCGTTCCTGCTACAGGCGGATCATCGGGGCGAAGTGCTGCAGGACTGCTACATCGGTGTCGACGATACGCCTGCGCCGCTGGCGGAAGTGGTCGGTTGGTTGCACGAGTATCTGGGTGTCACGGAGTGGGCGGCCGATGCCAGCGTCCGCCGCAACGGCAGTAAGCGTTGCAGCAATGCCCGGGCGCGGGCGTTGGGTTGGGAGCCGCGTTATACGAGCTTTCGTGAAGGGTATGTGGCGATTCTTGAAGGGCGCTGCTGAAGGTCAATCGCCACACACACATTTGGATTGTGTTGATATCAGGGTTGGATCACTGCTTCTCGAGCAGCCACTGACGATTGCCCGGCGTGAACGAAGGCATCTCGTCCGCCTGAGCAGTGTTGATCGTTTGGAATATTTCCAGCTGTTTGCCCTTGCGCGCGAAAATCCAGGTATTGCCCTGGCCATTCTGTTGCAGCCAGATGTTGTCGTTGCCGCCACTCATGGAGGCGCAGTCGCCGGCAAGACAAAGGGCGTAGCGGTCGCTGCCCGGCAGCCCGCTCACCTGGCCATCGGCCTGGAACTGAACAGTATTGCCTTCACCCGGGCCGTTGACGACTTTCCAGCTGCCACCCATATAAGCGGAGTACAAGGCTCGCTCGAAGCTGGCGCCAATCGGTGCGCCTTCGGGAACCGTGCCTTGGGCTGGATGGAAAACCTGTTCCGGTTCGGAGTCGTTCGCCACCTGCAGCAGTCGCTTGCCGTCACGACTCAGCTCGCTGGCGGAACCGCCATAAAAGTCGATCTTCCAGGCGCCGGATTTTTCACCCAGCAGCTTGCCGTCGACATTTTCAAAACCATTGGTGTATCGCGCCTGACCGGCTTTGGTATTGATGTCCCATTCCAGGTTTGGACCGTAGGCCTGGAGGGCTTCACGCAAGGGGCCGCCTTTGGCAGCGGCATCGATTGCTACCTGGTTGATCCAGGTGCCACTGATGTCGCGGTCGGCGGGATTGCTGGCACAGCCGCCGAGAAAAATGGCAAGCAAAGAGAGAGCAAGCGCTTTGCGCATGACGGAATCCTTTCAAAACGGAATTGGCGCAGCGCGGCGGCTGCGCCAGGACGTGTACCAGTTACTCGATGACGAGAATGGCGTCCATCTCAACCTGCGAGCCTTTTGGCAGTGCAGCGACACCGATGGCGGCGCGGGCAGGGTAAGGCTGGTCGAAATACTTGCCCATGATCTCGTTGACCTTTGCGAAGTGGCTCAGGTCGGTGAGGAAGATGTTCAGTTTGACGATGTCTTTGAACGAACCACCGGCAGCTTCAGCCACGGCTTTGAGGTTCTCGAAAACCTGAACGGTCTGGGCTTCGAAGCCTTCGACCAGTTCCATGGTTTTTGGGTCCAGAGGGATTTGACCGGACATGTAGACAGTGTTGCCAGCCTTGATCGCCTGGGAATAAGTACCGATGGCGGCAGGTGCTTTATCGCTGGTGATAACAGTCTTGGTCATTTATGACTCCTTGTAATGGGTTGGGCTATTTGGGCGAGCTATGCACGCATACGGGTGATGCGGGTGACCCCGGTCAGGGCGCGCAGTTTTTTGATCACGCGGGCCAGATGCACTCGGTCGTGCACGCTGACCACCAGTTGGACCACGCTGATACGACCATCGCGCTCATCCATGCTGATTTTTTCGATATTGCCGTCGGCCGCGTTGACGCTGCTGGCCAGCAGGGCAATCAGGCCGCGCTGGTGTTCCAGCTCGACACGCAGTTCGACGTTGAATTCGCCGGTGACATCCTTGGCCCAGGAGAGCTGGATGCATTTTTCCGGGTTGTGGCGGATTTCGCTGATATTGCGGCAGTTGTCCAGGTGCACCACCATCCCTTTGCCTGCGGACAGGTGGCCGACAATCGGGTCGCCAGGGATCGGCGTGCAGCATTTGGCGTAACTGAGGACCAGGCCTTCGGTGCCGCGAATCGCCAGCGGACCTTCGCTGCTCGGTAGCTGCTCGCCTTCACCGATCAGGCGGCGGGCGACGACGTAGGCCATGCGATTGCCCAGGCCGATGTCTTCCAGCAGGTCTTCGATCACCTCGAGGCGGTACTCGTGGAGCATCAACTGGATGCGCTCGGCCGGGACTTTTTCCAGCGAGCTGTCGAAACCGTTGAGCACCTTGTTCAGCAGGCGTTCGCCGAGGCTGATGGATTCGGAACGGCGTTGCAGTTTCAGTGCGTGACGAATATGCGTGCGGGCCTTGCCGGTGACCACGAAATTGAGCCAGGCCGGGTTTGGTCGCGCGCCCGGAGCACTGACGATCTCCACGGTAGAGCCGCTTTGCAGGGGTTCGGACAGTGGCGCCAGGCGACGGTTGATCCGGCAGGCGATGCAGCTGTTGCCGACGTCAGTGTGTACCGCATAGGCGAAGTCGACTGCGGTGGAGCCTTTGGGCAGCTCCATGATCCGGCCTTTGGGCGTGAAGACGTAGACCTCGTCCGGGAACAGGTCGATCTTCACGCTTTCAATAAACTCGAGGGAGTTGCCGGCGCGTTGCTGCATTTCCAGCACGCCCTTGACCCATTGCCTAGCGCGAGCATGAGTGCCTTTTGGCTGCTCGTCGCCAGTGGATTTGTACAGCCAGTGGGCGGCAATGCCGTTGTTGGCCATCTCTTCCATTTCACGGGTGCGGATCTGGATCTCGATCGGTACGCCGTGCATGCCGAACAGCGTGGTATGCAACGACTGATAGCCGTTGGCTTTAGGGATCGCGATGTAATCCTTGAAGCGCCCCGGCAGCGGTTTGTACAAATTATGTACAGCGCCGAGCACTCGGTAGCAGGTATCGACCTTGTCGACGATGATGCGGAACGCGTAGACGTCCATGATCTCGTTGAAGGCCCGACGCTTGCCGCGCATCTTCTGGTAGATGCCGTAGATGTGTTTCTGCCGACCGCTGACCTCGCCCTGAATGCCGTCGATGGCCAGGCAGTGGCTGAGGGATTCTTCGATCTTGTTGACGATTTCCTTGCGATTGCCCCGGGCGCGTTTGACCGCCTGGTAGATCCGCGCGGAACGCATCGGGTGCATGGCCTTGAAGCCGAGATCTTCGAACTCTATGCGGATGCTGTGCATGCCCAGGCGGTTGGCGATGGGTGCATAGATTTCCAGAGTTTCCTTGGCAATCCGCCGGCGTTTTTCGCCGGACAGCACTTCCAGGGTCCGCATGTTGTGCAGGCGGTCGGCCAGCTTGACCAGGATCACGCGAATGTCGCGGGCCATGGCCATGGCCATTTTCTGGAAGTTTTCGGCTTGGGCTTCGGCTTTGGTCTCGAAGTTCATCTGGGTCAGTTTGCTGACCCCATCGACCAGTTCGGCCACGGTTTCACCGAACTGCGCCGAGAGCGCTTCCTTGGCAATACCGGTGTCTTCAATCACGTCATGCAGCATGGCCGCCATCAGGCTCTGATGGTCCATATGCATGTCGGCAAGAATATTCGCGACCGCTAAAGGGTGCGTGACGTACGCCTCGCCGCTACGGCGGCGTTGGCCGTCGTGGGCTTGTTCGGCGTAGAAGTACGCTCGGCGAACCAGGTTGACCTGGTCCGTGCCGAGATAGGTCGATAAGCGATCGGCGAGGGCGTCTATGCTCGGCATGATGACTCCTGCCGATGGCTGTGACCCTGCGCCGTGCTACGTCGACCAGGCATAGGCTTAGACGGCCTCGTTGGACTCGTCCTCGAACGCCGCGAACAGCGGTTCGTCTTCAACGATTTCTGCTTCAGCGATGACTTCATAGCTCATCAGGCCTGCTGCGATTTCGCGCAACGCCATAACTGTAGGTTTGTCATTTTCCCAGGCCAGCTTTGGCTCTTTGCCGCCGGTCGCCAATTGACGAGCACGTTTGGTAGAGAGCATGACCAGCTCAAAGCGGTTAGCCACGTGATCTAGGCAGTCTTCAACGGTTACGCGGGCCATGGTATTCCTCGTAGCAAATGCAATATGCGCGCTGCCCGGATGGGCGAGCGGACTCAACAGTTTAAAAAATCACCAGCGTTTAGGGAAGCGCTGATTTTCCGCCAAGCTCTCCGGCGCGCTACAAGTGCCAATGTAAAGCCCTTGCAACGGTTTTGGGAAGTGCTCTTTAGCCCAACAGTTCAGCCAGTAATTTGCCGAAACGTTGCTGCTGACGCTTTTGATGGAGCTGGTTGGCCCGGAAAATCGCTTTCAGATCGTCCAAGGCAGTAGCGAAATCATCGTTGATGATCAGGTAGTCGTAATCGACGTAATGACTCATCTCGCTGACTGCTTCGCGCATCCGGCCCTCGATGATTTCATCGCTGTCCTGCCCACGGTTGGTCAGGCGTTGACGCAAGGCCTGCTGGGACGGCGGCAAAATGAAGATCGAGCGAGCCTGGGGCATCAACTTGCGCACTTGCTCCGCACCTTGCCAGTCGATTTCCAGAATCAGGTCATGGCCTTCATCCAGGGTTTGCTGCAAATGGCTCTGCGAAGTGCCATAGAGGTTGCCGAACACTTCGGCTCGCTCAAGGAAATCACCATGCTCGATCATCCGCACGAACTCGGCGCGGTCGACAAAGTTGTAGTTCACCCCGTCGACTTCACCTGGACGCATGGCGCGGGTGGTGTGGGAAACCGACACGCGAATTTGCGGCTGCGCGTCGATCAGGGCCTTGACCAGGCTGGTCTTGCCCGCGCCTGAGGGGGCGGAAATGATGTAGAGGGTGCCAGTGCTGTGGGTCATGTCAGGGGAGCCTTACTCAATATTCTGCACTTGTTCGCGCATCTGCTCGATCAACACCTTGAGGTTGACCGCAGCCTGAGTGCTACGCGGGTCGAAGGCTTTGGAGCCTAGTGTATTGGCTTCGCGGTTGAGCTCTTGCATCAGGAAGTCCAGGCGCCGACCGGCGGCGCCGCCGGATTTGAGTACGCGGCGAACTTCGATGATGTGGGTGCTCAGCCGATCCAGTTCTTCAGCCACATCGCTCTTTTGCGCGAGCATGACCATTTCCTGTTCCAGGCGCTGCGGGTCCAGCTCGGCCTTCATATCGGCGAAGCGGTCGAGGACTTTCTGACGCTGGGTCGCGAGCATTTGCGGGACCAGCTCACGCAGGGTCACCACATCTTCTTCTATAGAACTCAGACGCTCATTGATCAGGCGGGCCAGCTCCGCGCCTTCGCGCTCGCGGCCGCTCTTGAGCTCTTTCAAGCCCTGGTTGAATAGGGTCAGGGCTTCGGCGTTCAGTGCTTGCGGGTCGGTCGCGTCGGCCACCAACACGCCCGGCCAGGCCAGTACTTCCAGTGGGTTCAGGGCAGCAGGGTGTTTGATCAGGCTGGCCACGGTCTCTGCCGCAGCGACAAGCTGGGCTGCGCGTTCGCGATCAACCTGCAACGGCTTGCCCGTGGTTTCTTCGGTGAAACGCAGGGTGCATTCGAGTTTTCCGCGGGATAAGCCCTGACGCAGTGCTTCGCGTACAGCGCCTTCGAGGTCGCGAAAAGACTCTGGCAGACGCAGGTGCGGTTCCAGGTAGCGGCTGTTGACCGAGCGCAACTCCCAGCTCAGGGTGCCTTGGGCGCCGGCTTTTTCGACGCGGGCGAAGGCGGTCATGCTGTGCACCATGGAGGTACCTCGCGATTCGGACCTGCTGCAAACCCAAGGGGTTTCAGCGGGTCTGATGGATAAATTAAAGCCGACAGGCTGCAAAGGCGCAGGATTGTAACGCAGTGCAGCGAATGCTCCCAAACTGTGCGTGTGACAAAGGGCTGCAGCTGGTCGGCGGTCGGCGCCAGAGCCTTGTTCAGAGCCATCGGTCGCGGCGCAGGTTTTTTAGAAGTGCCCAGTCGGTGCTGCGGGCTCTATAATGCTCGGCAGATTTCCGTCCCCGTACAGGTGTTCCCCTATGAAACGTCCAAGTGGTCGCGCCGCCGATCAGCTCCGCTCGATCCGCATCACCCGCAACTACACCAAACACGCCGAGGGATCTGTACTGGTCGAATTTGGTGATACCAAAGTGATTTGTACGGTCAGCGTCGAAAACGGCGTACCGCGTTTCCTGAAAGGCCAGGGCCAGGGTTGGTTGACGGCTGAGTACGGCATGCTGCCGCGCGCCACTGGCGAGCGTAACCAGCGTGAGGCGAGCCGTGGCAAACAAGGCGGTCGTACGCTCGAGATCCAGCGTTTGATCGGTCGTTCCCTGCGCGCTGCGCTGGACATGTCCAAGCTGGGCGATGTCACCTTGTTCGTCGATTGCGATGTGATCCAGGCCGATGGCGGCACTCGCACCGCGTCGATCACCGGGGCCATGGTTGCACTGATCGATGCCTTGAAAGTGATCAAGAAGCGTGGCGGCCTGAAAGGCGGTGACCCGCTCAAGCAAATGATCGCTGCTGTTTCGGTGGGTATGTACCAAGGCGTGCCGGTGCTCGATCTTGACTACCTGGAAGACTCGGCTGCCGAGACTGATCTCAACGTCGTGATGACCAGCACCGGCGGCTTCATTGAAGTTCAGGGTACTGCCGAAGGCGCGCCGTTCCAGCCTGAAGAACTGAACGCGATGCTGGCATTGGCGAAGAAAGGCATGAACGAGATTTTCGAGCTGCAAAAAGCTGCACTGGCTGACTGATTGCCCCGACATCCAGCAAGGAGAGCGCCATGAGTGACGAACAACTTCCACTGCCTATGCCGAGCCAGGAGGTTCGCCAATGGGCGATGTTTTGTCACTTGTCCGCCTTGCTGGGGATCTGGATTCCTTTCGGTACGCTGATTGGGCCGCTGATTCTCTGGCAGATGAAGCGCGAGATGGACCCGTTCATCGATGCGCAGGGCAAGGAAGCACTGAATTTTCAGATCACCGTCGCCATCGCATCGGCCATCTGCTTTTTGTTGATGGTGCTGATAATCGGGTTCTTCCTGTTCGGGCTGGTAGCGATTGGTGCCTTGGTGCTGGCGATTATCGGCGGCATCAAGGCCAATGAAGGGGTGCCGTATCGCTATCCCTTCACTTGGCGCCTGATCAAGTAAAATTGACGCCCACAAAAAAGCCGACATTGCTGTCGGCTTTTTTGTGGCTGCGAAAAGACGCTTAGATGGTCAGCGTCCAGTCGTAATCCACGATCAAGGGTGCGTGCTGCGAGAAGCGTGGCTGACGTGGCAGGCGTGCACTACGTACGAAGCGACGCAGGCCCGGTGTCAGCAGCTGGTAATCGAAGCGCCAGCCCAGGTTGAGCATCTCGGCCTGTTCGTTGTCCGGCCACCAGCTGTACTGATCGCCTTCACGACTGACTTCACGCAGGGCATCGACATAACCCATGTTGCCGACAATCTCGTCCATCCAGGCCCGTTCAGGCGCCAGGAAACCTGGAGATTGCTGGCTGTCGCGCCAGTTTTTGATATCCAGCTTCTGTTGCGCCACGTAGAGCGAGCCACAATAAATGTACTCGCGACGTTTGCGCCGCTGTTTATCCAGGTAACGAGCGAAGTCGTCCATAAGCTTGAACTTCTGGTTCAAGTCTTCATCGCCGTTCTGCCCTGATGGAAGCAGCAAGGTCGCGATGCTGACCTTGTCGAAATCGGCTTGCAGGTAGCGCCCGTAGCGGTCTGCCGTCTCGAAACCAAGACCGCTGATGACAGCCTTCGGTTGCAGCCGCGAATACAAAGCCACGCCACCTTGGGCAGGGACTTCAGCTTCGCAGGCATAAAGGAAGTAGCCATCCAGTTGGAAGGCTGGGTCGTCCAGTTCAAAGGCGGAGGCGCGGGTGTCCTGCAGGCAGATGACGTCGGCGTTCTGTGCTTGCAGCCAACTGAGCAAACCACGCTCGACTGCAGCCTGAATACCATTGACGTTCACACTGATGATCCGCATAAATGGCCCCAAAAATCACGTGCGTGTATGATACCCGAGGTCTACCTAATTAGCTAAATCCGTGATATTGGGGCTTTTTTCATGCAGGCGTATCAGCGCGATTTCATTCGTTTTGCCATCGATCGCGGCGTTTTGCGCTTCGGTGAGTTCACCCTGAAGTCCGGGCGTACCAGTCCTTACTTCTTCAATGCCGGCCTGTTCAACAGCGGTTCGGCCCTGGCTCAGCTCGGGCGTTTTTATGCTGCAGCCATCGTCGAAAGCGGCATTTCCTTCGACGTGCTGTTCGGTCCGGCCTACAAAGGGATTCCTTTGGCGGCCACGACGGCCGTGGCGTTGGCGGAACATCATCAGCTCGATCTGCCGTGGTGTTTCAACCGCAAAGAAGCCAAGGCTCATGGCGAAGGCGGCAGCCTGGTTGGCGCTCCACTGGCGGGTGATGTGCTGATCATCGACGACGTCATCACTGCCGGTACTGCGATTCGCGAAGTGATGCAGATCATTCAGGCTCAGGGTGCCAAAGCTGCCGGTGTACTGATCGCTCTGAACCGCCAGGAGCGCGGCAACGGTGAGTTGTCGGCGATCCAGGAAGTGGAGCGTGACTTCGGTATTCCGGTGGTCAGCATCGTGTCCTTGACCCAGGTTCTGCAGTTCCTGGCTGATGATCCGCAGCTCAAGCAGCATCTGCCAGCGGTCGAAGCCTACCGCGCGCAGTACGGGATCTGATCTTCGCCAGGATTTGAACCGCAATAAAAAAGGCCCCGCTCAGCATGCTGAGCGGGGCCTTTTGTTTTCATCGCTTAGTGACGCTTGCGATTGCTGATCAGTGTGCCTACGCCGGTATCGGTGAAGATTTCCAGCAGCACCGCGTTAGGTACGCGAC
The DNA here is from genome assembly GCF_048515765.1 of Pseudomonas sp. H11T01. Lineage (NCBI taxonomy): Bacteria > Pseudomonadati > Pseudomonadota > Gammaproteobacteria > Pseudomonadales > Pseudomonadaceae > Pseudomonas > Pseudomonas sp. H11T01. The sequence goes on along the minus strand of NZ_JBLYED010000001.1, from coordinate 259,055 downwards.
CGTCGATGATGTGCGAGGTGGTCACACCGCCTTGCACCGCTTCCAGTGCGCAACGGATCTTCGGCAGCATGCCGCCGTAGATGGTCCCGTCTGCGATCAACTCATTGACCTGCTCGGTGGTCAGGCCGGTCAGGACTTTGCCTTGCTTGTCCATCAAGCCGGCAATGTTGGTCAGCAGCATCAGTTTCTCGGCTTTGAGGGCCTCAGCTACCTTGCCAGCCACCAGATCGGCGTTGATGTTGTACGACTCGCCATCGGCGCCGACACCGATAGGTGCGATGACCGGGATGAAATCACCTTTGACCAGCAGGTTCAGCAAGTCGGTATTGATCCCGACCACTTCGCCTACATGGCCGATATCGATGATTTCCGGAGTGGTCATTTCTGGTGTTTGACGGGTGACCGTGAGCTTTTTCGCGCGAATCAGCTCAGCGTCCTTGCCGGTCAGACCGATGGCGCTACCGCCGTGGCGGTTGATCAGGTTGACGATGTCTTTGTTCACCTGGCCGCCGAGGACCATTTCCACGACGTCCATGGTTTGCGCATCAGTGACGCGCATGCCATCGACAAAATGGCTCTCGATCGACAGCCGCTTGAGCAGATCACCGATCTGCGGGCCGCCGCCGTGAACGACCACCGGGTTAATACCCACGGCCTTCATCAGCACGATATCGCGAGCAAAGCCGGTTTTCAGCTCGTCGCTTTCCATAGCGTTGCCGCCATATTTGATCACCAGCGTCTTGCCAACGTAGCGGCGAATATAAGGCAGCGCTTCGGATAGAACCTTGGCGGTGTTGGCGGCGGCATCGCGTTCGAGGGTCATTCAGGGCTCCGGTGAAACTATCTAGTCAATCAGAACGGTAATTGGAGATCAGGTGCAACGCGTTTCAGCTGGACATGGAACACGTCCTTGATGCGTTGCAGCTCGGCCTCGGTATCGGCCTCGAAGCGCAGCACCAACACCGGTGTGGTGTTAGAGGCGCGAACCAGACCCCAGCCTTCGGCATAGTCGACTCTCACGCCGTCAATGGTGGTCAGGTCGGCGCCTTCGCCCCACTGCGCGTCGTGCAGTGCATCAATGATGCTGAATTTGCTCTCTTCGGTCACATGGATATTGATTTCTGGCGTAGAAATATCGTTAGGGAAGGTCGCAAACAACTCTTCCGCAGTGGATTTTTCCTTGCTGAGGATTTCCAGCAGCCGCGCGGCGCTATAAATGCCGTCGTCGAAACCGAACCAGCGTTCCTTGAAGAAGATATGCCCGCTCATTTCACCGGCCAACAGGGCGCCCGTTTGCTTCATTTTCTTTTTGATCAACGAATGACCGGTCTTCCACATTAGCGGTCGACCGCCGTATTCCTTGATCAATGGCGTCAGGCGGCGGGTGCATTTGACGTCGAAGATGATTTCCGCATCCGGGTTGCGCGCCACGACGTCGCGGGCGAACAGCATCAGCAGGCGGTCCGGGAAGACGATGCTGCCGGTGTTGGTCACAACCCCAACACGGTCGCCGTCGCCGTCGAAGGCCAGGCCCAGGTCGGCCTTGGTTTCCTTGACCTTGGCGATCAGGTCGACGAGATTTTCAGGCTTGCCCGGGTCCGGGTGGTGGTTCGGGAAGTTGCCATCGACTTCGCAGAACAGTGGGATGACTTCACAGTTCAGGGCTTCGATCAGTTGCGGGGCGATCACGCCGGCGGCGCCGTTACCGCAATCGACCACCACTTTCAGGCGGCGAGCCAACTTGATGTCCTGGACGATTTCGGTGTTGTAGCGATCGAGGATCTCGACCTTGGTGATGCTGCCCTTGCCGCTGCTCAGGTTGTTGGTCTTGAGGCGTTCGTGCAGGGCCTGGATCTGTTCGTTCGCCAGGGTGTCGCCGGCAATGACGATCTTGAAGCCGTTGTAGTTCGACGGGTTGTGGCTACCGGTAAGCATCACACCGGATTTGCCGGCCAGTACGTTAGCGGCGTAATACAGCGCAGGCGTTGGCACCAGGCCGACATCGCTGACGTGGCAACCGCTGTCGGCCAGGCCCTGGATCAGTTGTTCCACCAGCTGCGGACCGGACAGGCGGCCGTCGCGGCCAACGGAAACGTTTGGTTCGTCCTGAGCCAGGCTCTGGGAGCCGATAGCGCGACCGATCCAATAAGCGGTTTCAGCGGTCAGGGTTTCCGGGACAGTGCCGCGAATGTCGTAAGCGCGGAAAATGCTGTCGGGGAACTTCGGTGCGACTTGGGCTGGGGTGCTCATTTCTGGAAATGCTCCATCTCGAAAGTGGCTGGACCTGCCTGCGCAAAACTCGTCGACAGGCTCAAACTGAAGGGTATGACGGCGTTTTCGGCAGAGAGTTCGTGGTGGGCAAAGGCCATGTCACCAGCGTCCGCGACCGAATGGCCGGTCAATGCCTTGATTTCCGGCGGTAAACGTTCCAGATGAGGTCTAAGCAATTTTTTCGTCCCTGAAACATAAAATGTGGGTTTCAGGCCGGGCAGGGGCCCGGCCTTTCTGTGATCAGTGGCTGCCGGAGTGTCCGAAGCCGCCGGTGCCGCGCTGGGTTTCATCGAACTCTTCGACCAGCTCGAAGTGCGCTTGAACCACGGGCACCAGCACCAGCTGGGCCAGGCGTTCGCCAACCACGATGTTGAAATCGGTCTGGCCACGGTTCCAGCACGACACCATCAGCGGGCCCTGGTAATCGGAGTCGATCAGGCCGACCAGATTGCCCAGCACGATGCCGTGCTTATGGCCCAGGCCTGAGCGCGGCAGAATCAGCGCCGCCAAACCCGGATCGCCGATGTACACCGACAGGCCGGTAGGGATCAGCAGGGTTTCGCCTGGCTTGATGACAGTGTCTTTTTCCAGCATGGCGCGCAGGTCGAGGCCGGCGGAGCCTGGCGTGGCGTACTGCGGCAGCGGGAATTCAGTGCCGATGCGTGGGTCGAGGATCTTGGCTTGTAAAGCGTGCATGCGAATTAAACCTGGTTCAGACGTTCGGCGATAAAAGTGATCAGCTGGCGGGCAATCTTGCCCTTGCTGGTCTGGGCAAAGAGCGTTGCGTGCAAGTCCCGGTCAATCACGCTGCAAGCGTTTTCCTCACTGTTGAAGCCAATGCTCGGGTTGGCGACGTCGTTGGCGACGATCAGATCGAGGTTTTTGTCTTTCAGCTTGCGTGCAGCGTAGTCGAGCAGGTGTTCGGTTTCGGCAGCGAAGCCGACACTGAACGGACGGTCGGGACGGGTGGCGATGGTGGCCAGAATGTCAGGGTTGCGCACCATCTGCAGCAGTAAGCCGTCGCCGTTCGTAGGGTCTTTCTTGAGTTTCTGTGGGGCAACGACTTCGGGGCGGTAGTCGGCGACCGCCGCAGAGGCGATAAACAGGTCGCAGGGGATTGCGGCTTCGCAAGCGGCGAGCATGTCCCGGGCACTGACCACGTCGATTCGCGTCACTCGGTCTGGCGTCGGCAAATGCACGGGGCCGGTGATCAAGGTGACGCGAGCGCCGGCTTCGACAGCCGCTTCGGCCAGTGCGAACCCCATTTTTCCGGAACTGTGATTGGTGATGTAGCGCACCGGATCAATGTTTTCCTGGGTCGGACCGGCAGTGATCAACACGTGTTTGCCGGTCAGTGACTGGTGCTGGAAACAGTCGGCAGCGCAGAGCGCGAGGTCATTGGCTTCGAGCATGCGACCCATGCCGACGTCACCGCAGGCCTGGCTGCCAGAGGCCGGACCGAACACCCGCAGGCCACGGCTTTCGAGCAATTGGGTGTTGGCTTGGGTAGCCGGGTCGCGCCACATGGCCTGGTTCATAGCCGGCGCAATGGCGACGGTGGCGTCGGTGGCCAGCACCAGGGTGGTCAGCAGGTCATCGGCAATACCTTGGGCCAGACGGGCGATAAGGTCTGCGGTGGCGGGGGCGATCAACACCAGGTCGGCCCACTTCGCCAGCTCGATATGGCCCATCGCAGCTTCGGCCGCCGGGTCGAGCAAGTCCATATGGACCGGGTGCCCGGACAGGGCCTGCATGGTCAGCGGAGTGATGAACTCGCTGCCGCCACGGGTCATGACCACGCGCACTTCCGCGCCTTGGTCGAGGAGTCGGCGAACCAGCTCGGCGCTCTTATAGGCGGCGATGCCGCCGCCGACGCCGAGAACAATGCGTTTCCGATACAGCCGCTGCATAGGCCTGCCTTTCCGTTCAGTGATGACTACGTTGCGGTTGCGATGCCCCCCTCCCCAGGTGAAATCGCACGCAAAAAAGATGGGCTAAGATAGCACAGCGACCGCTACGGAACAGCGGCGCCCACTCACACATGGAGGTGCTATGAGCATTCGCGATTGGCCTGCGGCAGAACGCCCGCGGGAAAAACTTCTTGATCAAGGCTCGGCGAGCCTTTCCGATGCCGAGTTGCTGGCAATCTTTCTGCGAACCGGCGTGAGCGGCAAAAGTGCTGTCGACCTTGCGCGACACCTGCTGCTTCAATTTGGCAGTCTGCGGGCACTGATGGAGGCGGATCAGCAGACCTTCAGCCGTCAGTTGGGGCTGGGTCCGGCAAAATTCGCTCAGTTGCAGGCAGTGCTGGAGATGGCCCGGCGTCACTTGGCTGAGAGGTTACGGCGAGAGTCCGTCCTGGACAGCCCGTTAGTCGTACGTGACTACCTCAAAGCGCTGTTGCGTCATGAGCCGCACGAAGTATTTGGCTGCCTGTTTCTGGATGCCAAACATCGTGTGCTGGCATTCGAGGCGCTGTTCAGGGGCTCGATTGACACCACCAGCGTCCATCCTCGCCAGGTGGTCAAACGTGCTCTGGCACACAACGCAGCGGCGCTGATTCTGTGTCACAACCACCCTTCGGGTGTCGCCGAGCCGAGTCAGGCTGATCGTGCACTGACCAAGCGCCTTCAGAAGGCGCTGGATCTGATCGATGTGACAGTGCTTGACCATTTCATCATCGGTGAAGGCGATCCCCTGTCGATGTCCGAGTACGGCTGGATGTAGCCTCCACAACGACTCAGGGCTTGATGCTGACCTTTGAAAAGTCCTGGCGGCCGAATGGGCTGACCTGGTAGCCATGCACCTCCTTGCGCGTCAGGGCGAAGGCGGTCGGGTGCGCCAGGGGCAGCCAGAGCGCCTGTTGCTGGATTTGCGCCTGGGCCTGTTCGTACAGCTTGCTGCGCACACCTTGCTCGCCGGTGGTTTTGCCTGCACTGATCAGCTTGTCCAGCCCTGGGTCGCAGTAGCGGGCGAAATTGGTGCCGGATTTCACCGCTGCGCACGAGAACTGCGGCGTGAGGAAATTATCCGGATCACCGTTGTCGCCAGCCCATCCCATGAACAGCAGATCGTGCTCACCGGCTTTCGCGCGGCGGATCAGCTCGCCCCATTCGATCACCCGAATCTCGGCCTGAATGCCGACTTCGGCCAGATCTGCCTGCAATAGCTGCGCACCCAGGCTTGGGTTCGGGTTGAGCAGGCTGCCTGAGGGGCGGGTCCAGATGGTGGTCTTGAAGCCGTCTTTAAGGCCGGCCGTGGCCAGCAATTGTCGCGCTTTAACAATGTCATGGGAGTAGCCCGGCAGCTCCTTGGCATAGCTCCATGTGTTGGGCGGGTACGGCCCGCCGGCGGGTTCGGCGGTGTCTTCGAAGACGGCTTTGAGGTAGCTGGTTTTATCAAAGGCGAGGTTGATGGCCTGACGTACTTCAGGCTTGTCCAGCGGCGGGTGTTGGCTGTTGATGGCGACGAAAGCGGTCATGAACGCCGGCGTTCTCTCAACTTTCAGTGCCGGCTCCTGACTGGCAGCCTGCACATCCAGCGGTTTAGGCGAAAGGGCAATCTGGCACTCGTTACGCCGCAGCTTTTGCAGGCGCACGTTCGCGTCCGGTGTGATGGCGAATACCAGTGAGTCCACCGAAGGCTTGCCGCCGAAGTAGTCGCGGTTGGCCTTGTAGCGGATTGAAGCGTCTTTCTGGAAGCGTCCGAAAATGAACGGACCGCTGCCGATCGGTTGGCTGTTGAGTTTTTCCGGGGTTCCGGCCTTAAGCAACTGGTCGGCATATTCAGCCGAATAAATCGACGCGAAGCCCATGGTCAGGGTCGCAAGGAATGTCGAGTCTGGGTGATCGAGGGTGAATCGCACGGTCAGCGGGTCGAGCGCGTCGATTTTTTTGATCAGGGCTGGCAATTGCATCGATTGCGCATGCGGGAAGCCGCTCTGAGCGATTTGGTGCCATGGGTTGGCAGGGTCAAGCATCCGGTCGAAGCTGAACTTCACATCCTCTGCAGTCAGGTCGCGGTTCGGGCTGAAGTAATCGGTGTGATGGAATTTCACCTGCGGATGCAGTTTGAAGATGTACGTCAGACCGTCGATGGAAACTTCCCAGCTGTCGGCGAGGCTGGGTACCACTTTGCCGCTGGCGGTATCGAAGTCCACCAGGCGATTCATCAGCACGTCGGCGGAGGCATTGGTGGTGCTCAGCGAGTTGTATTGCACCACGTCGAAACCTTCCGGACTGGCCTCAGTGCAGACGCTCAGGGCGGCGGCATGGGCCAGCGGGCTCAGAAGGGGGGCGAGCAGTAGCGGTAGGGCAGCGAGGCGCATATTCGGTTTCCTTTGCAAATCGAAGGCCCATCTGCGAGTGCAGTCTGGAAAAGGCTTACCCTAGTGGCCTCTTTTGAAAATAACTATCCAATTTTTCAGATTGTCGTTTCTCGGGTTTGTCGTTTATTAAGCGGTAAATTGCCAGATAACCGGTTGCTCTGACGAAATCAGAGCCTTTTTTTCGGAAAAATATGGCCTTTGTCAGCCTTTGATTGGGGTAATTCAGGGCTATTCTTTGTGCTGGAATCGCGTGTGGCGGCAACAAAGCTCAACCTCAGCGACGAGCGGTAACTACCTTCGTCAGCCTTTGGTTTGGGCGTCCGGAGCAAGAAAAACGGCACTTTACGAAAGGTAGATTACATCGCTTGTTGTTGCTATCGGGTCTTTCTGGTATAAAGCAGCGCTCTTTTCTAGGGGCCCGGTTCCTTCGCTTGTAGGTGTAGCCGGTAAGACCCTTAAAGAAACGCGGCGCCTGGCGCCAAATGACTGAGAGATTAAGCGGCCAACCCATGCCGGGTTGGGCATGTGGTTTTAGAGGGCTGAGGCATGTCGAGAGTATGTCAAGTTACCGGTAAGGGTCCGGTGACTGGGAATAACATTTCCCACGCAAATAACAAAACCCGTCGTCGTTTCCTGCCGAACCTGCAGCATCACCGCTTCTGGGTCGAGTCCGAGAAGCGTTTTGTGCGTCTGCGCGTATCTGCCAAAGGCATGCGTATCATCGACAAGCGTGGCATTGATGTCGTGCTTCTCGAAATTCGCCGCAATGGCGCTAAGGTCTAAGGGAGAGAATCATGCGTGAATTGATCCGTTTGGTGTCGAGTGCCGGTACTGGCCACTTCTACACCACCGATAAGAACAAGCGCACCACTCCGGATAAAATCGAAATCAAAAAATTCGATCCGCGGGTTCGCAAGCACGTGATCTACAAAGAAGCCAAAATCAAGTAATTGGTTTTGCTTCTGACAAAAAAACCCGCCTTCTGGCGGGTTTTTTTGTGCCTGGGATTCAGGCCTTCTGTTCAAACACCACATAGATCTTGCGGCAGGGCTCCAGCACTTCCCAGGTGCCTCTGAAGCCTGCGGGGATGACAAAACGATCGCCCACGCGGAGCGTCTTGGCGTTGCCTTCTCTGTCTCGTAGTACGGAAACGCCCTGTACGATTTCGCAGTATTCGTGTTCGGTGTAGTTCACCAGCCACTGACCCACGGCGCCTTCCCACACACCTGCACTCATCTGGCCGCAAGGGCTGTTGTAGTGGTTGTAGATAGTTTGCTCGGGGTCGCCTTTGAGGATTTTTTCCTGGATTGGGCGAAAGCGCTCCGCTTGGGTGCTGGCCTGGTTGAAGTCGACGATGTCCTGGATGCTCATTGTTTTTATTCCCCGTGATTTCGGCGCGAGTGGCTGGAAAGCCCAAAGTCTATGTTTATTAAAATGAACATCGCAAGGCCGTTTGACGGCGTTTTGTCAAATATATTGAAACTTGAGGTGCCGCTGGTTTAGGGTGGCAAGTGCCTTGGGCCGAAGTGTAGGCTGGCCGGGCAGAATTCTTGAGGGTGCCTGCGTAGAACGCGTGGCGCTTGTATTCAATAAGAGGAGGACACTCGTATGACCACCCTGACTCGTGCTGACTGGGAACAACGCGCTCGCGATCTGAAGATCGAAGGCCGTGCTTATATCAATGGCGAATACACCGATGCGGTCTCCAGCGAGACGTTCGAGTGCATCAGCCCGGTCGATGGCCGTCTGCTGGGCAAGATCGCCAGCTGTGACGCCGCCGACGCCCAGCGCGCAGTAGAGAATGCCCGCGCTACGTTCAATTCTGGTGTCTGGTCGCGTCTGGCGCCGAGCAAACGCAAATCCACCATGATTCGCTTTGCCGGCTTGCTGAAAAAGCACGCCGAGGAGCTGGCGCTGCTTGAAACCCTCGACATGGGCAAGCCGATCAGTGACTCCCTGGGTATCGACGTTCCAGGTGCAGCGCAGGCGCTGAGCTGGAGTGGCGAAGCCATCGACAAAATCTACGATGAAGTCGCTGCCACGCCGCACGATCAGCTGGGTCTGGTGACCCGTGAGCCAGTAGGCGTTGTCGCGGCCATCGTGCCGTGGAACTTCCCGTTGATGATGGCCTGCTGGAAGCTCGGCCCGGCGCTGTCCACGGGGAACTCGGTGATTCTCAAGCCGTCCGAAAAATCGCCGCTGACCGCCATTCGCATCGCGGCACTGGCCGTTGAAGCCGGCATCCCGGCTGGCGTGTTGAACGTACTGCCTGGCTACGGTCACACCGTCGGCAAGGCGCTCGCGTTGCACATGGACGTCGACACGCTGGTGTTCACCGGTTCGACCAAGATCGCCAAGCAGTTGCTGATCTACTCCGGCGAATCGAACATGAAGCGCGTTTGGCTCGAAGCCGGCGGCAAGAGCCCGAACATCGTGTTTGCCGATGCTCCAAACCTGCAAGCAGCCGCCGAAGCCGCGGCCGGTGCCATCGCCTTCAACCAGGGCGAAGTTTGCACCGCCGGTTCGCGTCTGCTGGTCGAGCGTTCGATCAAGGACAGCTTCCTGCCATTGGTGATCGAAGCCCTCAAAGGCTGGAAACCTGGTAATCCGCTGGACCCGGCGACCAACGTCGGTGCGCTGGTGGATACTCAGCAGATGAACACCGTGCTGTCCTACATCGAAGCCGGTCACACCGGTGGCGCCAAGCTGGTAGCCGGCGGCAAGCGCATCCTGCAGGAAACCGGCGGCACCTACGTCGAGCCGACGATTTTCGACGGCGTCAGCAACGCGATGAAAATCGCTCAGGAAGAAATCTTTGGTCCGGTGCTGTCGGTCATCGCTTTCGACACCGTGGAAGAAGCCATTCAAATCGCCAACGACACGCCGTATGGCCTGGCTGCAGCGGTGTGGACGGCCAACATTTCCAAGGCTCACCTGACTGCCAAAGCGTTGCGTGCCGGTAGTGTCTGGATCAACCAGTACGATGGCGGCGACATGACCGCACCGTTTGGTGGCTTCAAGCAATCGGGCAACGGCCGTGACAAGTCTTTGCACGCGTTCGACAAGTACACCGAGTTGAAGGCGACCTGGATCAAGTTGTAATACTGGATGCAGGCTCGTTGAGCCTGCATTGATCTATCTCGCAGCCGGGCTTTCCTCAAGGGAAGCCCGGCTGTGTTGCATCAGCTTCTCGAAAACAATAATCCACAGGAGCGTGGAAATGCGTTGGGCGACTTATTTCGCCGTATTGGCGTCTGTCCTGAGTGTCGGCCTGGCACTGGGCGTCAGCATGCCGCTGGTGTCGTTGCGGCTGGAAAGTTGGGGCTATGGTTCGTTCGCCATTGGTGTCATGGCGGCGATGCCGGCGATGGGGGTGCTCCTGGGCGCCAAAATCTCCAGTCGCCTGGCGGCACGTTTCGGTACGGCGGCCTTGATGCGTTTGTGCCTGTGGGCAGGAGCGATCTCAATCGGCCTGGTGGCGTTGTTGCCGAGCTACCCGATCTGGCTGGTGCTGCGCCTGATGATCGGGGTCATCCTGACGATTGTTTTCATCCTCGGCGAAAGCTGGATCAACCAGTTGGTCGTGGAGCAATGGCGCGGACGGTTGGTGGCGCTGTACGGCAGCAGTTATGCCCTGAGCCAACTGTCTGGGCCGTTGCTGCTGGGGGCTCTGGGAACCGAAAGTGATTTTGGTTTCTGGGTCGGCGTTGGTCTGTTGGTGGTCTCGCCGCTCCTATTGCTGGGCCGCAGTGGAGCGCCAACCAGCGAAGCGCTCAGCGTGACGTTGAGCGACTTGTTGGGCTTTTGTCGTGGTTTGCCGGCGATTGCCTGGGCGGTGGCGCTGTTTGCCGCGTTTGAAGCGATGATCCTGACATTGCTGCCGGTCTATTGCTTGCGCCAGGGCTTCACCGCAGAAATTGCCTTGGCGATGGTCAGCACCGTGGTGGTCGGCGATGCCTTGCTGCAGCTGCCGATTGGCGCGCTGGCGGATCGGCTGTCGCGTCGTACGCTGTTTACCGGTTGCGCAATGGTCTTGCTGCTGTCGAGCCTGGCGATTGCGCTGCTGATCGACACGTTGCTGATCTGGCCGCTATGGGTGCTGTTCGGTGCCAGTGCCGGTGGGTTGTTTACCTTGTCGTTGATTCTGATCGGCGAGCGCTACCGTGATGATGCTCTGGTCCGCGCCAACGCCCACATCGCACAGCTGTGGGGCATTGGTTGCCTGATCGGGCCGCTGACGGCAGGGGCGGGTGGCCAATGGATCAGCGGGCATGCCTTGCCGCTGTTGATGGCGGCCGGTGCTTTTGGATTGGTGATTATTGTGTCGCGGCAGGGAGCTTTCGGTACGGTGACCGAGGCGATTTAAAGCATCCGCTCAAGGCCAACGGTGGTGCTGAGCCAGGCGGTGAAGTGCCGCCACCAGCTCCCGGGTTCACGGGTCAGGGTATGCAGTTGCTGGTTGTCTTCAGTGACCCAGACCACTTGGCCATTCTCCAGCCAGGCCTGATAACTCAGGGCCGGCGCCATACCTTGCAGGGCCAGCGCGCAGACATGTTCGGCCAGTTCAGGGCTGTCGACCATCACGCCGACTTCGGTGTTCCACAGTACCGAGCGCGGGTCGAAATTGAACGAGCCGATGAAGGACTTCTGTCGGTCGAAGATCATCGCTTTGCTGTGCAGGCTGGAGTCAGAACCGCGGTACGAGCCGCTTTGGAGTAGATGTGGCGCGCTGCCGCCACCCTCTCCAGGTTGGCGCCGCAGTTCGAACAGCTGCACGCCATGTTCCAGCAAGGCTTTGCGATAGGGTGCGTAACCGCCATGTACCGCTGGCACATCGGTGGCTTCCAGTGAGTTGGTCAGTAAGCTCACCGAGACGCCAGCGTCAGCGCGCCCGGTCAGATACACCAACCCCGGCTGACCAGGAACGAAGTAGGCCGAGATCATGATCAGTTCTTTGCTGACGCCCTGGAGCTCCGGGGCCAGTTGGGTGGTTAGCAGCAACTGTGGGTCTGGCTCGCCTTTGGCCAGGACCTTGCTCGGCGCATCCCACAGCGCCTGATTCCAGGCCCAGATTAACTCTTTGCGCCAGATATCCATGCGTGGTTTGGTCCGATAAGTCATCAGTCGCTGATACAGCGTTTGGTTCTGTTGCTGGGCTTCGACCAGGGATTCTTCCAGTCGCAGTCGGGTGTTGGCCAGGTCCTTGGCCGACGGTTTGCTCGAGAGAAACTCATCAATCGGTTTGCTCAGAGCACTGTTCCAGTATTGGTCGAAGCTGTGCCCGAGCTGCTCGGCGACCGGGCCGACACTGAGCATGTCGATATCGGTGAAATTCAGATTAGGTTCGGCATCGAAATACTCGTCGCCTAAATTGCGCCCTCCGACGATGGCCACGCTGTTGTCCGCCAGCCACAACTTGTTGTGCATGCGCCGGTGTTGCTGCGACAGGTTGAACAACCGGCCCATGGTCCGGGTCACACCGGTACTGCGCCCAAGGTGCAGCGGGTTGAACAGACGAATCTGGATGTGTGGGTGGGCGGCGAGGGTGGCGATGATCTGATCCAGGCCATCGCTGGTGGTGTCATCCAGCAGGATGCGCACGCGCACACCGCGATCAGCCGCCTTGAGCAGCTCTTCCGCCAGCATCCGCGTACTAAGGCCGTCATGGACGATGTAGTACTGCAAGTCGAGGCTGCTCTGGGCATTGCGGATCAGCTCGGCGCGGGCCATGAAGGCTTCGCCGCTGTTGGATAGCAAACGGAAACCGGACTGACCCTGGTAGGGCGCCGCTTGGGCCTGGATCGAACGGCCGAACGCTGAGTTCGCCGCAGGCAAGGCCTGACTGGGCTCGCGCGGCACGTCGAACGTGGCGCAACCGCCCAAGGTCAGGACGAACAGCAGAAGAAAGGGCAGTGCTCGTCTGGATCTCAAGTCGGATCGTCCCGATTGGCGGCGGTTGTCGTCATATGGACGCTGGCTTGCGGTTAAAGGTTAGTCAATGGCGCTATCAGATTCGGCCAGCAGTTTGATCGCTGCAGCCCCGACCTTGCGCACAGCCTCTTCAATCTGTGCCGTCGGCTTGGCGGCGTAGTTCATCCGCAGGCAATTGCGGTATTTGCCTGATGCCGAAAAGATACTGCCGACGGCAATCTGTACGCCTTGTTCGAGCAAGACGCGATTCAGTTTCAAGGTGTCGAAGCCGTCGGGCAGTTCGACCCACAGCATGAAGCTGCCTTGTGGGCGGCTGGCGCGGGTGCCGGCAGGGAAATAACGGCTGACCCAGTCGATCATCAAGTCGCGGTTACGCTGGTATTGAGTGCGCATGCGCCGCAAATGCGGCTCGAAATGCCCGGCTTTGAGAAATTCGGCAATGGCGATCTGTGGCTGCGGCGCTGTGGAGCCGGTACTGATGTATTTCATGTGCAGCACCCGCTCCAGGTAACGACCCGGCGCTACCCAACCAATGCGCAGGCCCGGCGCGAGGGTCTTGGAAAACGAACTACAGAGCAGGACGCGACCGTCTTCGTCGAAAGATTTGATGGTGCGTGGGCGCGGGTAGGTGTAGGCCAATTCGCCATACACATCGTCCTCGATGATTGCTACGTCGAAGCGCTGGGCCAGGGTCAGCAAGGCCCGCTTGCGCGACTCCGGCATGATATAGCCCAGCGGATTGTTGCAGTTGGGGGTCAACTGTATGGCCTTGATCGGCCATTGCTCCAACGCCAGCTCAAGGGCCTCGAGGCTGATCCCGGTGAGCGGATCGGTAGGGATTTCCAAGGCTTTCATGCCCAGGCCCTTGAGGGTTTGCATGGCGCCGTGAAAGCTCGGCGAGTCCACGGCGACGATGTCGCCTTGCTCGCAAGTGGCGCGAATGCTGGTGGACAGCGCCTCATGGCAGCCGGTGGTGATCACCAGATCGCTGGCACCTAGCTGGCAACCGGAGTCGAGCAACAATCGAGCAAGCTGTTCACGCAACTCCAAGGTGCCGTAGATGTTGTCGTAATACAGACCGGGCATGTCCTGCCGGCGGCTGATCCGGGCCAGGCCACGTAGCAGCGGCTTCATGGTCGGCGTTGTGATGTCCGGCATGCCGCGGCCCAATTGGACGACGTCCTTGCGCGGCACGGCGCGGATCAATTCGAGTACCTGATCCCACTGGGAAATTTCCACCGGTCGCTGGGCAGGGCGCCCGACTGCGGGCAGCGCCGGTAACTCGCGGCCGACCGGGACGAAGTAGCCTGATTTGGGTTTCGGCGTGGCCAGCCCACTGTCTTCCAGCATCCGATACGCCTGCTGCACGGTGCTCAAGCTGACCCCGTGCTCGACGCTCAATGCCCGCACTGAAGGCAACCGATCACCAGGGCGATAGAAGCCTTGTTCGATACGCGTGCCGAGCAGTTCGGCGAGATTGACGTAAAGGGTCATGGCGGGGCCTCGATAGGATCGATTCGGATAACCAGTACAGATGGGGCAAAAATACAGGATTCAGTGCTGCAATTGGAAATTCTGTATGGGGATAATACAGCCATTTTGAATCTGTAATGGTTTTTGGCACCCGCGCATCATGTCTGCTCATGGCTACCCAAGTAAACAGGAGCAGAAAAAATGAACGGCTTGAGCGATGTGCGGCTCACATTACACAGTCAGGAGCTAGTGGCAGGGCAGGAGAAAGGGTCACGTGCGGCGACTATGCGCAACGCCCCATCCGGCCTGGGCCGTTGGGGCTTGTTCTGGCATCGCCTGCGCACCCGCAAAGCCCTGCTCGATCTGACGACCGAGCAGTTGCGCGATATAGGCTTGAGCCGGGAACAGGCGCGGGAGGAGGGGGTGAAACCGTTCTGGCGGATTTGAGTGCTGTGGTGCTCTTTCGATCCATTCGCGGGCAAGTCGGATCGCCGCACCGCCGCTCCCACATTTGATCTCTGTTGTTCACAAGAGGTGTGTTCACAGATGATCCCTTGTGGGAGCGGGCTTGCCCGCGAAGGCGACGGCACGGTCGCCGAAAGTCTTTCAGACCAACTCCTTCAGCCGATGCCACAGCATCCCCAACGCCAGCAGCGGCGAACGCAGGTATTTGCCGCCGGGGAAGGTGATGTGCGGCACCTTTGCGAACAGATCGAAGCCGCCGCTCTGCTGACCGCTGATGGCTTCGGCGAGCAGCTTGCCAGCCAGGTGCGTGGCGTTCACGCCGTGACCTGAGTAGGCCTGGGCGTAATACACATTCAGCTGGTCCTTGAGCCGGCCGATCTGTGGCAAGCGGTTAGCACCGATGCCGATCATCCCGCCCCATTGATAATCGATCTTCACCCCGGCCAGTTGCGGGAACACTTCCAGCATCTTCGGCCGCATATAACCGGCGATGTCCTGCGGGTCGCGCCCGGAATAGTGACAAGCGCCGCCGAACAACAAGCGCCGGTCCGCCGAGAGACGGTAGTAATCCAGCGCTACCCGTTGATCGCAGACCGCCATGTTCTGTGGCAACAACGCATGGGCCTGGGCCTCGCTCAAAGGTTCGGTGGCGATGATATAGCTGCCGGCCGGCAGTACTTTACCGCTGAGTTCAGGGTTGAGTCCGTTGAGGTAGGCGTTACAGCCCAGCACTAGCGTCTTGGCCCGAACTGAACCCTGCGCGGTGTGTACATGGACTTCAGGGCCGTAATCAATGCGGGTGACAGCCGATTGCTCGAATAGCTTCACGCCCAGTTGCTGTGCGGCGAGGGCTTCGCCCAGCACCAGATTCAACGGATGCAAATGCCCCGAGCCCATATCGATCAAGCCGCCGACATAACGGTCGGAGCCCACCACGGTGTGCATTTCATGGGCTTGCAGCAGGCGGGTTTCGTAGCGATATCCGAGGCTGCGCAGTTCTTCGGCGTCCTCGGCGAATCCTTCAAGATCGCGGGGTTTGTTGGCGAGATCGCAATAACCCCAGGTCAGGTCGCACGGGATCTGAAAACGCTCGACTCGCTGACGGACGATCTCTACCGCTTCCAGGCCCATCTGTTTCATCTGGCGCACGCCGTCCGCGCCGATCACGTTGGCGAACTGATCGAGGCCATGGCCGACACCGCGAATCAGTTGCCCACCGTTGCGCCCGCTGGCGCCCCAGCCGATTTTGCGTGCTTCCAGCAGCACCACGCTGAGGCCGCATTCGGCCAGCTCGATCGCCGTGTTCAAGCCTGAGAAACCGCCACCGACCACACAGACGTCAGCCTGCAACTCGCCTGTGAGCACCGGGTGGTCGGGCTGCGGCAGGCTGCTGGCGGCGTAGTAAGAAGCGGTGTGCTGGTTGCTCGGGACAGGTTGCTGAGCACGGGCGTTCATGTGCGTAATCCTGATTATTGTGTTTTGAAAACTTTACGGAGCATAAGCCGGACCTTTCCGGCGCGGCAACACTGGTCGGCTGGCGCTGTCTGGAACGTGGCTTTTAAGGCAGAATCCCACTCCATACACTTTCCCGGTAACCGCTTCGATGAGCTGCAACAGCCAGAAAATTCGCACGCTCCGGCAGCAGATCCCCTCGTTCGAGTGTGTACCCGGCTGCCATGACTGCTGTGGTCCGGTGACCACTTCGACCGAAGAAATGTCCCGTTTACCGCGCAAGACGGCGGCTGAGCAAGAAGCGGCGATGGACGAGTTGAACTGCGTACACTTGGGGCCTAATGGTTGCACGGTGTACGACGAGCGTCCGTTGATCTGTCGTCTATTCGGCACCACGCCGACCTTACCGTGCCCCAACGGTCGACGCCCGGTGGAGATGATTCATCCGCGTGTCGAAAAGCAGATTCATGAGTACATGGCCAGCACGCGGCAAGTGTTGGTCTAGAAAACGCTGCAGTACCTGTGGGAGTGGGCTTGCCCGCGAAGAACGATAACGCGGTTTGTCTGAAGCACCGCGGCGGTTTCTTCGCGGGCAAGCCCGCTCCCACAGGGTTTTCCCACACAATCCTTGCTGGCGATCTCAATCCGGAATCGGCAGATTCAAACTCTCTTTCACCTCTTCCATCACGATATAGCTCTTGGACTCCCGTACATGGGGCAGCTTGAGCAGGATGTCGCCCAGCAGTTTGCGGTACGAGGCCATCTCGGAAATCCGCGCTTTCACCAGGTAATCGAAGTCGCCGGACACCAGATGGCACTCCAGCACATGGGGTAGCTTCAGCACGGCGCGTCGGAACTCTTCGAAGGTATCGCCGGATTTGTAGTCGAGGCTGATCTCGACGAACACCAGCAGGTTGGCCTTCAATTGCTGGGGGTTGAGCCGGGCGTTGTAGCCCATGATGATCCCTTCGCGCTCCAGACGACGTACCCGCTCGGTGCAGGGCGTGGTCGACAGGCCGACCTTTTCCCCCAGCTCGGTGAAGGAAATACGCCCGTCCGCCTGCAGGATGCGCAAGATGTTGCGGTCGATCTTGTCCAGCTCACGTTTGGTCTGGGTGTTGGTACGCATAGGGGATGCGCCTCCGTGAAAAGGGTTTTTGCCGAGAATTGTCGCCAAATATAGGCACTTATATAGTGAAAAGCACTGGCAAATGTTTTTTACACTGCGCACAACTTCGCACTGAACAACAAACGTCAGCGGTAAGCCGCGATGAGGGATATGAAAATGCGCGTTCTGGTCTTGGGTAGCGGCGTCATCGGTACCGCCAGTGCTTACTACCTGGCTCGGGCCGGGTTTGAAGTGGTTGTGGTCGACCGTCAGCCGGCCGCCGCCATGGAAACCAGCTTCGCCAACGCAGGCCAGGTCTCACCGGGTTATGCCTCGCCGTGGGCTGCGCCGGGTGTTCCGCTCAAGGCCATCAAGTGGCTGTTGCAGCGCCACGCGCCGCTGGCGATCAAGGCCACCGCCGACATCGACCAATACCTGTGGATGGCGCAGATGCTGCGCAACTGTACCGCCAGCCGCTACGCAGTGAACAAAGAGCGCATGGTTCGCCTGTCCGAGTACAGCCGTGACTGCCTCGACGAACTGCGTGCCGAAACCGGCATTGCCTACGAAGGCCGTAGCCTGGGGACGACCCAGCTGTTCCGCACTCAAGCGCAACTCGACGGTGCGGCGAAAGACATCTCGGTACTCAAAGAGTCGGGCGTACCTTTTGAACTGCTCGACCGCGCCGGCATTGCCCGCGTCGAACCTGCGCTGGCCAGTGTCACCGACATCCTCGCCGGCGCCTTGCGCCTGCCGAACGACCAAACTGGCGATTGCCAGATGTTCACCACCCGCCTGGCCGAAATGGCTGTGAAACTGGGTGTTGAATTCCGCTACGGTCAGGACATTCAGCGCCTCGACTACGCCGGTGAGCGCGTCAATGGCGTGTGGATCGACGGCAAGCTGGAAACCGCTGACCGCTACGTGATGGCGCTCGGCAGCTACTCGCCGCAGTTGCTCAAGCCGCTGGGCATCAAGGCGCCGGTGTACCCGCTCAAGGGTTACTCCTTGACCGTACCGATCACCAACCCGGCGATGGCTCCGACTTCGACTATTCTCGACGAGACCTATAAGGTCGCGATCACCCGTTTCGACAACCGCATTCGTGTCGGTGGTATGGCCGAAATCGCCGGTTTTGACCTGTCGCTCAATCCACGTCGGCGCGAAACCCTGGAGATGATCGTCAACGACCTCTATCCTCAGGGCGGCGATCTGGCCAAGGCCAGTTTTTGGACCGGCCTGCGTCCGACGACGCCGGACGGCACACCGATTGTCGGTGCCACGCCGTTCCGCAATCTGTTTTTGAATACGGGTCACGGCACGCTCGGCTGGACCATGGCCTGTGGCTCTGGTCGCTTGCTGGCTGACCTGATGGCGAAGAAAACGCCGCAGATCAGCGCCGAAGGCCTCGATATTTCTCGTTACGGTAGTAATCCCAAGGAGTCAGCTAAACATGTCAATCCAGCGCCAGCTCACCAATGAGCGCATGAGCCAGATCGTTGTTCATGGCAGTACCGTCTATCTGGCAGGGCAAGTCGGCGACGATATGAACGCCGGGATTGAACAGCAGACCCGTGAAACCCTCGCCAATATCGAGCGTTTGCTGGATCTGGCCGGTACCGACAAGAACCGTTTGCTGTCGGTGACGATCTACCTGAAAGACATCGATGCTGATTTCGCTGGTATGAACGCCGTCTGGGACAAGTGGCTGCCAAAAGGCGTTGCACCTGCCCGTGCAACCGTCGAAGCCAAACTGTGCGAGCCGGAAATTCTGGTTGAGCTGTCCGTTGTGGCCGCTCTGCCTTAAGTAAGGCCTTATGTAACAACGATCCCTCTCCCGGTGCTGTTGGTGGTTCACGCTGTCAGCCAGCGCCGGTTTTTTCTTCCCTCAAGACCGCCTAGAAGTCTGCCGCCATGCGTCCTGCCCGTGCCCTGATTGATCTTCAAGCCCTGCGTCACAACTACCAACTGGCCCGCGAAGTGTCGGGAGCCAAGGCTCTCGCCGTGATCAAGGCCGATGCTTATGGCCATGGCGCGGTGCGTTGCGCTCAGGCTCTGGAAGCTGAGGCCGACGGCTTTGCCGTAGCCTGCATCGAAGAAGCGCTGGAGCTGCGTGCGGCCGGTATTCGTGCACCGGTGCTGTTGCTCGAAGGCTTCTTCGAAGCCGATGAACTGTCGCTGATCGTCGAGCATGATTTCTGGTGTGTGGTGCATTCACTGTGGCAGCTCGAGGCGATCGAGAAGGCTGCACTGACCAAGCCACTGACCGTCTGGCTCAAGCTCGACTCGGGCATGCACCGCGTCGGTCTGCATCCGGCGGACTATCAGGCGGCTTATCAACGACTGTTGGCCAGCGGCAAAGTGGCGAAGATCGTTCTGATGAGCCACTTCGCCCGCGCTGACGAGCTCGGTTGCACCCGCAGTACCGAGCAGGTCGCGATTTTCGAAGCAGCTCGCCAGGGGTTGTCGGCTCAGGTCAGCCTGCGCAACTCGCCGGCCGTTCTCGGTTGGCCGAGCATTCCCAGTGATTGGGTGCGTCCGGGCATCATGCTTTACGGCGCGACACCGTTCGAAGAAGCCAACCCGCTGGCCGCGCGTCTGCAGCCGGTGATGACCCTGGAATCGAAAGTGATCTGCGTGCGTGAACTGCCAGCCGGCGAGCCGGTGGGCTACGGCGCGAAGTTCATCACCCAGAAGCCGATGCGTATCGGCGTGGTTGCCATGGGCTATGCCGATGGCTATCCGCGTCAGGCGCCAACCGGCACGCCGGTCCTGGTTGCTGGTCAGCGCAGTCAACTGCTCGGGCGGGTATCGATGGACATGCTGTGCATCGATCTGACCGATGTGCCGCAGGCCGGTCTTGGTTCGACCGTCGAGTTGTGGGGCAAAAACATCCTCGCAAGCGACGTGGCGATGGCCGCCGACACCATTCCTTATCAGATTTTCTGCAACCTGCGCCGCGTGCCACTGCTCTATTCCGGGAGCTAATGGGCACCATGCCCTACCGGAAGTCGCCTTCCTGAACAGGATTCAGGCCCAAGTGTTGTAAATACTGAACGCTGTCGCCATGATAACGCTCAATATCCATACAACCTGAATCCTGGGAGGCTAATGCATTGGACGTCGGTGAACGACTGCAATCCATCCGTAAACTGAAAGGTCTTTCCCAGCGTGAACTCGCCAAGCGTGCGGGCGTCACCAACAGCACCATTTCGATGATCGAGAAAAACAGCGTCAGCCCCTCGATCAGTTCGCTGAGGAAGGTTCTTGGCGGTATCCCCATGTCTATGGTCGAGTTCTTTTCCGAAGAAATCCTCGAGGAAAAACCGACTCAGATTGTCTACAAAGCCCATGAGCTGATCGACATTTCTGATGGCGCAGTGACCATGAAGCTGGTTGGCAGGGCTCATCCGAGCCGGGCGATCGCTTTTCTCAACGAGATTTACCCGCCAGGCGCCGATACCGGCGGCGAAATGCTCACCCACGAGGGTGAGGAGACCGGGATTCTCCTGGAAGGTCGACTGGAGTTGGTAGTCGGGCAAGAGACATTCGTGCTCGAAGCTGGTGACAGCTACTATTTCGAAAGCACCAAGCCACACCGTTTCCGTAATCCGTTCGACGCGCCAGCGCGACTAATCAGCGCAGCCACGCCAGCGAACTTCTAAGAAAAAAGGCGCCCTGCAGGACTTTCAGCGGCGCCCTGGTTAGTTTCCCCTCACGACTAATACCCCTTCGACTTTAGGGTTGTTTCAGTGTGGCGGGCTAACCGTTATACTTGCGCCCGCCTGCGAACCGTGGCCGTGGGCGTGACTAGCCACCATTGAGGGTGTACGCGTGAACCTAATTATGAAAATGCTGGCTGCACCAGCAACCGTATTGGCCCTTTGGGCAGTCAGCGCTCAAGCTGCGACTACTGACGATATCGCCAAACGCCTTGAACCAGTCGGCCAGGTCTGTGTGCAAGGTCAAGAGTGCAAGGGGATGGAAGTCGCAGCTTCGGCTGGCGGCGGCGGTGCGAAAACCCCTGACGACGTGATTGCCAAGCATTGCAATGCTTGCCACGGCACCGGCCTGCTGGGCTCGCCAAAAATCGGCGATGCTGCCGACTGGGGCAAGCGCGCCAAAGAACAAGGCGGTCTTGACGGCCTGTTGGCCAAAGCCATTACCGGTATCAACTCGATGCCGCCAAAAGGCACTTGCGCTGATTGCTCCGATACCGAGCTCAAAGGCGCTATCTCGAAGATGTCTGGCTTGAAATAAGCTTCATCTTCCGTGAAAAAGCCGCTTGCGAGCGGCTTTTTTGTGCCTGAGATTTGGCCCTTACACTGTTCAATGCAGCAAAGACCCTGCAAGCTCGGACTAACCTCAATTCAAGGAAGGTTCGGGAGGGTCAGATGGTGCAGTCCTGTTCAATCGAGCATGCGGTCGATGAAGTCCTCGCGCGTTTGCCGACGCATATTCATATGGGCCTACCGCTGGGTCTGGGCAAACCCAATGTTTTTGTTAACGCGCTGTACCAACGCATTGCACAACTGCCCGAGCGCCAACTGACGATCTACACCGCCTTAAGCCTGGGCCGCCCAACCTTGGGCGATGGCTTGCAGCGGCGCTTTCTCGAACCCTTTGTCAAACGGGTATTCGGTGATTATCCAGAGCTGGATTTTCTCGCTGATCTGCACCGCGACAGCCTGCCCGCCAACATCCGCATTGAGCAGTTCTTCTTGCAGCCGGGCAGTTTGCTCAATAGCCCGTCTGCTCAACAGGACTACGTCAGCAGCAATTACAGCCATGCTGCACGGGACATCAATGCCGCTGGCTTGAACCTTGTTGCACAACTGGTCGCTCGTGATTCATTGCAATCGGATCGCCTGAGCTTGAGCTGCAACCCGGACATCACACTCGACTTGCTGCCGATGATCGCCAAGCGCCGCGCGGCGGGAGAAACGATTCTGTTGCTCGGCCAGGTTCATCGCGACCTGCCCTACATGCCGGGCGATGCGGAAGTCGGCACTGAGGCTTTCGATTTGCTGATCGACGAGGAGGACCGCACAACGCTGTTTTCCACGCCGAATATGCCCGTGAGCTTCCAGGACCATTTCATTGGGCTGCATGCCAGTACGTTGGTGCGCGATGGCGGCACCTTGCAGATCGGCATCGGCGCCATGGGCGATGCGCTGACCGCCGCATTGCTGGCGCGGCAGGCAGATAACGACGGTTATCGAGCACTGTTGGCGGATATCAACGTCACTCACTGGCAGCGCCTGATCGAGCGCGAAGGGGGCGTCGAGTCCTTCGCCAAAGGGCTTTACGGTTGTAGCGAAATGTTCGTCAACGGGCTATTGGTTCTGGTCGACGCCGGAATCGTGCGGCGCAAGGTTTACTCGGAAGTCGCGCTGCAAGAGCAGGCGAATGCCGGAATGCTGGATGCAGCGGCCGAGCCTGGCGGTATCTCGGTGCATGGTGGGTTTTTCCTTGGGCCGCGCAGCTTCTATCAGCGCTTACGCGAGTTGCCGCTGAACAAGCTGGTCGAGTTCAACATGACCGCCATCAGCTACATCAATGAGTTGTACGGCAACGAACAGCTCAAGCGTTTGCAGCGCCAGGATGCACGTTTCATCAACAGTGCCTTCACCATGACCCTGCTCGGTGCCGGGGTGGCGGATCAACTGGAAGACGGGCGGGTACTCAGCGGTGTTGGCGGCCAATACAACTTTGTTGCTCAGGGCCATGCGCTGGAGGGCGCGCGTTCGATTCTGATTCTGCGCAGTTGGCGCGAGTCTGGTGGTGATGTGAGCTCGAACATTGTCTGGGAGTACGGCCACTGCACGATCCCACGGCATCTGCGTGACATCGTAGTGACCGAGTACGGCATTGCCGATCTGCGCGGCAAGACCGACGCTACGGTGATCGAGGCTTTGCTGAATATCAGCGATTCACGCTTCCAGCAGGGCTTGATCGAGCAGGCGCAAAAAGTCGGCAAGTTGCCCAAGGACTTCCGTCTTGACCCACGCTTCGCCGACAACAGCCCACAGCGTTTGCAGGCGATTGCTGCACGGCATCCGCAGCTGTTTCCGGAGTATCCGTTGGGCAGCGATTTCAGTAGCGAGGAACGTGATCTGTTGCGGGCGCTCAACTGGTTGAAGAGCAAATTCAAACTCACCGAGATTCTTGAGCTGGGCAAGGCCGCACTGGATGCGCCGGAGCCTTCGGAGTTTCCCCAGCATCTGGAACGAATGCAGCTGACGAAGCCCGAGGGGCTGAAGGAAGATTTGTTTCAGCGGTTGTTGCTCACTGGCCTGAAGGCCACCGCGCAATAACGATCAAGTAAGTGAGCCCTGTGGGAGCGGGCTTGCCCGCGAAGCTTTTGGCGGCCCTGATGGCACCTTCGCGGGCAAGCCCGCTCCCACAGAGAGTCTTTGCAGTCGGGTTAGTCGATAAAGGTCACAACGCCGCCCGCCAAGGATTTCACCCGGGCCAGGGATTCGACGCGGTAACCCTGCGAGTCCAGCTCCGCACGGCCGCCCTGGAACGACTTCTCGATCACGATACCCAGGCCCGCCACGGTGGCGCCGGCTTGTTTAATGATCGAGATCAGCGCTTGCGAGGCCTTACCGTTGGCCAGGAAGTCATCGATGATCAGCACGCGGTCGCTGCTGGTCAGGTGTCGTGGAGAAATCGCCACAGTGCTTTCGGTCTGCTTGGTGAACGAGTACACGGTCGCCGACAGCAGGTTTTCAGTCAGGGTCAGGGACTGATGCTTGCGGGCGAAAATCACCGGCACGCCAAGGTTCAGGCCAGTCATGATCGCTGGAGCAATGCCCGAGGCTTCGATGGTGACGATCTTGGTGATGCCGGAGTCTGCGAACAGCGTGGCGAATTCGTCGCCGATCAGCTTCATCAATTGCGGGTCGATCTGGTGGTTCAGAAAGGCGTCGACTTTCAGGACTTGATCGGAAAGCACGATGCCTTCTTCGCGAATTTTCTTGTGCAGGGCTTCCACGGAACTTCCTCTCTTAGCGCCTTGTGCGCCTAAGCGCTGATAAAAAGTGTTCGGTCAAAAAGTAGTCAATTCTAGCGCTTTAACATCGCGCGTATATCCGCTAATGCGGTATTGCCGCGAACGGCTTTGACTTCGGTCGGGGTGTCGTCGTTGCCTTCCCAGGCCAGGTCGTCCGGCGGTAACTCATCAAGGAAACGGCTGGGCGCGCAGTCGATGATTTCGCCGTATTGCTTACGCTTGGCGGCGAAGGTGAAGGCCAGGGTCTGACGGGCGCGGGTAATCCCGACGTAGGCCAGGCGGCGTTCTTCTTCGATGGTGTCGGCTTCGATGCTGGAGCGGTGAGGGAGAATTTCTTCCTCCATGCCCATGATGAACACGTAGGGGAACTCCAGACCCTTGGAGGCGTGCAAGGTCATCATCTGTACGCCCTCGGCACCGTCTTCCTCTTCCTGCTGACGTTCGAGCATGTCGCGCAAGACCAGTTTGCCGATGGCGTCTTCGATGGTCATTTCGCCATCTTCGTCTTTTTCCAGGGTGTTCTTCAGCGCCTCGATCAGGAACCAGACGTTGCCCATGCGGTAGTCCGCGGCTTTGTCGCTGGAGCTGTTGGTGCGCAGCCAGTTCTCGTAATCGATGTCCATGACCATGCTGCGCAGGGCGGAAATCGGGTCCTCTCCGGCGCACTGCTCACGCACGCGGTCCATGAAGCGCTTGAAACGCGCCAGACGGTCGGTGAAACGGTTGTCCAGATGCTCGCCAAGGCCGATTTCGTCGGTGGCGGCGTACATCGAGATTTTGCGCCCTGTGGCGTAGTTGCCGAGCTTTTCCAGGGTGGTCGAACCGATTTCCCGGCGTGGGACGTTGATCACGCGCAGGAAGGCGTTGTCGTCGTCCGGGTTTACCAGCAGGCGGAAGTAGGCCATCAGGTCTTTCACTTCCTGACGTCCGAAAAAGCTGTTGCCGCCGGACAGGCGATAAGGAATCTGGTGATGCTGAAGCTTCAGCTCAATGAGTTTGGCCTGGTAGTTACCGCGATAAAGAATGGCGAAGTCGCTGTAGGGCCGGTCGGTGCGCAGGTGCAGGGTGAGCAGTTCCACGGCTACGCGCTCGGCTTCGGCGTCTTCGTTTCTGCAGCGAATCACGCGGATTTCGTCGCCGTGACCCATGTCGCTCCACAGTTGTTTTTCAAACTCGTGGGGATTGTTCGAGATCAGCACGTTGGCGCAGCGCAGGATGCGGCTGGTGGAGCGGTAGTTCTGCTCGAGCATCACCACTTTCAGGGACGGATAGTCGTCCTTGAGCAGCATCAGGTTTTCCGGGCGGGCGCCACGCCAGGCGTAGATCGACTGGTCATCATCGCCCACCACGGTGAACTGATTGCGCTTGCCGATCAGCAGTTTCACCAGCAAATACTGACTGGCGTTGGTGTCCTGGTATTCGTCCAC
This sequence comes from Pseudomonas sp. H11T01, assembly GCF_048515765.1. Taxonomy (NCBI): domain Bacteria; kingdom Pseudomonadati; phylum Pseudomonadota; class Gammaproteobacteria; order Pseudomonadales; family Pseudomonadaceae; genus Pseudomonas; species Pseudomonas sp. H11T01. Next base: position 233,583 of record NZ_JBLYED010000001.1, on the reverse strand, counting down.
CAGCAGGTAGCGGACCTTGTTCTGCCATTTTTCCAGGATGTCATCGTGCTCTTGGAACAGCTTCACCGGCAGCAGGATCAAATCGTCGAAGTCCACCGCGTTGAAGGCTTTGAGCGTGCGCTGATAGTGGGTGTAGACGATGGCGGCGGTCTGTTCCTTCGGGTTGCGCGCATTTTCCAGGGCTTCGGGCGGCAGGATCAGGTCGTTTTTCCACGAGCCGATCATGTTCTTGATTTCGTCGACGCCGTCGTCGCCCGAGTATTCCTTCTGCATGATGTCGGTCATCAGGGCTTTGACGTCGGTCTCATCGAAAATCGAGAAACCTGGCTTGTAGCCCAGCCGCGCATGCTCTTTGCGGATGATGTTCAATCCAAGATTGTGGAACGTACACACCGTCAGGCCACGTCCTTCGCCGCCGCGCAGCAGGGTGCCGACCCGTTCTTTCATCTCCCGCGCGGCCTTGTTGGTAAAGGTCATGGCGACGATGTACTGGGCGCGGATGCCACAGCTCTGGATCAGATGGGCGATTTTACGGGTGATCACGCTGGTCTTGCCGGAGCCAGCGCCAGCGAGCACCAAAAGAGGGCCGCCGACGTAGTTCACGGCTTCTTGCTGCCGGGGATTGAGTCGGGACATGACGAAGAAGGAGGTCGCTTGCGAAATGGGCGGGCATTTTAACAGGCTGGACAGATTCTGCTTAACCTCTGCGACTTGTGACGTAGCACTCGATCTAAATTTGCCGGTTTTGTTACTTTCCCGCAGGATGCGCGATGAAATTGCGTCTAATGTTCGTGTTTGAGCGGTACAACGGCGTGTTTGATAATCAATAGCATTTGTCGTTGTTTATCCGCCCGTCATAATCCCCGTCGCCAAGATCTTTTGCAGAGTCTAGGGAGCTAGCTTGTCTACGCCTGTCGAACCCTTGCGTTTGCTGCTACTGGCCCAAGAGCCAGCGTGGGCAGCGTTGTTGCGCGAGTGTCTGGCTCCGATGGGGAGCTCGGCTGTGCTGATCAGTGCACCGACCTGGGAGTCGGTCAGTAGTTTGTTCGATAACGACCGCACTGCGGTGTTGTTGACGACTCCAGCCCTGCAACCCGCTCCGGGTCGCTGCAGCTTGCCAACGGTATTGCTGTTGGAGCATGAGCCGGTTGTTGCACCGGACGGTGTCAGCGACTGGTTGGTCCGTGATGCGCTGGATATCGCGACCTTGCGCCGCTGCCTGCGCCACGTTCGCGAGCGCGGTGTACTGGAACACACCCTGCAACGCCTGGCTGAGCAGGACCCGTTGACCGGCATTGCCAATCGTCAGGGTTTTCAGACGTTGCTGGCGGCTCGTCTTGCCGACAATGAAGGGCGTGGCCTTGCACTGGGCCACCTGGACCTCGACAACTTTCGTCACGCCAACGATGCCCTCGGTCACCAGGCCGGAGACCGGCTGATCCTGCAAGTGGTCTCGCGGCTCAAAAGCCAGCTGGAGGCCGGCGATCAACTGGCGCGTCTGGGCAGTGATGAGTTTGCCTTGCTGATCGACACCCGCCGCGCACCGCAGCGTGCCGAGTGGATGGCTGAGTGCATTATCGAAGCCATGTCCGAGCCCTATTGGGTCGATGGCGAAAGCTTGCTGATCGGCTGCAGTCTGGGCATTGCCCATGCCCGCGCTCAGGCCGGTGCCGACCCGCTGATGTGGCACGCGCATATCGCCATGCAACAGGCCAAAAGCACTCAGGGCTGCACCTTTCACATCTTCAATGAACGTATCAATCGCAACGCCCGCAGCCTCGCCGATCTGGAAGGTGAACTGCGTCGTGCGTTGCGTCGCGATGAGCTGGAACTGCATTACCAGCCGCGGCTGAATCTTGAAGACGGGCAGATTGTTGGCCTCGAGGCTTTGGTGCGCTGGCGACATGGCGAGCGCGGACTGTTGCCGCCCAGCGAGTTCGTGCCGCTGGCCGAGCAAAGCGGTTTGATCGTGCCGCTCGGTTATTGGGTGATTTCCCGCGCCCTGCGGGATATGCAGGCCTTGCGCGAACGCGGTCTGGCGCCGTTGCACATGGCGATCAACCTGTCGTTCCGGCAGTTTCAGGACAGTCAATTGCTCTCGACCTTGAGCCGACTGATTGCCGAGCGTGGCGTCGAGGCGCAATGGCTGGAGTTTGAGCTGACGGAAACCGCGGTGATGCGCCGCAGTGATCTGGTCAAGCAGACCATGGATGCGCTGGGTCGTTTGGGTGTGCGTTTCTCTCTGGACGACTTCGGCACCGGTTTCTCTTCGTTCGTCCACCTCAACAGCCTGCCGATTGCGCTGCTGAAGATCGACAAAAGCTTTGTCGGCGGCATGGAGCTGCGCGAAGAGAACCGCAAACTGGTGCATGCGATGATCAACCTGGCCCACAACCTCAACCTGGAAGTGGTGGCTGAAGGCGTTGAAACACCGGAGCAGCTTGCATTACTGCGCGGCTTTGGCTGCGATCAGGTTCAGGGTTACCTGATCAGCAAGCCGCTGCCGTTGGTTGAGTTGGTCGAGTACTTGACGTTCGGCACCAGCCAGCAGGCCGTGACCCAAGCATAAAGAGTGTGGGAGCGGGCTTGCCCGCGAAGACGTCATCTCAGGCGATGAATGCGCTGAGCGACCATCGCTTTCGCGGGCAAGCGAACGTCGCCCGGCCCTTCCCACAACGACCGCCTGCGAACTCAATGCAATCTAATCCGGCTGCGCCGCCCGAAATTGAAGCTCCTGCTCTGGCGGCTCGCTTTTGATCATCCGCTTCATCTTCCATTCGAACGCCAGCGTCAGGCTCACCGCCGCACAGGCCAGCCCCAACGCCAGTCCCCACCAGACGCCAGTCGGCCCCCAGCCGAGGGTAAAGGCCATCCACCATGCGGCGGGTGCGCCGATCAGCCAGTAACAGCCCAGCCCCACCAGGAACGTGGTCTTGGCATCCTTGAGCCCACGAATCGCGCCCATGGCGATGGTTTGCGTGCCGTCGAACAGCTCGAACCAGGCCGCCACCGCCAGCAAGCTCACCGCCAGCTTGATCACTTCGCGAAAGGCCGGGTCATTCTGGTCGAGGAACAACCCGACCAACTGGTTTGGCAGCAGCCAGAACACCATGGCGAAACCGAGCATCGAGGCTCCACCGAAGGCGATCCCGACCCGACCGGCCAGACGTGCGTCGAGCAGCTGTCCGGCGCCGTAATGCTGACCTATGCGCATGGTGATCGCGTAGGAAATACCCGCCGGAACCATGAACGCCACCGAGACGATCTGCAGGGCGATCTGATGCGCTCCCAGTTGCGTGCTGCCCATGGTGCCCATGCACAGCGCGGCGAACGCAAACAGGCCGACTTCCACCGCATAGGTGCCACCGATAGGCAACCCCAGACGCCACAGTTCGCGCAGGTACTGGCGGTTTGGTCGCGACAGTCCCTGACGCAACGGATAAGCGTCGTAGGCCGGATGTCGACGGATATGCCAGGCCAGCGCCAGCGCCATGCAGTTGGCAACGATCGCCGTGACCAGGCCGATCCCGATCAATCCCAGCTTCGGCAGACCGAACATGCCGGTAATCAACGCATAGTTGAGCAGGAAATTGGCCACGGTGCCGCCAAGGCTGATGACCATTACCGGGGTTGCGCGGCCGATGGCACTGGTAAACCCACGCAAGGCCATGAAAGTCAGATAGCCGGGCAGGGCGAACGGCAGGATCAGCAGGAACTGTCCGGCCGCGTGAACGTTGGTTTCAGTCTGGCCGAACAGCAACAGAACCGGCTTGAGGTTCCACAGCAGTAAGCCGGCCACCAGCGCCATCAACCAGGCCAGCCAGAGTCCGGCCTGGGTCAGCCGTGTGGCGCCTTCGATGTCGCCTGAGCCCTGGCGAATAGCGACCAGGGTACCCACCGCGGCAATGACACCGATGCAGAAGATAGACACAAACGTATAGCTGGCCGCGCCCAAACCGCCACCCGCGAGGGCTTCCGGGCTCAGTTTGGCCATCATCAGGGTGTCAGTGAGCACCATCAGCATGTGCGCCAACTGCGAGGCGATCAGCGGCCCGGCCAGCCGCAGGATGGCCCAGAGTTCGATACGTGCTGGATGCTGCATGGTCATCACGCTCAATTATTCAAAGTGAATGGAAGGGTTGATTCTCGGCGCTCTCAGGCATCTGCACAAAGGGATAAAAACGATTGCTCGCATGATTAAAACTCATGCTATTGAGTTTCTGGTAGGGTTTTGCCATCGCGCTATAGGAACGTTCCCAATGTCCCGTCGTCTTCCTCCTCTTTACGCCTTGCGCGCTTTTGAAGCGGCGTCGCGGCATAGTTCGTTTACTCGTGCGGCTGAAGAGCTGTCGATCACCCAGAGTGCGGTCAGCCGACACATTCGCACGCTGGAGGATCACTTCGCCTGCCGCCTGTTCCTGCGCAGCGGTCGAAACTTGCAACTGACCGAAGCCGCGCGCCTGTTGCTGCCCGGTATACGTGAAGGCTTCTCGGCATCGGAGCGTGCCTGCAATACCTTGCGCGCCGAAGACGACATCCTGCGGATGAAGGCCCCGTCGACCTTAACCATGCGCTGGCTGCTGGCGCGCCTCAGCCGTTTCCGCCATTTGCAGCCGGGTAACGAGGTGCAACTGACCAGCGCCTGGATGGACGTCGACTCGGTGGACTTCAATCAGGAACCCTTCGATTGCGCGGTGCTGCTCAGCAACGGGCACTTTCCACCCGATTGGGAGGCCAGCTACCTGTTCCCCGAGTTGCTGATCCCGGTAGGCGCACCGAACCTGTTGAGTGATCAGCCATGGGATGCCGAGCGGTTGGCCCGCGCCGAACTGCTGCACCCGACCCCGGATCGCCGCGATTGGCGCAACTGGCTGGAGCGCATGGGCTTGTCCGCACAGGTGTCGCTCAAGGGGGGCCAGGTTTTCGACACGCTGGAGTTGGGCATGATCGCTGCTGCCCGGGGTTACGGGGTTTCCATGGGGGACTTGCTGATGGTGGCCGAGGACGTCGCGCAAGGACGGCTGAGTTTGCCGTGGCCGACGGCCGTCGCCAGTGGCGAGAACTATTACCTGGTCTGGCCGAAAACCCGCCCCGGCGGTGAGCGTTTGCGCAGGCTCAGCGACTTTCTCCAGAGCGAAGTCCAGGCCATGGAGTTACCCGACGTCGAGCGCCTGAGCTGAAACGATGACGCCCTGGCAATAGTGGCCTTCAAAAAATGATGATTCGCCCATCTTGGCGTCAAAATGTGCTTTTTATGCTTGCTGAATCGTTTCTTCAGCGCTATAAAAATGGCACAACTCCAAGAAAGGCTTTCCCATGACCCCGCTCAAATTGATCGTTGCCCTCAGCGCATTGACTGCTGCGTCTCAAGCCATGGCTTGGGACTATGTGTTGCTCGATACCGACAAAGCCGCGCAAAACATTCAGATCACCAGCGAACAGTTGGGGGTGAAAACCGGCAAGCCATTCTCCGTGACCCTGCGTACGCTGCATGGTGGTCGTCAGGAGGGTGTCAGCATCGTCGACATCGACAACGGTGCAATGAAGCTGTCCGTGGTGCCGACTCGTGGAATGAACGTCCTGCAGGCGTCGGTGGGCGATGTGCGCATGGGCTGGGATTCCCCAGTCAAGGATGTGGTCAATCCTTCGTTTATCGAACTCAATGGTCGTGGCGGATTGGGCTGGCTGGAGGGTTTCAACGAACTGGTCGCCCGTTGTGGCTACGAATGGGTCGGCCACCCGGGCATGGACAATGGCGAGCTGCTGACGCTGCATGGTCGCGCTGCGAATATTCCGGCGAGCAAGGTCACCCTGCATATCGACGAAAAGCCGCCCTATGCCATTAGTCTGCGCGGTGAGCTGAAAGAGCAGGCCTTCAAAAAAGTCGATTTTTCGGTGGCGACCGAACTGGTTACCGAGCCCGGCAGCGTGCGCTTTGCGCTCAACGACACGCTGACCAACAACGGCGACTATCCAAAGGAGTATCAGGCGCTCTATCACAGTAACTTCAGCACGCCATTCCTGGAGCAAGGTGCGCGTTTCGCAGCGCCGGTGAAACAAGTCTCACCGTTTAACGACAAGGCCAAAGTGGATCTGTCCGATTGGCAAACCTACCGAGCTCCGACCAAGGACTACGACGAAACCGTCTACAACGTGGTGCCGTACGCCGATGATAAGGGCGACACGCTCACCGTTCTGCACAACAAGGCGGGCAGTCTGGGCGTAGCGGTCGGTTTCAACACCGAGCAATTACCGGTGTTTTCCTTGTGGAAAAACACTGATACCCAAGGCCAGGGCTACGTCACCGGTCTGGAGCCGGGTACGAGTTTCTCCTACAACCGTCGCTATCAACGGCCACTGAACCTGGTGCCGACCATCGGCGCGAAACAGCAGAAGCAGTTCCAGATCAGCTATAGCTTGCTGGCGGACAAACCGGCTGTGGATAAAGCGCTGAAGCGGGTCAGTGAGATTCAGAACGGGCGTGAGACTGAAGTAAGACAGACGCCGTTGGTGGATCTGAGCAAGGAGTGAGAGAGGGGAAAACCTGAAAAATCGATTATTCGTTGAGAAAAACGATTAGAAATGAGGGTTTTCTTAAAAAAATGATTACAAACGCGGCCTACTGACCTGTCGGCCGATACTGCAACGCCTCAGCCAGATGTGCCCGGCTGATCAAGTCGACCTGCTCAAGATCCGCCAAAGTGCGCGCTACCTTGAGCAGTCGATGAGCTGCTCGCAACGACAGGGTCAATCGCTCGCACGCCGTCTCCAGCCAATTCTCGTCGATTGTGGATAACGTGCAGTGTCGGCGCAGGCCCGGTAGGTCGAGGAAGGCATTCGCACAACCCTGACGTCGTTGCTGCCGTTCGCGAGCATTGGCGACCAATAGAGCGGCACTGGCGGTGTCATCGCCGGGTTGTTGCGTGGGGTTGAGTGCAGTGGCTTCGCGGGCGACGGTCAGGTGCAGGTCGATACGATCCAGCAGCGGGCCGGAGAGCTTGTTGCGGTAGCGCTGAATTTGCTCTGGTGTGCAGCGGCATCGACCGCTGGGTTCGCCGAGATAGCCGCATGGGCAGGGGTTCATTGCCGCGACCAATTGGAAACGTGCCGGGAAACGTACCCGGTCTCGGGCTCGGGCAATGACGATCTCGCCGGATTCCAGAGGCTCTCTTAAAACCTCCAAAACCTTGCGATCAAACTCCGGCAACTCATCGAGAAACAACACACCATGGTGGGCGAGGGTGATTTCCCCCGGCTGCGGTTTCGAGCCGCCGCCCACCAGCGCCGGACCGGATGCCGAATGATGGGGTTGGCGAAATGGTCGTTGCGGCCAGTGGCTTAACGGTACATGGCTGGCGACTGACTGAATCGCTGCGACCTCCAGCGCTTCATGTTCGTCCAGAGGTGGAAGCAAACCGGGCAAGCGACTGGCCAGAAGCGTTTTTCCAGTACCTGGGGGGCCACTAAACAGCAAGTTATGTGCACCGGCTGCGGCGATCAGCAAGGCTCGCTTGGCCGCGAGCTGACCCTGAACTTCACTCAAGTCGGGATAAGGCTTGTTTGCATGCAGCAAACCGTTGGAAACAAATGGCACGATGGGCGTGTGGCCGTTGAAGTGCGAGACCGCCTCCAGCAGATGATCGACCGCGATCACTTTTAGCCCCGAAGCCAGGCAAGCCTCTTCGGCATTGGCGCGCGGCACCACCAGAGTGCGCCCGGCATTGCGGGCGGCCAGTGCCGCCGGCAGCACTCCTCGCACCGGTCGCACAGCGCCAGACAACGCCAATTCCCCGAGACACTCCACATCGTCCAGCGTCAATGTCGGAACCTGCATGCTGGCCGCAAGAATTCCCAAGGCAATCGCCAGATCAAAGCGTCCGCCGTCCTTTGGCAGATCGGCCGGAGCAAGATTCAACGTGATTCGGCGAGCCGGAAATTGCAGTCCGGAATTGATGATCGCACTGCGCACCCTATCCTTGCTTTCCTTCACCGCCGCCTCGGGTAAGCCCACCATCGTCAGCGACGGTAAGCCGTTGGCCAGATGAACTTCGACGGTAACTGCAGGCGCTTCCACACCCACCTGAGCGCGGCTGTGGACGATGGCCAGAGACATAGATCATTCCTTGAAGGTGCGAAAGCCGCGTCCTGCGGCTTTGGAAGGGTAGTTGAGGCGTGATGAGGTGGCGGCGTAAAAGCAGAGATAGACGTTTACAAGACGTATCAATGATCGGTTTTATTACCTGTCTGAAACCAGCCACCACGGTTTTTTCAGATAGAACCCATCTGCCGCTTTTACGACTGCTTCGCCCGAGCGCAGGGGTTCAGAACGATTGAAGCAACCGCGAGGCCTTTTTCCACCAAGGTGCGTTGATTGCGCTACGTGGCCGCTCTCCCTCCGGCAGCATGTGTGGAACATCCTGCAATCGAATCCATGGCTGGTTATTCCAATGCAGCAAGCTCAGGGACATTTCCGGCCAATCCAGCAGGCTCAGTATCGGGCGTTCGCTTGAAGTCGCTTGGGCATCTCTCAGCGCGGGGACCACGTCATGGGTCAGCCATTCCCGCAAACTCCGGTACTCCGGGCAGTAGTGATAGACCAGCAACGCATACACGCCTGATTCGCTGATCAGTAGCGTGTGCTCTACCTTGCCGTGACAAAGCAGTCGCATGGTCTGGCGCTGATCGGAATCAAGTTTGCGCAACGCGCGTTCATCCAGAAAAAGCCGAAGCAAACGCCCAAGATCTCGGGCGCTGAACCATGCCTGGTTTTCCAGCAGGAGTGCGTGGAGGTTGAGTTTGTGGCGGGTGAAGACTTGGGGGACTAGATAAGCTTCGTTGCTATTCATTGATACAGCTCCTTTTGCTTATGGGGCGGGGCTGTCAGCAATCGTCGCCAAACGATTGGGTGGCAGCTGTACGCGGGTTGGCGAACCGGAGCAAAAGGAACCCGGCAGACCCTAGGGTCTCCCACGCACAGCCGCCATGACACGAGTCGACGGACATAAAAAACGCCCGCTGTCGCATGGTGGGCGTCGTGCGCCTTAAGCTTCCCGGGTCGCCAAACCCAGTGCTGAATGTTCAGCAGGGGATGAGCGTAGAGACCCGGGTCTAGCAGCGCAATCGGAAATCGGTGGTGGTTTTTGTAGGAATCAGCCTGGATGTAGGGCGGGGTTCAAGATTGCCGGAAGGTCGTTCCGACCTTATCGCGGGCAAGCCACGCTCCCACAGGGATGAGCGTTACTCAGCAGGCGGACTCAGTTTCGCCTCAAGCTCCGCCACCTTCGCCTCAAGACTCTCCAACCGAGCGCGGGTGCGTGCCAGCACCACCATCTGGCTGTCGAATTCTTCTCGGCTCACCAGATCAAGTTTGCTGAAGCCGCTTTGCAGCAGGGCTTTGAACTGGCTTTCGATTTCGTTGCGTGGCAGTGGGGTTTCGCCGCTGAACAGGCGGGAAGCGTGGCCGCTCAGGGCGTCGAGGAGGTCTTTGGGCGCGAGCATGGGAATGTCCTGAAAACTGATGGTCGCAGTGTATCACGCAGTGTCTATAGTCAATTGCGCAGGCAGGGATGCACGCTTTTCGCGCATGTTGGCGGGCACTCACGCACTGTTGTTGTGCGTATTTGCTGCGCCAGTTGTGAAGAGGCACCGGCGGCAGCAACCAAGGGGTTGAAATCAGTGGGTTTTGACGAGATGGCAAGCTTTCTGCTTAGTGGTTGGTGACCCATGCACTGATGCAGTCGCTGTGACGAATGCGGTGCGCCGGGCGGAACGGGGAAGTGTTTCGTCAGGAGCGGTTAGCGGGCGTCGGGATGGCTGTGTCAGGCCGACGATGCGTTACAAAGCCAGGCACTGCGCTTAGACTTGAGCCGGGTTTGTTTTCCTGGGGCAAGTCCACTAATTCGGGAGAGAGTTTTCATGAAGCTAGTCACTGCCATCATCAAGCCGTTCAAACTGGACGACGTACGCGAGTCACTGTCCGAGATCGGCGTGCAGGGCATTACCGTTACTGAGGTCAAAGGCTTCGGTCGGCAGAAGGGGCACACCGAGCTGTATCGCGGCGCGGAGTATGTGGTCGATTTCCTGCCCAAGGTGAAGATTGATGTCGCCATTGACGACAAGGATCTTGATCGGGTTATCGAGGCGATAACCAAGGCGGCCAACACCGGCAAGATTGGTGACGGCAAGATCTTTGTGGTCAATCTGGAACAGGCAATTCGCATCCGTACCGGCGAAACCGATACCGACGCAATCTAAGCCGCCAAACCCAACGCCCCAGGAGAAAACAATATGACTCTGCGTAAATTCGCAGGGCTAGGAGCCCTGTTGTCCCTCGTAATGCCCAGCCTGGCTATGGCGGCAGACCCAGTGGCGGCTCCAGTCCTCAATTCCGGCGATACCGCCTGGATGATGACCTCGACAGCGCTTGTGCTGTTTATGACGATTCCCGGCCTTGCGCTGTTCTACGGCGGCATGGTTCGGTCGAAAAACATTCTTTCGGTGATGATGCAGTGCTTCGCCATTACCGGTCTGGTCACCATCCTGTGGTTCCTTTATGGCTACAGCATGGCGTTTGACACGACTGGCATGGAAGTAAACGTCGTCAACTTCAATTCCTTTGTCGGCAGCTTCGCCAAGGCTTTCCTCGCTGGCATCACGCCCGCCAGTATTACCGGTCCTACGGCGCTGTTTCCTGAGGCGGTGTTCGTCACCTATCAGATGACCTTCGCGATCATTACCCCGGCGCTGATTGTCGGTGCCTTTGCCGAGCGGATGAAGTTCTCCGCGATGCTGGTCTTTATGGGTTTGTGGTTCACCCTGGTTTACGCACCGATTGCGCACATGGTCTGGAGTGGTCCGGGTTCGCTGCTGGGTGACTGGGGCGTGCTCGACTTTGCTGGCGGCACCGTGGTGCATATCAACGCCGGTATCGCCGGGCTGGTGGCCTGTCTGGTGCTGGGCAAGCGTAAAGGCTTCCCGACCACACCGATGGCGCCGCACAACCTTGGTTACACCCTGATGGGCGCCGCCATGCTGTGGGTCGGCTGGTTCGGCTTTAACGCCGGTTCCGCCGCTGCGGCCAACGGCACTGCCGGCATGGCGATGCTGGTGACTCAGATCGCTACCGCTGCTGCGGCCCTGGGCTGGATGTTCGCCGAGTGGCTGACTCACGGCAAACCTAGCGCACTGGGTATCGCTTCGGGTGTGGTTGCCGGTCTGGTGGCGATTACCCCGGCGGCCGGTACGGTCGGTCCGATGGGTTCGCTGATTATCGGTCTGGCGGCGGGTGTGGTGTGCTTCTTCTGCGCTACCACCCTCAAACGCAAACTGGGTTATGACGACTCCCTGGACGCCTTCGGCGTGCACGGTATCGGCGGTATCCTTGGCGCGATCCTCACCGGTGTGTTCGCGGCTCCCTCGCTGGGCGGTTTCGGCACCGTGACTGATATCGCGGCACAAGTCTGGATTCAGTGCAAAGGTGTTGGCTTTACGGTGATCTACACCGCGATCGCGACCTTTATCATTCTCAAGGTGCTGGACGCCGTCATGGGGCTGCGTATCACCGAAGAGGAAGAGTCGGTCGGCCTCGATCTGGCGCAACACAACGAGCGCGCCTACAACGTGTAAGCTCTCGAGAAAGAAACGCGAGAAAAAATGCCCGACCCCGTCGGGCATTTTTTTGTCTGGCTTTTGTCAGTAATGGAACAGCTGAAAGGTTTTTTTCTGCCACTTCCCGGCGTGTTCATGACGGCTATTTTTACTGGGCCAATGGCTTACAGCAATGCAGGAATATTAGGCGCTTTGTTTTTTTCCTGAGCGCGCTAGAATGCGCGCCGAGCGTGCGGAGAACTGTATGTGGCAACAGACTTTGATTACCCTGCGGGCAAGGCCTCGGGGCTTTCATCTGGTAACGGACGAGTTACTCGCCGGCCTGCCTGAATTGAGGGCCTGTCGGGTCGGTCTGTTGCATTTGTGGCTGCAGCATACCTCGGCCTCGTTGACCATCAACGAGAATGCCGATCCGGCGGTTCGCCGTGACTTCGAGCGTTTTTTCAACGGGCTGGTGCCACAAGGTACGGCCGGGTATGAACATGACGACGAAGGCGCGGATGACCTTGCGGCGCACTTCAAGGCCAGCTTGCTGGGCTGTCAGCTGAGTTTGCCGGTCACGGCGGGCCGACTGGCGCTGGGGAGCTGGCAAGGTGTTTATCTGGGCGAGCATCGTGATCATGGCGGTGCTCGTAAAGTCCTCGCCACCTTGCACGGTGATGGGGCATAAGCCGCTGGTTACCAGCGGATGTTGATTTTTTCCCGGCGGCCTTCGACAGTTGGCAAAGCTGGGCTATAACTAATCTGCTTTTCGCAAGTCATGAGGTAGAACATGAGCGACGATGATCTGGAAAACGACGACCTCGAAGTAGGTGACGAAGACGAGACCGAAGAAGGTCTTGAAGCGGCGGCCGAAGACGTCGCTGACGACGACGGCAGCGATGTACCTGCTCCGACCGCTAAAGGTAAGGCCAAGGCTGCTATTTCAGTCGATGAGCTGCCGAGTGTCGAAGCCAAGAACAAAGAGCGTGATGCTCTGGCGCGCGCTATGGAGGAATTTCTCTCCAAAGGCGGCAAAGTGCAGGAAGTCGAGGCCAACGTGGTGGCTGATCCACCAAAGAAGCCTGACAACAAGTACGGCAGCCGGCCTATCTAAGCGCCTGTTACTTGCTTGCTGAAAAAGCCCGCCGTCGCTGCGGGCTTTTTCATGGGTGAGGAAAAGGTCTTGGGCTTGGCGCGATACCTTGTGGGAGCAGCCGGTCGACGCTCGATTGCTCGCGATGAGGGCATAACATTCGGAGTTGATGTTGGTTGACACTCCGCTATCGCGAGCAAGCTCGCTCCCACGGGGGGTGTGTGATATTCAGGTTCAGTGTTGGGCGCTCCACCGTGCCAGCAACTCAGGCAATTCAGTCAAACTGCGAATCTCCGCATCCGGCGCCTTCTCAGCTTCCCACACTTTACCCGCCGGGTTGAACCAGATCGCCCGCAGCCCGGCCTGCTGGGCGCCGGCTATGTCATCCCCAGGATGGTCGCCGATGTGCACGGCGGTTTGCGCTGTCGCCTCACCACGCTGCAAGGCTTCGTGGAACAGCCGCGAATCCGGCTTGGCAATGCCAATGTCTTCCGCGCAAAGGGCAAACTTGAAGTAGTCCGCAAGACCCAGTCGGCGAACATCGGCATTGCCGTTGGTGACCACCCCCAGCGTGTAGTGCCTGGCGAGGGCTTCAAGGGTCGGCTGCACCTCGGGAAAGATCTCGAGTTGATGCCGCGCATGCAGAAACACTTCAAAACCCTGATCGGCCAGCTCCAACGCTTGCTGATGAGCGTAACCGGCTTCCTCCAGTGCATGGAACAACACTTTGCGCCGCAAGGCGCTGATCCGGTGCTTGAGGCCGGGCTCGTTGCTCAGGACCCGTTCACGGATCGCCCAGAGGTGTTCGACAGGCACGCCGCCGAGGTCCGGCGCCTGTTGCGCCAGCCACTCTCGCAGCACCGCTTCCGCGCTGACGATGACCGGGGCGGTGTCCCACAGGGTGTCGTCGAGGTCGAAAGTGATCAGTTTGATCGTCATTGCTCACCGCCTTTGTTGCGTTTGGCCCGAGGATGGGCGCTGTCGTAGACCGACGCCAGATGCTGGAAATCCAGATGAGTGTAAATCTGCGTGGTCTTGATGTCCGAGTGGCCGAGCAACTCCTGTACCGCGCGCAAGTCTTGGGAGGACTCCAGCAAGTGACTGGCGAATGAGTGCCGAAGCATGTGCGGATGAAGATTCTGCCCCAGCTCGCGCTCACCGGCGGCTTTCACTCGCAACTGAATCGCCCGCGGGCCTAAACGTCGGCCTTGCTGGCTGACAAATACCGCGTCGTCTGCCGGGTTGGTCAGGGCGCGGAGCGGCAACCACAGCTGCAAGGCTTCCCGAGCCTTCTTGCCGACTGGAAGAACCCGTGTCTTACTGCCTTTGCCGAGAACTTGAACCAGCCCATCTGCTAAATCAAGCTGATCGAGATTGAGCCCGGTCAGTTCCGAGAGGCGCAGGCCGGAGGAGTAGAACAGCTCCAGAATCGCCTGATCACGATGAGCCAGAAAGTCATCCTCGACCGCGCCATCAAGCAGTTGCAGCGCGCGATCGGTATCGAGGGTCTTGGGTAGCCGACGTTCACCTTTGGGCGGCGTCAGTCCGTTGGCCGGATCGTGATCGCAGAGGCCTTCGCGGTTCAGGTAGTGGTAGAGACCGCGAACCGCCGAAAGCAGGCGCGCCAGGCTACGAGAAGACTGGCCTTGTGAATGCAGGCGGGCGATCAGGCTGCGCAGGCGCTGGATATCCAGGGTGGACCAGCTGGAAATCTGCTGTTTCTCGCAGTACGCCAGCACTTTGTTCAGGTCGCGGCGGTAGGCTTCCAGGGTATGGGGTGACACTTGGCGCTCACTGCGCAGGTGAGCGCAATAGGCGTCCAGTTGTCGTTCCATGGTCAGCGTACCGAGCGTAAGGAGTTGTGGATGCGCGGCAGCACGCGGCCCATGACTTCGGCGATGTAGCTCAGGAACAGCGTGCCAACCGAGCTTTTGTAATGCTGTGGATCGCGGCTGGCGATGGCCAGTACGCCGTGCAGGCCTTGGTGGCTGAGGGCGACGACGGCCGTGGAGCCAATTTGCTTACGCTGTTCTTCGCCGAACAGGAAGTCCAACTCGTGCTCACGCAAACTGCCGCTGACGGTTTTGCCTTCCGACAGCAGGCCGCCGATGGCTTGTTGCGCTTCGGCGCTGGTGACCCAGCGACCGACCGGGAGGGCGGTGTCACTGAACAGAATCAGGCTGACAAAAGGCACCTGAAAGTCCTGGCGCAGACTGTCTTCGACTGAAATGACGACGTCTTCCAGGCTGCTGGCGTCCATGAGCGCGAGAATCAGCCGGCGGGTCTTTTCGAAAAGCCGATCATTGTCGCGAGCGACGTCCATCAATTGCGAGAGGCGATGACGCATCTCGATATTGCGTTCGCGCAGCAGTTTCAACTGGCGCTCGACCAGGGAAATAGTGTCGCCGCGCTGATGGGGAATGCGTAATGCCGGAAGCAGTTCTTCGTGGTCGACGAAGAAATCCGGATGAGCCTCCAGGTACGCGGCAACTGCCAACGCCTCAAGGCTTTCGGAAGGGGATTCGTCGGGCTGTCGGGCTGGAACCTGGGGCTTATCGGTCATGGATTTCGCTCACTCATAGACGCACCTGTCCTTCGTATACGCGCACTGCCGGGCCGGTCATCATCACCGGTTGACCGGGGCCGGCCCATTCAATGGACAGGCGCCCGCCGGGCAGGTCGATCAATAGTGGCGAATCCATCCACCCCTGGCTGATCGCGGCCACTGCTGCTGCGCAGGCACCGGTCCCGCAAGCCTGGGTTTCCCCAGTGCCGCGTTCCCAGACGCGCAACTGCGCCCGTTGGCGGTCGATGACCTGGAGAAAACCGACGTTGACCCGTGCCGGAAAGCGCGGGTGGTTTTCGATTTTCGGTCCCAGTTCATGCACCGGCGCGTTGTTGATATCGCTCACGCGCAACACCGCATGCGGGTTACCCATGGACACCGCGGCCAGCTCGACGGTCTTGCCGTCCACTTCGACCGGATAGCTCGAGGCCTGAGCCTCGGCTTGAAATGGAATGTCTGCCGGAACCAGGCGCGGCGGGCCCATATTGACGCCGATTTGACCGTCGCTACGGATATCCAGTTCGATAATGCCGCTTTTGGTCTCGACCCGCAGCTGCCGTTTTGCGGTCAGGCGTTTATCGAGAACGAAACGGGCGAAGCAGCGCGCACCGTTGCCGCACTGTTCCACTTCGGAACCGTCAGCGTTGAAGATCCGATAACGGAAATCCACGTCCGGATTGCTCGGTGCTTCGACGATCAGCAGTTGATCAAAGCCGACGCCGGTGTGCCGGTCGCCCCATTGCTTGGCGTGCTTGGGCAAAATGTGCGCGTGCTGGCTGACCAGGTCGAGAACCATGAAGTCATTGCCCAGGCCGTGCATCTTGGTAAAGCGCAGCAGCATGGTTTTACTCCGGCAGCAGGCTTTCGCCAGCAAACAACTCGGCTACCGTCTCGCGGCGACGCACTTCAAAAGCCTGATCACCATCTACGAGCACTTCGGCGGTACGGCCGCGGGTGTTGTAGTTGGAGCTCATGACAAACCCGTAGGCACCCGCCGAATGCACGGCGAGCAAGTCGCCTTCTTCCAGCGCCAGTTGACGATCCTTGGCCAGGAAGTCGCCGGTTTCGCAGATCGGCCCGACGATGTCGTAGGCACGAGCCTGAGTATCGCGAGGGCGCACCGCCGTGACGTCCATCCAGGCTTGATACAGCGCCGGGCGGATCAGGTCGTTCATGGCTGCGTCGACAATGGCGAAGTCTTTGTGTTCAGTGTGCTTGAGGTATTCGACCTGAGTCAGCAGAACGCCGGCGTTGGCCACAATGAAGCGGCCCGGTTCAAACACCAGTGCCAGTTCGCGACCTTCCAGGCGTTCGCGCACGGCTTTGATGTAATCCCCGGCCAGCGGCGGCTCTTCATCGCGATAACGTACGCCGAGGCCGCCACCGAGATCGATGTGGCGCAGGTAGATTCCGCAATCGCCAAGACGATCGACCAAGGCCAGAAGGCGGTCGAGGGCGTCGAGGAATGGCGGCAGGCTGGTCAGTTGCGAACCGATATGGCAATCGACGCCGACCACTTCCAGGTTGGGCAATTGCGCGGCGCGGACGTACACGTCTTCGGCGTCGGCAATGGCGATGCCGAATTTGTTTTCTTTCAAACCGGTAGAAATGTACGGGTGGGTGCCGGCATCGACGTCCGGGTTGACCCGCAGCGAGATCGGCGCGCGAACGCCCAGCTCGGCGGCCACCACTTGCAGGCGTTCAAGCTCGTCGGTGGACTCGACGTTGAAGCAGTGCACGCCGACTTCCAGAGCGCGACGCATGTCGTCACGGGTCTTGCCGACGCCGGAGAAGACGATCTTGTCAGCCTGACCGCCAGCGGCCAGAACACGTTCCAGCTCGCCACGGGAGACGATGTCAAAACCAGCGCCCAAACGCGCCAGGACATTCAGTACACCCAGGTTGGAGTTGGCCTTGACCGCGAAGCAGACCAGATGCGGCATGCCGCTCAGGGCATCGGCGAAAGCCAGGTATTGCGCTTCGATGTGCGCGCGGGAGTAGACGTAGGTCGGTGTACCAAAGCGCTCAGCGATGGCGGACAGGGCTACACCTTCCGCGAACAGCTCGCCGTCACGGTAGTTAAAAGCGTCCATGGTGTTCCCTTAGTAGGTGTCGTGCTTGTGCGATTTTGATTGCGACTTTGCTTGGTCTTCAGGAGATTTGCTGTCATCGGGAAGATACAGCGGGCCTTTTTGACCACAGGCAGCAACAAGGCAGGCAACCGCGACGAGCGCAGCAAGGGAAGAGATCAGGCGCTTCATGGCGAAATCCTTGAAAATGCGTTAATTGCGCCGGAGTATACCGGCCACCCGACAGCTTGCCTATGCGGGCCGCTGGCCGTCTGGCGGGGGTTTGACGTGCTTGGACGGATAATTTATGCCACTGCCGAGCGCTTGATCGGTATCCTTTGCATTCGCCTGGACGCGCCCGTATCTTGCGGCGCTTGAGCGTGAGTAGACACTTTTTGAGGTTCCTGCAATGAGTTTGACTGAAGCCCGCTTCCACGATCTGGTCGATGCTACCCAACAGACGCTGGAAGATATTTTCGATGAGAGCGAACTGGATGTTGATCTGGAGAGCTCGGCCGGTGTGCTCACTGTTGAGTTCGAAAATGGCAGCCAGGTGATCTTCAGCCGACAGGAGCCTTTGCGTCAGCTGTGGCTGGCTGCGCGTTCCGGTGGTTTCCACTTCGACTACGACGAAGAAAGCGAGCGCTGGATGTGCGACAAGAGCGAAGAGCAGCTTGGCGAAATGCTGGAGCGCATCGTTCTTGAGCAGGCCGATGCGAAACTCGACTTCGAAGGTCTCTGAAACCGTGGCGCAATCGGCTCCAGTGCGTCCCGCCAAACCGCTGTACAGCAACGTCAGCCCGGCCGTGCCCTCACCGTGCATCAGTTTGTGCCGGCTGGATGAGCAGAAAGTCTGTCTCGGGTGCTTTCGCCATGTCGAAGACATCCGCGAGTGGCGCTCGGCAGACGACGAGCGCCGGCGGGTGATTTGCGAGCAGGCCCAACAGCGCAAACCCTCAGTCTGACGAATCATTGTGGCGAGGGGGCTGCGTCGCACTGGCTTGTATATTTATTGAGCTGTGATAGTGTCCGGGTACGCCTCACCTGATCGAGGCACGTGAAAACCCCGCCTTTTTTGGCGGGGTTTTGCTTTTATCGTGCAGAAAAAAGGAGTCTGCCTGAATCATGAGCACCGCACCTTCCATCATACTCACCCGCCTGGACGTTCAACGTCTCGAACGCCTGATCGACAGCCTGGATGACACGCTGCCGGGCGTCGTCGCGCTGCAAGCCGAGCTGGATCGCGCCGATACCGTGGTTGGTCACGAGGAAGTGCCCGCCGGTGTCGTGACCATGAATTCGCGTGTGCACTGCCGTGAAGAAAGCAGCGGCAAGGACTACCACCTGACCCTGGTTTATCCACAGGACGCGAATGCTGACGAGGGCAAGATTTCGATTCTCGCGCCGGTCGGTAGCGCGCTGCTCGGTTTGCAGGCTGGCCAGCACATCGACTGGCCGGCTCCGGGTGGCAAAACCCTGAAGCTGAAGTTGCTCGAGGTTGAGTTCCAACCCAAAGATGGCGGTGAATGTAAGTTCTGATTCGCCTCAGACCTGTTCGAGCGCGTCATTGAGCGCTCGTTCCAGATCAGCCTTGTACCGCAAGTAAAGATTGCTTGGGCTCTGAACATCACCGAGCAGACCGGACAGGTCCAGATCGGTGATGTAGCAGCGGTAGCGCTCCGCCTCGCGGCGCTGCCCGACGATTTCCTGGGCGACTACGGTAAACAGCTGGTCGCCGTATTCCAGTTCGCAAAACTCTCGCTGATTGCAATACAGGGTGACCTGCACCTGCCCGCGTGCGGCTTTGCCAATAATCGCCTGGACGTCATAGAACGGCTTGTTCACCGGCGTCTGCGGCGCCGGTCGCGGCTCGACGCGTCGAGCGCGCCCGATGCCGGATGGCAGCAGCTGGTAATACAGGGTTTCCAGGCTCGCCATGGGCCGGGCTGCGTTCAGCGGCAACAGCGCATCGCGACGATACAGAATCGATTGCAGGAAGCGTTGCAGCGGCACCAGGAGACTTTGCTCATCGTGATACGGCGCACGCTGCTGCCACAGAGCGTTGAACTCATCCAGCACATACAGCTCGGCCTGGGACTCATTGATCCGGTAGAACACCTGAATGCATTCGGGCTGCCCCATGGGCAGGATCAGCGCCAGATCGTGTTCTTCCAGCGCCATTGGGTCCAGGTGCAGCGGGCTGTAGTGCGCCTGTTCTTTTGCGAGGTAATCGAGCAGCGCTGGCAGGCTGGTCAGGTCGACATGATTGACCTTGCCGGGGACCAGCTCCAGCACGTGATAGTGCTGCTGCACCTGAATCAGGTAACGATGATTGAGCTTGCTGAGCAGCAGGTTCTGCGCGGTGTCGAAGATTTCTTCGACTCGCCGGGCGATGAACCGGGCACGGTTATGGCAAAAGCAACGAACCCGCAAGCGAGGCTGCCGAGATTCGCTCGGCAGGTTGTTGAGGTAGTTGCCCAGACAGTCGAGCAGCGCGTGTGCGCCGTCGTAGCGGCTGACCAGCACCTCGTTCCAGCTGTTGAGTGTGACCTGATCGAGGGTCAGCACCAGATTCTCCCTGACTCCAGCGTAACTCAGTGAGTCCGTACGCTCGGTGGTCATCAGGATATTCAGCTCGCGATGATGCTTGAGCGGGTCAATGGCGACATTCACCAGAATCAGCACTTCGCTCGGCACACTGGCCTGCAGCAACTGTTCTTCGCTGACGCCCGTCAGCGGTAAAACGATGCTCTGTTGCAGGCTGCCCAGCAGGTTGAACAGCTCGAACTCGCTCAAGTCACTGCTGCCGGGGTGCAGCGCGAGGCGGGTGCTGCTGTCGATCACGCCGTTGCGATGACACCAGGTCAACAATTCCAACAGCCCGCGATTGCGCTTGATCGGCGCGAAATGCTCCCACTCGAGGGCTTTCAGGCTGCCGTTGTACAAGCTCCAGTGAGTTTGTCCGGGTTCTTTGCGGTTGGGTGATTGCACCAGGGTCAACGTGTCTTCGGCCAGATCCGGAGCAATGCCAGGGTTGATGAACTCGATCTTGTCGGCCTTGCGTTCGAAGGCTGCGTACAGTCGCCGGCCAAGAATCATGAGGTCACGTTTATTGATCAGGCTGACGGTTTGTTCGGTGCGGGCGAACTGGGTCAGGAAGCGATAGCTGTAGTTCAGCTCGTTAACCAGTGCCCGGCGTTCGGCGCTGACCTGGCGGACTTTCCACTGACTGCGACTGTCGAGCATCGCCAGTTGGCGTTGATCCCAGCCCCATTCACGGGCCAGGCGCTCAAGTAACAGACGCTGCCAGGTTTTGTTGCGCTGAGCGGTGGTGCCGGTGAGCTTGCGGTTGACCTTCAGGTACAGGCTGCGGCGTACCAGTTCCAGGCGTTCCGGTTCGCCGCGAGCCTTGAGGTATTCCTCGATGCGACGATAGACCACGATATAGGGGTCCAGCTCATCCAGGTCGAGGTGATTGGCGAACACGGCTTGCTTGAAGCGAAGGCTCAGGCATTCGACTTTCGGGTGTTCGCTGGCGTAGACCTCGGTCAGCAATAGCTTGAGCACCGACTTGTAGGGTGACTCGATGCCCTTGTACAACTGCCAGAGCCCCGCGCCAATGAACTCGCCGGGCGGAATGTACGCCAAGTGGCCAAGATCAAGGGTTTCATCGGCGCGAATAAAGCGTTTCGACAGCAGCGTATGGGTGTATTGGTCATAGCGTGGCTCTTCGTACACCGGCACCAACCACCACAACGGTGTACGCCCGGCCAGCCAGATGGCAGTGCGGTAGAACTCGTCCAGCAGCAAATAGTGCTGAGTAGTGCCGCAGTCCTCTGAGCTCAATTGAGTATCGCGTTCGCCGTGCGCGAAGCGGCTGGGGTCGATCAGGAAGAAGTGTGCCTCGGCGCCTTGGCTGGTAGCCCAGGTTTCCAGCAGCTGGCATTTCTTGCGCAACTCGGCGAGTTCGTTCTCGCTCAGGTTCGGTGCATGGCAAACCCATACGTCCATGTCGCTTTGGTCGGCCTGAGCCAATGTGCCCAGGCTGCCCATCAAAAACAGACCATGGATCGGCTGCGGTGAATTGCTGTGGCGAGCTTTGTAAGAGAAGGAGCGGGTAAGGCGCTGGGCTTCGACGAGGGCCTGCGGGTCGGGCTCGAAATTCGACAGCCCGGCCGGTGTGCTGCCAGAAACGTAACCCGGTAATAAGGGGTGGTTGACGTGAAAGAACAGCGGCAACAAGGTCAAAACCACTTGCTGGCGTGGTGACAACCCTTCCATCGCGCGGGCCATGCGGCCCTCGTTGAGTTTCAGAAATCGCGCGCGCAGCTGGCTGAGAACCTTGCGATCGATTCCCTCGTCCAGATCGGGGCGGATTTCATGGGTGCGGGTCATTTCAAACTCAAACCGGCTCGCGGAGCTCGAACGTGGGAGGCCTCAGGACGGCGAGCAGTTTACAGCCTCGAGGCTTCGGCCTTTAAGCTGAATTTTATTTTTTGACGTCAGGGTTTTATCGCGTGGCAACAGTGTGCCCGCGGAATCCGTTAGGGAGGATCCCGTGGGCAATGCGCTGGTCTTTATGCGGTTTCTTGAACGGTCAGAATAGTCAGCAATGTTTGCACATGCTGAGCGGCGTCCCGACCCAGGCTGGTCAGATAACCACCATCGGTTTGGGTGATCAGTTCTTTTTCGAACAGCCGTTGTGCAGCAGCGATGGCTTTCGGGGCGGCGGTCTGATGAATTTTCAGACCTTCCTGGGAACTGTCCAGGTTGAAGAGTGCAAGGATTTCCAGTTCGGCAACCAACTCAGGGGTAAGCGACATAAGGACTCCAGACTTTCTAGGAATTAGACGATAGCGCCTCATAAGGTGAACGCACTTCGACGGGCTGTCCAGTGTTGGGTCACAACGTTTTTGTGTCGTGCAGGTGACGTAGGAGCTGCCGCAGGCTGCGATCTTTTCGCGGCCAGTGGCATTTATGGTGGGCGCGAAGATCAAGAGATCGTCCGAACTCGGCCCGAACCTGCGGCAGCTCCTACGGGGGATTTTGTGTAGGAGCCTGGTTCTGCGGGGTGTTATTTCTTCTCTGGCGGCAACTCCGGCAATGCTCGCAGCGCAGCCTCGTACCATTCGGTATTGAACGCACGGTCTTCTTCAAGGATCGCATCGATCTCGACGGCAAGCACATGGGCCATCAGTTGCAGGATTTCTTCGCGCTCGTAACCGACCAGGGTCAGTTTGTTGAGCGTCGCTTTGGCTGCTGGCGGGTTGTCGCTTTCAATTTGGTTCTCGATCGCTTCGATCAAAGTGGTTTCGGTGAAATCTTCTTCGTCGTTGTCGTCGTTTTGGTTGGTGCCGGGGGTTGGCTCGCTCATGGCAGGCTCCTCAAGGAAAGACGGCCAGTTTAACTGCATTCAGCGATTTGATGCTGCTGGTCAGACTTCAGTTGAGGTTCTATAACGTGTGCTGCCAACCCCTACACGGCCTGGAGGCTTTGTGATGCTCAAGCTTTATGGATTTTCAGTCAGCAACTACTACAACATGGTCAAGCTGGCGTTGCTGGAGAAGGGACTGCCGTTTGAAGAAGTGCCGTTTTATCCCGATCAAAGCCCGGAAACACTCGCCATCAG
The DNA here is from genome assembly GCF_048515765.1 of Pseudomonas sp. H11T01. NCBI lineage: Bacteria > Pseudomonadati > Pseudomonadota > Gammaproteobacteria > Pseudomonadales > Pseudomonadaceae > Pseudomonas > Pseudomonas sp. H11T01. The sequence goes on along the minus strand of NZ_JBLYED010000001.1, from coordinate 210,637 downwards.
CCCGCGCGGAAAAGTCCCGGTGCTGGGTGTCGAGCAAGGTTTCATCAATGAAACCAGCGTGATCCTCGAGTACATCGAACAAACCCAGCCAGGCCCGGCACTGCTGCCCAGTGACCCCTTTCAGCGGGCTGAGGTGCTGGCACTGGCCAAGGAAATCGAGCTGTACATCGAGTTGCCGGCCCGCGCGTGTTTTGCCGAGGCGTTCTTTGGCATGCCAGTGCCTGAGGCAATCAAGGAAAAATCCAGGGCGGAACTGTTGCTGGGATTTGCTTCACTGGGTCGACATGGCAAGTTCGCGCCGTATGTGGCGGGCGACAGTTTGAGCGTGGCGGATCTGTACTTTCTCTACAGCGTCAGCCTGGCCTGTGCAGTCGGCAAAAAGCTGTTCGATCTGGATTTTCTGGCCGGGTTGCCGGCAGCCAAAGCACTGCTTGAACGTCTGGAGCAGACACCGCATGCACAGCGGATCGCAGCAGACAAGGATGCGGCAATGCCGGGGTTCCTGGCGATGATCGCTTCCAAGAAGTAGATTTGTAGCGATTCCAAGACAGCCATCGCGAGCAAGTCGGATCGCCGCACCGCCGCTCCCACACTGGATCTACGCTGATCACAAATTTGTGGCCAGCCGAAAATCTTGTGGGAGCGGGCTTGCTCGCGATGCTTTTAGCGGCTGGCGAGCAACGCTTGCCCGCGAACCACTGCAGCCTTCACCTGATTGGGCGCGGTACCGCCGATATGATCGCGAGCATTGACCGAGCCTTCCAGGGTCAGCACGGCAAACACATCCTGCTCGATCTGGTCGCTGAACTTGCGCAATTCTTCCAGGCTCATTTCCGCCAGGTCCTTACCGCTTTCCACACCATACTTCACAGCATGGCCGACGATTTCGTGGCAGTCGCGGAAGGGCAGGCCGCGGCGCACCAGATAGTCGGCAAGGTCGGTGGCAGTGGAGAAACCGCGCAGCGCCGCTTCACGCATGATGGCGTGCTTGGGCTTGATCGCCGGGATCATGTCGGCAAAGGCCCGCAGCGAATCGCGTAGCGTATCGGCGGCATCGAACAGCGGTTCCTTGTCTTCCTGGTTGTCCTTGTTGTAGGCCAATGGTTGGCCCTTCATCAAAGTCAGCAGACCCATCAGCGCGCCGAACACCCGGCCACTCTTGCCGCGAACCAGTTCAGGTACATCAGGGTTTTTCTTTTGCGGCATGATCGAGCTGCCGGTGCAGAAGCGATCAGGCAAATCGATGAACTGGAATTGCGCGCTGGTCCACAGCACCAGCTCTTCGGAGAAGCGCGACAGGTGCATCATTGCGATGCTTGCGGCCGAGCAGAATTCGATGGCGAAGTCGCGATCCGAGACGTTGTCCAGCGAGTTGCCGCCAACAGCGTCGAAGCCCAGCAATTGGGCAGTCAGCTCGCGGTCGATCGGGTAAGTGGTACCGGCCAGCGCGGCGCTGCCCAATGGCATGCGGTTGGTGCGCTTGCGGCAGTCCACCAGACGCTCGTAGTCGCGGCTGAGCATTTCGAACCAAGCCAGCATGTGATGACCGAAGGTCACGGGCTGTGCGGTTTGCAGGTGGGTGAAGCCGGGCATGATGGTGCCTGATTCGCGCTCTGCCTGTTCCAGCAGACCTTTTTGCAGGCGGGTGATTTCGCCCAGGATCAGGTCGATTTCGTCACGCAGCCACAGGCGGATATCGGTCGCCACTTGGTCGTTACGGCTACGGCCGGTGTGCAGCTTCTTGCCGGTGACGCCGATGCGGTCAGTCAGACGGGCTTCGATGTTCATGTGCACATCTTCAAGGTCGATGCGCCAGTCGAACGTACCGGTTTCGATTTCGCTCTGGATGGTCTTCAGGCCATCGATGATGGTGTCGCGCTCGACATCGGTCAAAACGCCGACTTTGGCCAGCATCGTGGCGTGGGCAATCGAACCCATGATGTCGTGGCGATAGAGGCGCTGGTCGAAGGTGACGGAGGCGGTGAAGCGGGCAACGAAGGCGTCGACGGGTTCACTGAAGCGGCCGCCCCAGGACTGATTGGTCTTGTCAGTGCTCATGAATTCGCTCGTGATCTGCTGAAGGAAAATGGCGTGAAAAGCTGCCGCGGATAATAACAGGGTTGCCAATCCTGTCGTTGACACTGGTCGGTACGTTTTTTATTTCTCCGAGGGACACTTGGCGCCTTGCCGTCGAACCCGTGTGCGCGGACACTGGGATCGTGGCGTATTGCCAGCTCTGGTGATCAATCCATGTCTGGCCGAGCAGGTGATGCGTGGCTTTTACGACCTGTTCCGGGCAAGCTTGGCAAGCTCGCAAACCTGCGGTTTTGGCGTGATGAGCTGACGTTGGCGAAACGATATTTATCGATAGAGCAATATCGTCTTGGCGAGCGTCTACAGTTGGACTAGAGGAACAGCATAAATGCAGATGATTTGCCTGTTGCGCAACTGACCTTGCAACCGTTGTTAGAGAACACTTTGATCCATCAAGCCGCGCCGCGAATCGACGGCGATGTGGTCAGCAGAGAAGCCAGCTATAAAAAGAGGGGTGTTTGTATTGTGTATCAACAATCCCTACGACGATGCCACGTCAGAGCGTGCTTCGAACGGTAATCAGCGGGCACTGGTAAATATAGGTTCCCGACTCGGGGCACTTTTTGGCCCTCGCGCTAGTCTTAGCGTGGATCGCCGTGACGGATGTCACGTCACCTGTCTACGCTATCCTTGTGCGAGACTCACGCAGGAATCCAGCGCAATATGAATGTCCTGATCGTTGATGACGAACCCCTGGCCCGCGAGAGACTGAGCCGTATGGTCAGCGAACTCGAGGGTTACAGTGTCCTGGAGCCGAGCGCCACCAATGGCGAAGAAGCACTGGCCTTGATTGACAGCCTGAAGCCGGATGTCGTGTTGCTCGATATCCGCATGCCCGGCCTTGATGGCTTGCAAGTAGCGGCCAGGCTGTGCGAGCGCGAGACGCCACCAGCGCTGGTGTTTTGCACGGCCAATGACGAATTTGCCCTGGAGGCTTTCCAGGTCAGTGAAATGGGCTATCTGATCAAACCCGTACGCTCCGAGCTCCTGCTTGAAGCATTGAAAAAAGCCGAGCGACCCAACCGCGTCCAGCTTGCTGCCCTGACCCGTCCGGCAGCAGAAAGCGGCAGCGGTCCGCGCAGCCATATCAGTGCGCGAACCCGAAAAGGTATCGAGCTGATTCCCTTGGATCAGGTTGTCTATTTCATTGCAGACCACAAATACGTGACCCTGCGCCATGAAGGTGGTGAGGTTCTGCTGGACGAACCGCTGAAGGCTCTCGAAGACGAGTTTGGTGACCGCTTTGTACGGATCCATCGCAATGCGCTGGTGGCCCGCGAGCGGATCGAGCGCTTGCAGCGCACACCTCTTGGGCATTTTCAGCTTTTTCTCAAAGGCCTCAATGGCGATGCTCTGATCGTCAGTCGACGTCATGTGGCCGGCGTGCGCAAGATGATGCAGCAGCTTTAGTCCGGCGCCTGCGCGCGGATCTCAAACCTCGTCACAGGCCAGGCGAGACCATGGAGGCCGCGCAGTTTCTGATTCAAGTCAAAGCTGATTTGGCTGAGCTGTTATTATCTGCCGTATCTATTCAGTACGGATTGATTGATCCATGTCCTCTCGCGAAATCCGCATCGCTACCCGCAAAAGTGCCTTGGCCTTGTGGCAGGCCGAATACGTCAAAGCCCGTCTGGAAGAAGCTCATCCTGGTCTGGTCGTGACGCTGGTACCCATGGTCAGTCGCGGCGACAAGCTGCTCGACTCACCGCTGTCGAAAATCGGCGGCAAGGGCCTGTTCGTCAAAGAACTGGAAACTGCTCTGCTCGCACACGAAGCCGACATCGCCGTGCACTCGATGAAAGACGTGCCGATGGACTTCCCTGAAGGGCTCGGTCTGTTTTGCATCTGCGAGCGCGAAGACCCGCGCGATGCATTCGTCTCCAATACTTACTCCAGCCTCGATGACTTGCCCCACGCCAGCGTGGTCGGTACCTCCAGCCTGCGCCGCCAGGCTCAGTTGCTGACGCGTCGACCTGATCTGCAAATCCGCTTCCTGCGCGGTAACGTCAATACGCGTCTGGCCAAACTGGATGCGGGTGAGTACGACGCAATCATTCTGGCGGCCGCCGGCTTGATTCGCTTGGGCTTCGAAGATCGCATCAGTTCCTCGATCAGTGTCGACGACAGTTTGCCGGCGGGCGGGCAGGGTGCCGTCGGCATCGAATGCCGCAGCGTCGATACCGAAATTCATGCCTTGCTCGCGCCTCTGCATCACCAGGACACCGCCACTCGGGTCACCGCTGAACGTGCTCTTAACAAACGCCTGAATGGTGGCTGCCAAGTGCCGATTGCCTGCTACGCCGTGCTCGAAGGCGAGCAGATCTGGTTGCGCGGCCTGGTCGGAGATCCGGCCGGTGGTCTGCTGCTCAGCGCCGAGGCCCGTGGTCCGCAAAGTGCGGCGGCGGCACTGGGTGTTCAAGTGGCTGAAGACCTGTTGGCCCAAGGGGCGGACGCCATTCTGCAAGCGGTCTACGGCGAGGCCGGCGAAGAGTGAAGGGCTGGCGTCTGCTGCTGACCCGGCCGACGGATGAGTCCGCGGCGCTGGCCGCGGTTCTGAATGAGCACGGCGTTTTCAGCAGCAGCTTGCCGTTGCTGGAAATCGAGGCGCTGCCAGTCTCTGGCGCACAGCGCGCCATGATTCTCGACCTGGATCTTTACTGTGCGGTGATTGTAGTCAGTAAGCCCGCTGCCCGGCTGGGTATGGATCTGCTCGACCAGTACTGGCCGCAGCGACCCATCCAGCGCTGGTTCAGCGTGGGCGCGGCCACTGCGCAAATTTTGTCCGACTACGGTCTTGATGTGAGCGCTCCTCAGGAGGGTGACGACAGCGAGGCCTTGCTTGAACTGCCGCAGTTGCGAGAGGCTATCGCGCGGCCCGACGCACGCGTTTTGATCATGCGTGGCGAGGGCGGGCGCGAGCTACTGGCGGAGCGTTTGCACGAGCAAGGTGCTAGTGTCGATTATCTGGAGCTCTATCGTCGCGGCCTGCCGCAGTATGGAGCCGCGGCCCTGCCACAGCGGATTGCCGCGGAACGCCTCAACGGCCTGGTGGTCAGCAGTGGGCAGGGTTTTTCGCACCTGCACCAATTGGCAGGCACAGCCTGGCCCGAGTTGGCGCGGTTGCCGTTGTTTGTTCCAAGCCCTCGGGTCGCGGATATGGCGCGTGCTGCCGGGGCCCAAAAAGTTGTGGATTGTCGCGGCGCCAGCGCCGTGGCTCTGCTAACGGCGTTACGGGAGCACCCCGTGCCCGTTCTCTAACGCAAAGGATGGATACGTGAGCGAAACAACCTTGCCTAAAGATGAAGTCCAGCCAGTGCTCGACGAGCCGATTGAGCCTGCAACCATTGCCCCGCAACGCCGAGGCAATGGCTTGGTGATTCTGGCCTTGTTGTTGGGGGCTGCGGGTATCGCAGCTGGCGGTTGGGGGATTTGGCAGGTTCGCAGCCTGCAAGCTAATACCCAGCAGCAGCTCGGACAGTTGCAGGCGCTTGGCGATCAGGCTCAAACCCTCAAGCTCAGCGAGCAGCGTCTGACGGCTCAGCTGGAGCAATTGCCCGCTGCTGAGGAGCTGGAAAGTCGGCGACGTCTGTTGGCGCAACTGCAAGGCGATCAGCAGCGCCTGGGTCAGCGACTTGAATCCGTTTTGGGTGCCAGCCGCAAGGACTGGCGTCTGGCCGAAGCCGAGCACTTGCTGCGTCTGGCCAGCCTGCGCCTGTCGGCATTGCAAGACATCAGCAGTGCCCGGGCGTTGGTGCAAGGTGCCGACGAGATCCTTCGCGAACAGAATGATCCCGCCTCCTTTGCTGCCCGTGAGCAGTTGGCAAAGAGCCTTGCCGCGCTTCGCAGTACTGAACAGCCGGACCGTACCGGGCTGTTCCTGCAACTGGGGGCCTTGCGTGATCAAGTGATCGAACTCAGTGCGTTGGCACCTGAGTATCAGGATCGTGGCGAGTCGCTGCTGGGTCTGACTGCCGATGGTGATGGTGCCAGTCGCTGGTCGCAGTGGTGGGCTGAAATCTCGCGATATATCCGCATCGACTTCAACGCCGACAAAAACATTCGACCGCTGCTGGCGGGCCAAGGCCTGACTCAGGTGCGGCTGGCGCTCAGCCTGGCGCTCGAGCAGGCGCAATGGGCTGCGCTGAACGGCCAGGCACCGGTTTACACCCAGGCGTTGGCCGAGGCCCGTGATGTTCTCAAAAACAACTTCAACCAGGACAACCCGCAAAGCAAAGTGATGTTCGAGCGTGTCGTTGAGCTGAGCAAGCAGCCGGTTACGGTCATTACCCCTGATCTGACGACGACCTTGAGCACGGTCCAGGCCTACCTGGAGCGTCGAAATGTGAGTGCCGAGGAATCGGTGAAAACTCCCGCCAAGCCTGCGGCGAACACTGCGCAGGAGACCAGCCCATGAAACGCTTCTATGTGATTCTGTTTGTGGTCATCGCTGCTGCGGCGTTGCTGGGGCTGGCGATCGCCGAGCACGCAGGCTATGTCCTGATCGCGTACAAGAACTTTCGCTATGAGTCGAGCCTGTGGGCGACCCTCGCTCTGTTGGCGGTCATCTGGCTGGTGGCTTGGGGGGTGAAGGTGCTGATCGAGCTGCTGACGACGTCCGGTGGAGTGGTCAATCCATGGTCGCGACGCAACCGCAGTCGCCGTGTGCAAATAGCGATCGAGCACGGCCAGATGGACCTCGCTGAGGGCCGTTGGGCGAGCGCTCAACGGCATTTGCACCGCGCTGCCGAAGCCGAACGTCAACCGTTGCTGTACTACCTCGGTGCTGCGCGAGCGGCGAACGAGCAGGGCCTTTATGACGAAAGCGACAGCCTGCTTGAGCGAGCCCTTGAGCGCCAGCCTCAGGCCGAGTTGGCGATTGCTTTGAGTCACGCACAGCTGCAGACCGACCGCAATGATACGGACGGCGCGCTCGTTACACTGCAAGCCATGCATGAGCGCCATCCGCATAGCATTCAAGTCCTGCGTCAGTTGCAGCGTCTGCATCAGCAGAGGGGCGATTGGTCGGCGGTAATCCGTCTGTTGCCGGAGCTGCGTAAAGACAAGGCTCTGCCACCCAGCGAGCTGGCTGAACTGGAGCGCAGAGCCTGGGGTGAAAATCTCACCTTGGCCGCTCGGCGGGAAGAAGATGGGACGGTCGGTTTGCAGTCGCTCAATCGTGCGTGGGAGCAACTCACTTCCGCTCAGCGCCAGGAGCCGCAACTGGTGCTTGCCTATGCCGAACAGCTGCGCCAATTGGACGCGGAAGTCGAGGCCGAGGAGATTCTGCGTGCTGCCCTCAAACGCAAATATGACAGCCATCTTGCCCGACTTTACGGGTTGCTGCGAGGCAGTGACCCTGCGCGGCAATTGCAAGTCGCCGAGGGTTGGTTGAAAGATCACCCTCAGGATCCAAGCCTGCTGCTGACCCTTGGTCGTCTGTGTCTGCAGAGCAGTCTGTGGGGCAAGGCGCGTGATTATCTGGAGAGCAGCTTGCGTGTGCAGCGTAATCCAGAGGCCTGTGCCGAGCTCGCACGGTTGCTGGCTCAATTGGGTGATACCGAGCGCAGCAATCAGCTCTTTCAGGAAGGACTGGTTCTTTTGGACGAACGCTTGCTGGCGTCACCTCTGCCGGTACCGGCTCACGTGTAAAGCACGCCACGGATGGCTGGCTCTCCCGCCAAGGTGGGGTCAGCCGTTCCGAAATGGCAGATTATTCTGCGCATGACTGTCCACAATGGCAGCGTCTTACAGGGGACTACACCTGATCCCCTCTTTTCTGTCGGGAATTCCTTACAGTCTGGAGGAAGTGTCCTCTACGGTCCGCCTTGAAAGGGTTGAGCGCTTTCCTCTACCGTAACGACCTGTCTCTTCTGTTACGGATAAGCCATGCTTTTGGCCCGCTCACGCTCCTTATTCTTTATGGCGTTCATCGCAGGTGCTCTGGCCTTGGCCGCTTCGCTCTACCTGGAATATGCCGCCGGGCTCGAACCTTGCTCGCTGTGTATCGTGCAGCGGTTCTTTCTGATCGTGTTCACGGCCATTTGCCTGATGGCAGTCGTGCATGGGCCCAAACGTTCGGGTTGTTACGTGTATTGGTTATTGAGCGTGCTCAGTTGTCTGGGCGGAATGGTCACCGCATGGCGCCATGTGTTGCGCCAGAGTGCACCACCGGAACAGTGGTCGACGTGTTCGCCCAGCCTCGAGTACATGCTTGGGAACATGTCTTGGCTATGTGCGTTGAAGAAAACCTTCCAGGGGGCGGCAGATTGCGCAGACGTTTCATGGACGCTGTTCGATATGAGTATCCCCGAATGGAGCCTGTTGTTCTTTGCCGGGATGTTGATCCTGGGCATTTTTCAGCTTCTGAACTTCCTGCGCTCCACATACGGGATGGCCGCCAGGTGACGGTCGTCGCTCTGAGATAAGGTTCAGGATTAAACGCTTGTATGAACTTTATCTCCTGCGTACCTTGAAGCAGTTGTCGTGCGGGCATAATCTGGCCCGCACGTGTTATTGGAATTATGTTGTTCAGTGGCGTTCTGCTTGGCCGAATCTTGATCATTCAAGTCTTGCGGCGGGTGTAGAACGGCACGACCCATAAGGGAAGAGAGACCATGCTCGAAAGTTGTCAGAATGCTCAGGAACGCTGGGGTGGAGTGCATCTGCTGATTGACCGTTGGTTGCAGGAGCGTCACGAACTGGTGCGGGCCTATGATGCTCTCGGCGCCGAGCCAGAAGCTCTGGGCGAGAACCGAAAACCGTTGCGCGAATTCTGCGGAATTCTGGTCGATTACGTTTCTGCCGGGCATTTCGAGATTTACGAACAGCTGACCGGTGAAGCCAAAGCGTTTGGTGACAAGCGTGGACTGGAGTTGGCCGAAACGATTTACCCGCGCATCGATGTGATCACCGAGAAGCTGTTGGCGTTCAACGATCTCTGTGACGCTGGAAAGTGCGTTGCGGAAAAATTCAAAGAGTTGGGCGGGCTGTTGCATGAGCGCTTCGAACTGGAAGATTGCCTGATCGAAGTGCTGCACACGGCTCACAAAGAAGAGGCTCCAGCCCAGGCCTGAGTATTCGCTTTCGCGAAAAAGATCATCGAAACGGTGCGCTATGCGCGCCGTTTTTCGTTGGTGCGCTATCGCTCAGCCAGTGGCGCCGAGCAATTCAATTTCGAAAACCAGCGGTGTGAAGGGCGCAATCAGGTCGCCTGCTCCGTCGGCACCGTATGCCTGGGCTGATGGAATGACCAAGCGCCACTTCGCGCCGGTGGGCATTTGCTGCAATGCGCTGCGCCATCCGTTGATCACACTGTCTAGGCGAAACCACTGCGGCTGATTGTTCTGATCGAACACCGTACCGTCGGGCAGGCGACCGATATAGCGAACCTGGACGCTGCCGTTGGGTCCCGCCTTTGGACCGTTGCCAGGTGTCAACTCGGTCAACAGAATTCCATCCGCCAATTCGCGAACGCCTGGCTTGGCTTTTTCAGCTGTAAGAAAACGACGCTCCGTTTCGAGGGCAACTTCGCTTTGAGGTCGAGTCGATTTCTCTGTGACCTCAGCTTCGTGCTTGGCAAGGATCTGTTGAATCCGCTCGTCTTTGAGTGCCAACGGCTTGCCTTGGTAGGCCTGTTGCAACCCGTCCACCAATGCTTGAATTTCAAGATCGGGAACCTCTTGACGCAGGCGTTCGCCGAGGCTCGCGCCTAGACTGTAAGCGAGATCGTGAGCGTCATTTTCCTTGGTTTTTTCTGCGGCCTGGACCACGGAAAAAAACACGCACAACGATAAAAAAAGGTAACGCGACATGGACACTCTCCGGCCTGAGATGCGAGGGATTATGCCAGCGTGAGCGCGCTGACGGCGGAGCAACTTTCAAGGGCGTGAAGAACATTTTCAATTCGCTGCAACGTAGCGCATTCGATACGGTCAACATGCCCTAGCGGCGGTAGCAGCAGAGGTCTAGTATGAGCCGCAGACACTTCAGCCAGGAGGTAAACCATGTCGGCCAATAAGAAGCCTGTAAATACTCCGTTGCACTTACTCCAACAGCTCTCGGGCAGCCTGCTCGAACATTTGGAAAACGCTTGTTCCCAAGCCTTGGCTGATGCTGAAAAACTGCTCGCCAAGCTGGAAAAGCAACGTGGAAAAGCTCAGGAAAAACTGCACAACTCTCGTACCAAACTGCAGGATGCCGCGTCGGCCGGTAAGGCCAAGGCACAAGCTAAAGCCAAGGACGCAGTGAAGGAACTTGAAGACCTGCTTGATGCGCTCAAGGATCGTCAATCCGAAACCCGTGCCTACATTCTTCAACTCAAGCGTGATGCCCAGGAAAGCCTGAAACTGGCCCAAGGCGTTGGTCGTGTGAAAGAAGCAGTCGCTAAGGCGCTGACCCTTCGCTCCGCCAAACCTGCCGCTGCCCCGGCGAAGAAGCCAGCGACCAAACCGGTGGCAGCTAAAGCACCGGCCAAGGCACCTGTAAAAGCTGCAACCAAACCTGCCGCCAAGGCGCCAGCTACAGCTGCGAGCAAACCCGCTGCAAAACCTGCGGTGAAAAAACCGGTCGCTGCCAGCGCTGCCAAACCAGCGGCTAAATCGACTGCTGCGAAACCTGCCGCTGCCAAACCGGTAGCTACAAAAACTGCTGCCGCCAAACCCGCTGCCGCGAAAGCGACCGCTGCAAAACCAGCAGCCAAAACGGCTGCGGCGAAACCTGCGGCTGCCAAGCCTGCAGCAAAACCGGCTGCTGCTAAAACCGCCGCTGCCAAACCGGCTGCCAAACCGGCCGCAGCCAAACCAGCTGCTGCAAAAGCGCCTGCTAAAGCGGCGGTAAAACCAGCTGCTAAACCCGCTGCAGCGAAACCTGCATCCGCAGCCAAACCAGCTGCTGCAAAAGCAGCCGCCAAACCTGCTGCAAAACCGGCAGTGAAAAAGCCGGTCGCCGCCGCTAAACCGGCAACGGCTCCAGCTGTGGCCAAGCCAGCGACTCCAGCACCCGCTCCTGTCGCATCGTCAGCCCCAACTGCGAGCACTCCAGCAGCCACTCCTGCGGCAGCGCAAGCAGCCTCCGCAAGTACCACCCCAACCAGCGCTTCTTAAGCCACGGTTACCGCGACGCGCAGTTTATTCAGCGCGTCGCGGTTCAGGTTGGCGGCTTGCGCCGCCAATCCTTCCAGCCAGGCTGGTAAATCCTTCGCTTCATACTCTGACCAATCTCGCGCCGTCGTCTCCAGACGCAACAACAGTTGCCGCTCCGCTTCGAGCTCCAGCGCTTTGACTTGTTCGCGCAAAATATTCAATTCCACATCCTGAAGGGCCGGCGCTCGCCATTGCGTACGCAATTGCCGGAGTGGTTGCACGACATCGTCATGCCAAGGTCCGGCCAGCTGATGCAGTTGCTGCAAGCGTTGTGCATTGCACATCACACCACGCTGACCAAGCCAGACCGCGCACAGCAGCAGGCAGACATTGGCACCCGCCGCTTGCAATTCCAGGCATGCGCCTTCGACGCCGGGCAGGGCGTAGGTGGTGAGGGTGGAGCTCCACAGGTCAGAGGACATATTCCTACTCGCGCCAGTTGCGAGCGAAGCTGGTAGACTCCGCCGCCATTATGATTCGACTTCAAAGCCTAACATTACAGCGTGGTCCGCAACGTCTTCTAGAAGACGCCGAGCTGACCCTGCACGCCGGCCATAAAGCCGGCCTGATCGGTGCCAATGGCGCCGGTAAATCCAGCCTGTTCGCGTTGCTTCAGGGTGAACTGACCCCTGATTCAGGCGACTGCTTCCTGCCGGCGGACTGGCGTATCGCCCATATGCGCCAGGAGGTCGATACCCTTGAACGGGTGGCGGTCGACTACGTGCTCGATGGCGACCTGCGCTTGCGACAGGTGCAGCGAGAGCTGGCGGACGCCGAGGCGGCCCATGACGGTGCCGCTCAGGCGCGCCTGCATGCTGAACTGGACAGCGCCGACGGTTACACCGCAGACGCCCGGGCGCGCAAGCTGCTCGCAGGTCTGGGGTTCACCAACGAGCAGATGGATCGCCAGGTCGGTGATTTCTCCGGTGGCTGGCGGATGCGCCTGAACCTGGCGCAGGCACTGATGTGTCCGTCGGACCTGCTGCTGCTCGACGAACCGACCAACCACTTGGACCTCGACGCCATTCTGTGGCTCGAAGACTGGCTCAAAAGCTACCCCGGCACGTTGCTGCTGATTTCCCACGACCGGGATTTTCTCGATGCCGTGGTCGACCATGTGGCCCACGTCGATCAGCGCAAGATCACCCTCTATCGCGGTGGTTACAGCGCTTTCGAACGTGCCCGTGCCGAACGTCTGGCTCAGCAGCAGCAAGCCTACGAGAAGCAGCAGGCGCAGCGTGCGCACATGGAAAGCTACATCGCGCGATTCAAGGCCCAGGCCACCAAGGCCCGTCAGGCCCAGAGCCGGATCAAGGCCCTGGAGCGCATGGAAGAATTGTCCGCCGCCCACGTTGATTCACCCTTCGATTTCGTTTTCCGCGAGTCGGTGAAAATCTCCAGCCCGTTGCTCGATCTTTCCGACGCCCGTTTGGGTTATGGCGAGAAGACCGTACTGGAAAAGGTCAAACTGCAGCTGACCCCCGGCGCCCGGATCGGCCTGCTCGGCCCGAACGGCGCGGGCAAGTCGACACTGATCAAAAACCTTTCGGGTGAACTGGAACCTTTGGCCGGTCGTTTGGTGCGTGGCGAGAACCTGGTGGTGGGCTATTTTGCCCAACATCAGCTGGACTCGCTCGACTCCAAGGCCAGCCCGCTGCTGCATATGCAGCGGCTGGCGCCGACCGAGCGTGAGCAGACCCTGCGCGACTTTCTCGGCGGTTTCGACTTCCGTGGTGCGCGCATCGATGAGCCGGTGCTGAATTTCTCCGGCGGCGAGAAGGCCCGTCTGGCGCTGGCGTTGATCGCCTGGGGCCGGCCTAACCTGTTGCTGCTCGACGAACCGACCAACCACCTCGACCTGGAAATGCGCCTGGCACTGACCATGGCCTTGCAGGAGTTCAGTGGTGCGGTATTGGTGGTCTCCCACGATCGGCATTTGCTGAAAAGCACCACCGATGAGTTCCTGTTGGTTGCCGACGGCAAGGTTCAGGAGTTCGACGGCGACCTGGAAGACTACGCTCGCTGGCTGGTTGACTATCGTCTGCGCAATGCGCCGGTCAACAACTCGCCGGTCAATGCAGACAAAACCGACAAGAAAGCCCAGCGCCAGGCCGCCGCCGCGTTGCGTCAGCAGTTGGCACCGCACAAACGTGAAGCTGACAAGCTCGAAGCCGAGCTGGGCAAGCTCCACGAGAAGCTCGCCAAGATAGAAGCCAGCCTGGGCGATAGTGCGGTCTACGAGGCCTCGCGCAAGGACGAGCTGCGCGATCTGCTGGCTGAACAGGCCAAGCTGAAGGTTCGCGAAGCCGAGCTGGAAGAGACCTGGATGGAAGCACTGGAACTGTTGGAAAGCATGCAGGCGGAGCTGGAGGCGCTGTCCTGATGGACGCGCTCAAGCTGCCGTTGTCTGCTGTGTGGATCGAGCCGCTGTTGCTCGTCGGGCAAATTCTGCTGATCCTGCTGGCCGGCTATCTAGCCCAGCGTTTCGTTGCCAAATGCTTGACTCGTCTGGGCCAGCGTTATCCGTTACCACCGCAATTGCTGATGCCGCTGCGCGGAGGTTTGCGCTGGCTGATCATGGGTAGCGCGCTGATCTTTGTGCTAGAGCGCCTGGGCGTCTCGGCGACGGTGCTCTGGACGGCATTGTCGGGGTTTGTCGCGGTGGCTGCGGTGGCGTTCTTCGCCATGTGGAGTGTGCTTTCCAACCTGCTCTGCGCGATTTTGATCTTCACCGTCGGGCCGTTTCGCCTGGGCGATGTGGTCGAACTGGTGGACACCACCGACAAGCCAGGCGTCAAAGGCCGGGTAGTGGCGATCAATCTGCTTTACACCACGCTGATCGAAGCCGAAGAGCTCGGTACCGGCAGCGCTATGGTGCAAGTCCCCAACAGTCTGTTCTTCCAGCGCTCCGTGCGCCGCTGGCGCGGCAGTGATGTGTTTGCGTTGAGTGCCAGCGAAAAGCTGCCGGGTAGCCGATAACGCTGGTCGGCAGAGCGCCCGCTCCACAAAAAATCGGTAGTCATTCGCCAGAAGGCGCATTAGCTTAGACACCTATAACGAGTCTGAGTGAGGTGTGCGATGGTGCTTGAAACATGGCTGGCGTTTTTTGCCGCCTGCTGGGTGATCAGTCTGTCTCCCGGTGCCGGCGCCATTGCGTCGATGTCCTGCGGTTTGCAATACGGCTTCTGGCGCGGCTACTGGAACGCCTTGGGCCTGCAACTAGGCCTGGCGATGCAGATTGCGATTGTCGCGGCCGGTGTTGGCGCAATCCTCGCGGCTTCGGCTACAGCGTTCTACGCGATCAAATGGTTTGGTGTGGTCTATTTGGTCTATCTGGCGGTCAAGCAATGGCGCGCCTTGCCGAGCGATATGAGTGATGACGCGGCGATTCGGCCGATCGGCAAACCGCTGGCGTTGGTATTCCGTGGTTTTCTGGTGAACGTCAGCAACCCCAAGGCGCTGGTGTTCATGCTCGCGGTGTTGCCGCAGTTCATCGACCCGCACGCGCCGCTGGTGGCGCAGTACCTGATCCTCGGTGTGACCATGATCATTGTCGATTTGATCGTGATGGCCGGTTACACCGGTCTTGCTTCAAAGGTGCTGCGCTTGTTGCGCACACCCAAGCAGCAGCGCCGCATGAACCGCACCTTCGCCGGTTTGTTTATCGGCGCAGCCGGGTTGCTGGCGACCATTCGCCGCGCAGCGGTGTAAAAGCTTCGCCCACCAAAAAGGCGACCTCAAGAGGTCGCCTTTTTCGCTTAAGGGCTTAGCGCAGAATGACTGGCGCCGTATCCCGTGGCAGGTTGTTGCGCAGCGCAGCTGGCCCCGGGTGCTCATCACCGGTGCCGCCGAGTTGTTCGCTCAACTGACGGGCCACATCTTCGCCCAGCGACCTGGACACTTCGCGAACCACCCGAGGGCGGTTCAGTGAGACTTTGACGTCCTGACTGTTCACCAGTTTGGTGTCTTGCCCATCACCGATGGCGGTAAACGCCGAGGTGATTTCGAAGGTCCGGGTGTTGATAAGACTAAAGTCGGCGACCAGGCTCAGACCGAGAATCGCCGAATAGCTGTCGGTATTAGCCAACGCGGTGATGTCGCGGGTGAAGTCGATATCCGACAGGGTGCCGAACAACACGTAGTCGGCGCCCTTGTAATTGCCGGCCTTGATCCGCTTGATGACATCAAAGACGTCTTCCTTGGACTTGGCGGTATAGGGCGTGCCTTGCACCAGTTGGAACATCCCGGACTTGAGAATCTCGCCCTTGATGTCGCCGCTGAATTTGTGCAACTCGCCTTGCTCGATGTAGCTGCTGCTGGACTCGATCTCGTTATAGCTCGATGAGCCGCTGGCGTGATAGATGCCCGCCTGGTAGTTGCTTTGCGCCGAAACGATGTGGATGTACTCCTCCACACGCTCCTGATACGCGAGGTCGGTGACCGCGATTCTCGGGGCCGCCTGAGCGCCAAACGCGCAGGCCAGGCCTATGATGCCAATCCATGCACGCATTGCTTAACGCTCCGTGGTTTTGCGGATCTCTTTCTCGTCCATCCACTCGGCCAGACCGCTTTCGACGTCGATCAATTGCAGGCTGAATTTGTAGAAGACGTCTTTGTAATCGCTGCTGCGCTTGACGATCGAGCTGATCGAACCTTCAAGACGGTATTTGGCGGCGATCATGTTGCCGGTCTTGGCCACGGTGCCTTTCTTGTACAGACCGCTCTGGTTTTGCAGCTTGAGCTGGTCAACCTGGCTCTGCATGGCGGTGTTGTCGCTGGCGAAGCGGGCGGTGCCGGACTTCATCAGCTGAGTCTTGATGCTGGTGGTGATTTCGCGAGTATCGATGTACTCGCTGGTCTTGTTCTTCACGTCGTAAACCTGCACCACCGGACGACCCTGCAGGATCCCGGACTGGGCCAGGGAGCGGGTCATGGTTTCAGCGATCATCTGCAGGTCGGTGGAGCCGAACTCGTTGGTCACCAGTTCCACAGCCTTGCTGTCGCCGTAAGCGATGTTTTTACCGCCCAGAACTGGCGAATTGTTAGCGCAGCCGCTGGCCAGAAGGGCAACCACGGCGAGGAGTGAAAAGCGTGCAAACATGGGAGTACTCTCTAGAACTGAACGAAACGGGTGGATGACTTAAGGTGTTTTGATTTCCAGACGGAAATCCACGGCGCTTGCCAAAGGGGCAATGGCCGGCAGGAAACTGGTTTGCGTGCCGTACAGGGTCAGGCTTTTCCAGGTTTCTTCTTCACCGACCGGGAAGCCCTCCGGGCCCAGCCAGGCAAAGCGGTAGTACAGGGTCTTGTTGTTGAAGCTGGTGTTGCTCAGCTGAACGTTGACGGTCAGGAAACCGTTTTCGCGAGCGACACGCATGGCACCGACCACGATGTTGTTCAGTTTGCCCATGCTCACGACTTTGCTCGCCGCGCTGCCGGGCTCCGCAGGCGGTGGGGTGGCGCAACCGGCCAAGAGGGCCAGTGCGACGACGGCAATGATGTTGAAGCGCATGAAAGAGTCTCTGCTTAAGGTTGTTGAAGGCTGGCCACGGCCTGCGAATGGGCTCTTGGCGGCGTCACATGGACGGCGATGCCACTGGTGAACACTTGATTGCCTACCACGCGCAGGGTGATGACTTGAAAGCGTTGATCGACCTTGACCATCACCTGAGAGCCGCCCAAGGCATTGGGCAAACTCACCTGGTGCTCGCCTTGCTTGAGGCGCAGGCGTACGACTTGAGTCGCGTCAGGCAGGGTGCGCCAGGTACGGGTGTCAGCACCTTCCATCACGGTTGACGTGATGCCCAAGGCCAGACCAGCCAGCGGGTTGACATCGTTCAACTGCTTTTGCGCAACGCCGCGGGTAATGGCACGCACGGTGGTGCGCAGAATGATCCCCGGCATGTCATCACGCAGGGCACGGCGGGACATGGCGGTGGTGCTGTTGAGTTGGGTCAGGTTCTGTTGCTGACCGTCCACGCCGATCTGGGTGAAGGTTGCGGTCGCGTTGTCCGGCTTAATCACCGGGAACGACAGCGGCGTGATCACCAGATTGCCGCTGATCGGCAGTGGCAGCGGAATGCGGATGGAATCGCGGGCAGGGGCCAGGCCGCTTTGCACGACGATCAGAATGTCGCTTTCTTCGGTCTTGCCAGTCGGCTTGTCGAGATTCAGCAGCGCTTGTTCAAGCAACGGGGTGTTGGGGCGCAATTCTGCGGCTTTGCGGTACCCCGGCGCGGCGAGGTCTTTTTCACCCAGCGCTTCATAGACGAAACCGGCCAGGTAATGGCTGAAAGCACTCTGGTAGCTGTTCTTCAGATTGACGACGTCAGGAGCATCAAGGCTCTCCACCGGATAACCCTTGAGGTCTTTGTACTCGGTCTTGACCCCTTGCTTCTCGGCTTCGTCTTCGCGCTTGAGGTATTCCTTGTCGCGTAGCTCGGCGATGACCGCCTCACGTTCGTGGGTCTTCTTGATTTCGGTGCGGGCGCCATCGAAGTCGTTGACGGCCAGCAGATTCAGCGCCATCTGGGTGGTCAGCATGACTTTTTCGTAGTCATAACCTTCGTAGCGACGGACCTTATCGTTGACCAGAAAGCTGCCGAACTGGGACAGGTACTTGTCGGTATCGAACTTGACCGAATCTTCCCAGGCGCCCACTACCTTATCGGCGCTTTTCCACGCAGTTTGGCTACCGACCAAATCGCCTTTGGCGCGCAACAGTTCACCTTTCTCGAAGTAATAGAGCAGGTCTTTGTCTTCACGGCGGTTGTTTTTCTCCAGTAGGGTCAGCGCGGCATCGACGTTGCCGGCGCTCAACTGCTGGTTGGTTTCCTGAAGCTCGGAGTCGTAACTGCGAAATGCCGAACAACCGGCAAGCAAAGTGACTGCGCTGAGCGCGAGCGAGGTGAGGGCGCGGGATGCCATGTGGAATACTTCTTCCCTGAGCGTAAGTAGCCGAGCGTGCTGGTCGGGCTGGATGAACCAATCGGTGGGGGAAGAGAGCTGCCCTGCCAATTCCTCATTAATCGAGGAGCTTAAATGCCATTTAGGAATAACAAGGGCGCGGCATTATAGGCTTCGAAGATGGCAATGTAATGGCTTTTTAATTCCATTATTTCTAGAAGTGCCACTATTTGAGTGTCTGAAAGGGGGGGGCTCTCAGCGTTCCGTCGATAGACATAAAAGGACGAGAAAGCTTGAGTGAAACTCATTCGAAGTGAACAATGTGTTACTTCTTATTTCCAATTGAGACTCATTCATGACTGCCTCGTCCCGTTTTCTGGCCTGGCTGGTGCTCCCGGTGTTTGCGCTTTGCAGTTTCAATCTGCTGGCCGACACCGTGGAAGGCGCGCCCCAGGCCCTGCATTTGCTCGACTACATTGGCGCGGATTACCCGGCCACAGTCGAGGGGGGCAAGGTCATTGAAGAGCCCGAGTATCGCAAGCAGCTTGAGTTGTTGAGTGCTCTGAAAGGGCTGATCACTGCGTTGCCGGCCAAACCAGAACGGGTCGAGCTGGAACAGGGCGTCATCAGTCTGCGCAGCGCGGTCACTCAGCGTCAGGACGGCGCAGGCGTTGCCCGTCAGGCGCGGCAATTGGGTGCCAGACTGGCGGTGGCCTATGAGGTCAGCCAGGCACCGATCATCACACCGGACCCGACTCGCGGAGCGCCGCTGTATGCCCAGCATTGCTCGGTGTGCCATGGCGACACCGGTGCTGGCGACGGTCCGGCAGGCGTGGGTCTGATGCCACCACCGACCGATCTGCGTGATGCCGCACGCCAGGATCGCTTGAGCCTCTATGCGATCTACAACACCCTCGGTCTGGGTATTGAAGGGACGGACATGCCGTCTTTCGCCGATCAACTGGACGACCGCCAGCGCTGGGATCTGGCGACCTACATTGCCAGCTTCAGCGTTGACCCGGCTGTGGTGAAAAGCGAGAAGCGCTTCAACCTCGCGGATCTGGCCCGTCAGACCCCGGGAGAGGTGCTGGCCGCCGAAGGCCCTGAGGCTGCGGCGACTTTCCGTGCCCAGCGTGCTCAGCCGCCGCAGGTCAAACGTGGCCCGGCGCAGTTGCTCGACTACACTGCAGCGACCCTGGACAAGAGCCTCGCAGCCTACCGCGCTGGCGATCACGAACAGGCCTATGACTTGTCGGTAGCAGCGTATCTGGAAGGTTTCGAGCTGGTCGAGAGCTCCCTGGACAACGTCGACACCAACGTGCGCAAAGACACTGAAAAATCCCTGATGGCTTATCGTCAGTCGTTGCAGGACGGCTTGCCGGTGGCTCAGGCCGAGCAGCGCATGGACACGGCGAAAGCCAAGTTGAAGCAGTCAGCCGGCCTGTTGGGCGGCAATGGTTTGAGCTGGTCCTTGAGCTACATCTCTGGTCTGCTGATCCTGCTGCGCGAAGGACTGGAAGCGATTCTGGTGCTGGCTGCGGTTCTGGCGTTCCTGCGTAACACTGGCCAGCAATCGGCGGTGCGCAGCGTCAACATCGGTTGGGGGTTGGCGCTGGTGGCCGGTCTGGCGACCTGGGCGGTGGCGGCTTACCTGATCGATGTGAGCGGTGCCCAGCGTGAATTGCTCGAAGGTGCGACGGCGTTGTTCGCCAGCGTCATGGTGCTCTGGCTCGGCGTATGGATGCACGACCGCCGCCACGCAGCAGCCTGGCAGGATTACATCAAGAGCAGTCTGGTCAGTGGCGGTGGGCGGTTCGGCTTTGCGATGCTGGCGTTCTTCTCGGTTTATCGCGAGCTGTTCGAAGTGATCCTGTTCTACGAAACCCTTTGGCTGCAGGCAGGCCAAGCTGGACACAACGCCGTGCTGGCGGGCGGTGCGACGGCGTTTGTGCTGTTGATCGGTCTGGCCTGGGTGATTCTACGCGGCTCGGCGAAGTTGCCGCTGGCGCTGTTCTTCGGGATCAATGCCGGTCTGCTGTGCGCGCTATCGGTGGTGTTTGCCGGGCATGGCGTCAAGGCCTTGCAGGAGGCCGGAGTTTTCGGCACCCGGCCGGTTCCGTTCTTTGACTTCGACTGGCTGGGGATCCACGCTGATGCGTATTCGCTGAGTGCTCAGGCCGTGGCGATTCTGGCGATCATCGTGCTTTACAGTCGTAGTCGCATGTCGGAGAAGCGGCGGGTGCCGGCTTCTTAAAGCATTCGCTGCGCTCATTTCGCGGGCAAGCCACGCTCCCACAAGGACGATGCAATACTTGTGGGAAGGGCCGGGCGACGTTCGCTTGCCCGCGAAGCTTTTAGAGGGACAACACAACATGCGTGTCTGGATCGATGCCGACGCCTGCCCCAAGGCGGCGAAGGATCAAGTAATCAAGTTTGCCTTGAAGCGCCAGTTCGAAGTGGTGCTGGTGGCGGGGCAGAGCCAGATCAAACCGAGCTATGCCTGCGTAAAGCTGATCGTGGTGCCCAGCGGCCCGGATGCGGCCGATGATTATCTGGTCGAACACGCCGTGCCTGGCGAACTGGTCATTTGCAGCGATGTGCCGCTGGCTGATCGTTTGATCAAAAAGGGCGTCGCTGCTCTCGATCCGCGTGGCAAGGAATTCGACCCGCAGAACATGGGCGATCGACTTGCGGTACGCAACTTGTTTACGGACCTGCGCGATCAGGGCCAGATGGGCGGCGGCCCACCACCCCATGGCGAACGCGAGAAGCAGGCGTTCGCCAATGCTCTGGACCGGATCCTGACGCGGTTGATGCGAAAAGCTTGAGTCAGGCACACCCCTGTGGCGAGGGAGCTTGCTCCCGCTCGGCTGCGCAGCAGTCGTAAATCGGCTGACGAGTTCTTACAGGCAAACCGCGGCGGCCTGTTTTAGGGCCGCTCCGCGCCCCAGCAGGAGCAAGCTCCCTCGCCACAACAAGCCCGACACCACATAGCCGTGCTGTTTAAACATCATTCTCGTGAGTCAGCTCCAGCACCCGGTCAACCAGTTTGTTAATCCCCGAAGCCGCTTCGCTGATGGACTGTGCGAGCATGTAAGCCGGGGTGCTGACCAGTTTGCGTGCCTTGTCTTCGATGATTTCGCTAACGGTGCACTCTTCATGGGTGGCGCCCATCTTCGTCATTGCAGCGGCTGTATCGGCATCGTTGCCGATGGTGCACGTCACACCTGGGCCATAGATCTTGGCGGCCAAGGCTGGCGAGATGCAGATCAGGCCGACCGGTTTGCCGGCTTCGGCAAAGGCTTCAGCCAAGGCCAGTACTTCTGCCTGGACGCTGCAGCCGACGCCTGCGATGGCGAAGTTGGAGAGGTTTTTTGCCGCGCCGAATCCGCCGGGCACGATCAACGCATCGAAGTCTTCGGCATTGGCTTCGCGAATATCCTTTACCTGACCACGGGCAATGCGCGCTGATTCGATCAGCACGTTGCGCGACTCGGGCATGACGTCGCCGGTCAGGTGGTTGATCACATGCAATTGGGCGATATTGGGTGCGAAGCACTGCACCTGCGCACCGCGCTGATCCAGGCGCAGCAGCGTAATCACGCTTTCTTGGATCTCGGCGCCGTCATAGACGCCACAGCCGGAAAGAATCAATGCAACTTTTTTGCTCATGGGTTTTTCTCCAGATTCATGGCGTTAAATGTCCACTAATTTGTCACTCGTTGCCATAGGGTTATTTCGCGGCTACACCTAATCTTCGGCTAACGATTCCGGTCAGGTCGCGTCATGAACTTCATCCTTTATGCAGTGCCGTTCTTCTTTGTGCTGATAGCCGTCGAGCTGTTGGCTGACCGCTGGCGTGGGGTGAGTAATTATCGCGTGGCGGACGCGATCAACAGCCTTAGTACCGGCGTGCTGTCGACCACGACGGGTCTTTTGACCAAAGGCGTCGGGCTAATCACCTACGCCTTTGCCTTGAAGCATCTGGCCGTGACCGAGCTGTCGGCCGAAAGCGTCTGGGTTTGGGTGTTTGCCTTCGTCTTCTATGACTTCTGCTACTACTGGCTGCACCGCTTGGGCCATGAGCGCAATATCCTCTGGGCGGCGCATTCGGTGCACCACCAAAGCGAGGACTACAACCTGTCCACGGCGCTGCGCCAGACCAGTACCGGATTTCTGCTGAGCTGGATTTTCTACTTGCCGCTGGCGGTGCTCGGCGTGCCGCTGCTGGTGTTCGTCAGCGTTGCGGCGCTCAATCTGCTCTATCAATTCTGGGTACATACCCGGCACATACCCAAGCTTGGTTGGTTCGAGTGGTTTTTCGTCACGCCGTCCAACCATCGTGCCCACCATGCGCAGAATGCTCTCTACATGGATCGCAACTACGGTGGGGTGTTCATTATTTGGGACCGCTTGTTTGGTTCATTCCAGGAAGAGGACGACAACGAGCCGGTGATTTTCGGCGTGACCACGCCGTTGGCGAGCTGGAATCCGTTGTGGGCCAATCTGCAGTTTTACGCGCAGCTGCTGAGCGATGCGCGGCGCACCGAAAGCAGGTGGGACAAGCTGCGGATCTGGTTCATGCGTACCGGCTGGCGGCCGGCGGATGTGACCGCGAAGTATCCGATGGCCAAGCCGGACTTGAGCCAGTTCCGCAAGTTCGAGGTGCCGCTGGACGGGCGACAGCAGCTGTATGTCGCGCTGCAGTTCACGGTATATATCGCGCTAGGCAGCTACCTGATGAACCTGGCCGACAGTTTGCCGACTGCCGCACTGGCCTTGGGCTGGAGCGCTGTGGCGTTCGGTCTGTTTGTGCTGGGCGTAGCCCTGGAGAATCGCCCGTGGGCGTTCAAGCTGGAGTTGTTGCGTCTGGCACTGAACGTGCCGTTGGTGTGGCTGGCACCGATCCTGGGGCTGTGGCCGGCCAGCGCAGTGGGCTGGGTCGGCCTGCTCAGTTACAGCCTGCTCAGTGGCATCGGCCTCTACTGCTGTAGAAACCGACTCACTCGACTGGCGTCGTAGGCTTGTTGGTTTCGGCGTGTTCGGCCTTTTTGATCAGTTCATCTTCGTAGATTTTTTTGGCGAGGCGGGCATTCTTGAAGCGCCGACGCAGCCATAGGACGAAGCCGAGCAGCAACAGCCCGCCCAGTACCCACAGCTCGTATTTCTTGACGCTGCCCAGCATGCCTTCAAGCACCGCGCCAAAATGGTAGGCAGCAGCAGCCAGGGCGGCGGCCCAGACAGCGGCGCCAATCCCGTTGAGCAGCAGATAACGTCCCGGCGGATAACCGGACAGGCCAATCGCCACCGGCATCACTGTGCGAAGGCCATAAACGAAGCGAAAGCTCAGCACCCAGATGTCCGGATGCTTGCGGATATGTTCCAGCGCCCGATCGCCCATCATTTGCCAGCGCGGTTTGCGCGCCAGCAATTTGCGGCCGTGCTTGCGCCCCAGGAAGTACCACAGCTGATCACCGGCATAGCTACCGAAGAAGGCCACGACCACCACCAGGTTGATATCCATGTATCCGCGGAACGCAAGGAAGCCTGCGAGAACCAGAATGGTTTCGCCTTCGAAGAACGTGCCGAGAAAAAGGGCGAAGTAGCCGAAATCCTGAAGAAATTGTTGGAGCATTGTCTGGATGCTGGCGAAATGAACGCGCAGCCTAACCCTTCAGACACATTCAGGAAAGTATCGAAATGTGTCTCGACGTGAACATTTCCTACAAGGACAATGGGTGCGACTACCGGTCATGGGGGTAAGCACGACTGTCATGACTTGGTCATAATGGTCGCTTATAACTGTCACGCTCGCCTGCCTGCGCGGGCTCAGGAGTCTGCCGTGAGCTTCACCCCTGCCAACCGTTTGTTTCCTGCTACCCGTCTGCGTCGCAACCGTCGTGATGATTTCTCGCGTCGTCTGGTTCGTGAAAACGTCCTGACCGTCGACGATCTTATCCTCCCGGTTTTTGTGCTGGACGGCGAAAACCGTCGCGAGTCGGTGGCTTCGATGCCAGGGGTCGAACGCCTGACCATCGATTTGCTGCTCGAAGAAGTTGCCAAGTGGGTCGAGCTGGGAATTCCTGCGTTGGCACTGTTTCCGGTGACGCCGCCCGAGCTCAAATCCCTCGACGCCGCCGAAGCCTGGAACCCGGACGGCATCGCCCAGCGTGCGACCCGCGCGCTGCGTGCACGCTTCCCTGAGTTGGGTGTGATCACCGACGTGGCGCTGGACCCGTTCACCACCCACGGGCAGGACGGTATCCTCGATGAAGAAGGCTATGTGCAGAACGACATCACCGTCGATGCGCTGGTCAAACAAGCCCTGTCCCACGCTGCCGCGGGTGCTCAGGTGGTCGCGCCATCGGACATGATGGACGGTCGGATCCAGGCGATCCGCGAAGCCCTTGAACTGACCGATCACGTCAATGTGCGGATCATGGCCTATTCGGCGAAGTACGCCAGTGCCTATTACGGCCCGTTCCGCGATGCCGTCGGTTCCGCGCTGAACCTGGGCAAGGCCAACAAGGCCTCCTATCAAATGGACCCTGCCAACAGCAACGAAGCCCTGCATGAAGTGGCCGCTGACTTGTCGGAAGGCGCAGATATGGTCATGGTCAAACCCGGCATGCCGTACCTGGACATCCTTTATCGGGTCAAAGAAGAATTTAAAGTGCCGACCTTTGTCTATCAGGTCAGCGGTGAATACGCCATGCACATGGCGGCGATCCAGAATGGCTGGTTGAGTGAAGGGGTTATTCTTGAGTCCCTGACCGCTTTCAAACGTGCAGGTGCTGATGGCATCCTGACGTACTTTGCCGTTCGTGCTGCTCAATTGTTACGAGAGCAAAAATAGCCCTCCCAGGAACACGCGATGAATACCGAAGGACTCACTGAAGTTGCAGTAAAGGATGCTCAACCTGTGGTCGAGCAAGTCGTCGAAACCCCACCGGAGCTGGAAACCCCGCCGCCGGCAGCGGTCGAGCCGCAGCCCGCGGCACCGGCGATTGCGCTTCCCGGTCTGGATGACAGCAGCCTGTACATCCATCGCGAGCTGTCGCAACTGCAGTTCAACATCCGCGTGCTGGAACAGGCGCTGGATGAGTCTTATCCATTACTGGAACGGCTGAAATTTCTGCTGATCTTCTCCAGTAACCTGGACGAGTTCTTCGAGATTCGTGTTGCCGGCCTGAAGAAGCAGATCACCTTCGCCCGTGAACAGGCCGGTGCCGATGGTCTGCAACCGCATCAGGCGCTGGCACGCATCAGCGAACTGGTACACGGTCACGTCGACCGCCAGTACGCGATCCTCAACGACATTCTGTTGCCGGAACTGGAGAAACATCAGGTCCGCTTCATCCGTCGGCGCCACTGGAACACCAAGATCAAAACCTGGGTACGCCGCTATTTCCGAGACGAGATCGCGCCGATCATCACCCCGATCGGCCTCGACCCGACGCACCCGTTCCCGTTGCTGGTAAACAAAAGCCTGAACTTCATCGTCGAGCTCGAAGGTATTGACGCCTTTGGTCGCGATTCCGGTCTGGCGATCATCCCGGCGCCGCGTCTGCTGCCGCGGGTCATCAAGTTGCCGGAAGAGGTTGGCGGCACGGGCGACAACTATGTGTTCCTGTCGTCGATGATCCATGCGCACGCCGATGACCTGTTCCAGGGCATGAAGGTCAAGGGCTGCTACCAGTTCCGCTTGACTCGAAACGCCGACCTGTCTGTCGATACCGAAGATGTAGAAGACCTGGCGCGCGCCCTGCGCGGCGAGCTGTTCTCCCGTCGCTATGGCGATGCGGTGCGTCTGGAAGTGGCCGACACTTGCCCAAAACAGCTGTCCGACTACCTGCTCAAGCAGTTCAACCTGCAAGAGTCCGAGTTGTACCAGGTCAATGGCCCGGTCAACCTGACGCGCCTGTTCAGTATCACCGGCCTGGACAGCCAGCGGGAACTGCAATACACGCCGTTCACGCCACAAATCCCCAAGCTGTTGCAGAACAGCGAGAACATTTTCAGCGTGATCAGCAAGCAGGACATCCTGCTGCTACACCCGTTCGAATCCTTTACGCCGGTGGTCGATCTGCTGCGTCAGGCGGCCAAGGATCCCCATGTATTGGCGGTCCGCCAGACGCTGTACCGCAGCGGCGCGAACTCGGAAATCGTTGACGCGTTAGTCGATGCGGCGCGTAACGGCAAAGAGGTCACCGCGGTGATCGAATTGCGTGCGCGTTTCGACGAAGAGTCCAACCTGCAACTGGCTAGCCGTCTGCAAGCGGCCGGTGCGGTGGTGATCTACGGCGTGGTCGGCTTCAAGACCCACGCCAAGATGATGCTGATCCTGCGTCGTGAAGCCGGGGAGATCGTCCGTTACGCCCACTTGGGTACCGGCAACTACCACGCGGCCAACGCCCGTCTGTACACCGACTACAGCCTGCTGACTTCCGATGATGCGCTGTGCGAAGACGTCGGTAAGCTGTTTAGTCAGTTGATCGGCATGGGCAAGACGCTGCGCATGAAAAAACTCCTGCACGCGCCGTTCACCCTGAAGAAAGGCATGCTCGACATGATTGCCCGGGAAACCCAGTTTGCCCTCGACGGCAAACCGGCGCACATCATCGCCAAGTTCAACTCGCTGACCGACCCGAAGATCATCCGCGCGCTGTACAAGGCCAGTCAGTCCGGGGTGCGTATCGATCTGGTGATACGTGGCATGTGCTGCCTGCGGCCGGGTATCGCCGGGGTCTCGCATAACATTCATGTGCGCTCGATCATCGGTCGCTTCCTTGAGCACACGCGGGTGTTCTACTTCCTTAACGGTGGTGAAGAGCAGATGTTCCTGTCCAGCGCCGACTGGATGGAACGCAATCTCGACAAGCGCGTCGAGACGTGTTTCCCGGTCGAGGGCAAGAAGCTGATTATGCGGGTCAAGAAAGAGCTGGAGCTTTATCTCACCGATAACACTCACAGCTGGAGCCTGCAGTCGGACGGCCGTTACATTCGCAACACGCCGACCGGTAACCAGAACCCGCGCAGTGCCCAGGCCACTCTGCTCGAGCGCCTGAGCAATCCGGTGCTTAGCGTACGTTAAGCACGAAGCCGACTCGGGTCAGCCACTCCGCTTCCAGCGCGAAGTCGGCCTGAGTCAGCTGGTTTTCATCCAGCCAGTTCTCCGGGAACAACACATCCAGGCTGTCGCCGTGGGCGAGCAGCGTGACTTGTGGCATCTCTTGGGTGCCGCGGATGTGATGGAACAAAATCGCAAAGCGTAGCAACACGCACAGGCGAATCAGCTTGATGCCTTCATCGCCGAAGTCGGCGAACTTGTCCTTGGGAATATTGCGCCGATGGCCGCGCACCAGTAGGGCCAGCATTTGCTGGTCTTCGCGGGAGAAGCCGGCCAGATCGGAGTGCTCGATCAGGTAGGCGCCGTGCTTGTGGTATTGGTAGTGGGCGATGTCCAGCCCGACTTCATGGACCTTGGCCGCCCAACCCAGCAGTTCGCGCCAGACGCCGTCATCCAGATCCCAATCCGTCGCCACCTGATCGAAGGCATGCAGTGCCTTTCGCTCGACCCGTGCCGCTTGTTCCAGATCGACGTGATAACGGTCCATCAGCGAGCTGAGGGTGCGTTCACGGACGTCTTCGTGGTGATGACGGCCCAGTAGGTCATAGAGCACGCCTTCGCGCAGGGCGCCTTCACAGTGGTCCATGCGTTGCAGTTCGAGGGCATCGAAAATCGCCTCGAGAATCGCCAGGCCTGCTGGAAAAATCGCCCGGCGATCGGGTTTGATGCCCTCGAAGTCAATTTTCTCGACGTCGCCGAGCTTGAAAAGCTTGCGCTTGAGCCAGGCCAGCCCTTCGGCGTTGACCTCGCCGGTACCGTGACCGCCAGCCTTGAGGGCCAGACCGATGGCGCGGATGGTGCCCGAGGAGCCGATGGCTTCATCCCAAGTCAGGCGATGCAGGGCGTGTTCGATGCTCATGATCTCCAGCCGCGCCGCCGTGTAAGCCTGGGCGTAACGGGCCGGAGTGATCTTGCCGTCACGGAAATAGCGCTGGGTATAGCTGACGCAACCCATTTGCAGGCTTTCACGTAGCAGCGGTTCGAAACGCTGGCCGATGATGAACTCGGTACTGCCGCCGCCGATATCGGTCACCAGGCGCTTGCCCGGAGTGTCCGCGAGGGTGTGGGAGACGCCGAGGTAGATCAGGCGCGCTTCTTCACGGCCGGAGATGACTTCTACCGGATGGCCGAGGATTTCTTCGGCGCGGCGGATAAATTCGCCACGGTTACGCGCCTCGCGCAGGGCGTTGGTGCCAACGATCCGCACAGCGCCCGTGGGCATACCGCTGATCAGTTGAGCGAAACGTTTCAGGCAGTCGAGCCCGCGCTGCATGGATTCTTCGGAGAGCTGACGCTCTTCATCGATCCCGGCGGCCAGCTGAACCTTCTCGCCGAGCCGCTCCAGAATGCGAATTTCACCGTTCTGGGCTTTGGCCACGACCATATGGAAGCTGTTGGAGCCCAGGTCGATAGCGGCGATCAGAGAAAGATTAATGGCTTGGGATTGCGGCATGGTTAAAGGGTCTCGGTCGATAACCTTGTCATCCTGCCACGATCAACCGCCGCCGCCAACGCGCAGATATCAAAGCATTGATCCAACGCAGCAATGCCGGTGACCACTGCGCGGTCAATCGCGAGCAAGCTCGCTCCCACAGGGGTTCTATGTCGCCTCTAATCCCGCATACGACGCAGAATCAGTGTGGGAGCAGCCGGTCGACGCTCGATTGCTCGCGATTGCGGTCTCGAAGGCGCTGGCGATCCTTCAGACCGCTGCTTGCGTCCCGATAAAATTCGCCAGTTCCGCCGTCTGCGGATTGGCGAACAAAATCTTCGGATCCCCAACCTCATGCACCTTGCCCTGGTGCATGAACACCAGCTTGTCACCCACCTCACGGGCGAAGCGCATTTCGTGGGTGACCATGATCAGCGTCATGCCATCCTTGGCCAGTTGTCGGACCACGCTGAGCACTTCGTTGACCAGTTCCGGGTCCAGAGCCGAGGTGATCTCGTCGCAGAGCAACACCTTGGGTGACATGGCCAGTGCTCGGGCAATCGCCACGCGCTGTTGCTGACCGCCAGACAGGCGATCTGGAAACGCATCGAATTTTTCTCCGAGGCCGACCCGTTCTAGCATCTGTCGCGCGAGGTCGGCAGCCTTGGCCTTCGGCACTTTCTGCACCACCTGCGGCGCGAGCATCACGTTTTCGCCAACGGTCAGGTGCGGGAACAGGTTGAACTGCTGAAACACCATCCCGACCTTCTGTCGCAAGCTGCGCAAATCGGCGCGAGCGGCGTCCAGGTATTCGCCATCGACCTCAATCACCCCGTCGTTGATCGACTCCAGGCCGTTCAAGGTTCGCAGCAGGGTACTTTTGCCCGAGCCGCTACGGCCGATGATCGCGACGACCTGACCTTCCTCGATACTGAGGTCGATGCCTTTGAGCACATGGTGGTCGCCGTAATATTTATGCAGGGCGGAAATTCTAAGCAGAGGCATGCAGTCTCCTTTCCAGATAGCGCGCACTGAGGGACAAGGGGTAACAGAGCAGGAAGTAACCGAGCGCCACCAGGCCGTAGACCATGAAGGGCTCAAAGGTCGCGTTGGCGAGCATGCCGCCGGTCTTGGTCAGTTCGGTGAAGCCGATGATCGACGTCACCGCAGTGCCTTTGACCACTTGCACCGAAAAGCCCACGGTCGGCGCCACGGTAATACGCAAGGCTTGCGGCAGAATCACGTAGCGCAGTTGTTCAAGCGGTGTCAGCGCCAGGCTCGACGAAGCTTCCCACTGGCCATGGGGAATCGATTCGACGCAGCCGCGCCAGATCTCCGCCAGGTAGGCACTGGTGAACAGCGTCAGGGCAATCGCTGCCGCCAGCCAAGGCGAGATATCCACTCCCAGCAGTGCCACGCCGAAGAACACCAGAAACAGCTGCATCAACAGCGGCGTGCCCTGGAACAGTTCGATGTACGTGCGGGCGAATGCACTGGGGAACGCCTTGTCGGAAATTCGCAGCGTCATGACTAGCAAACCGATCAGTCCGCCGCCGATGAATGCCACCAGTGACAGTGCCAGGGTCCACTGCAGGCCAGTGAGCAGGTTGCGCACGATGTCCAGGAACGTGAAATCGCTCATTGGCTGCTCCTTGCTATATACCGGCGGCCGATCCAGTTCAGCAATTGGCGGATCATCAGGGCCATGCACAGGTAAACCAGCGTGGTTAGGGCGTAGGTTTCGAAGGCGCGGAAGTTGCGCGATTGAATGAAGTTGGCGGCGAAGCTCAGTTCTTCGGTGGCGATCTGCGAACACACCGCCGAGCCGAGCATGACGATGATGATTTGGCTGCTCAGCGCCGGCCAGACCTTGCCCAGCGCCGGTAGTAGCACTACGTGACGAAAGGCCTCGAAACGCGTCATCGCCAGAGCTGCCGATGCTTCAAGCTGGCCGCGCGGGATCGCTTGAATGCCCGCGCGAATGATTTCTGTGGAGTAGGCGCCGAGGTTAATCACCATCGCCAGCACGGCGGCCTGCCATTCGGAAATCTGCACGCCGAGTGACGGCAGACCAAAGAAGATGAAAAACAGCTGCACCAGAAACGGCGTGTTGCGGATCAACTCGACATACACCCCGAATATCGCCGCGAACGGTTTGATCTGCCAGGCCCGAACCACCGCACCAACGATCCCCAGGCTGACCCCAAGCACCGCGCCGATGGCTGTCAGCTCAAGGGTGAACAGCGCTCCGCGCAGCAGCAGCCCGGTGTTTTCCAGTACCGGTAAAAAGTCGAACTGATAAGCCATGGCTAACCTCCGTGACAGTGATCAGAGATCAGCTGGCAGCGGCTGCTTGAGCCACCGCTGAGAATTTTTTTCCAGGCTGCCGTCGGTTTTCGCTGTGGCCAGAATCTGATTCACCTTCTCCAGCAGCGCCGGCTCGTTCTTGTTCACGCCGACGTAGACCGGCGAGTCCTTGAGTTTCACCTTCAGGGCGGGAATACGCTTCGGGTTGCGTTCGCTGATGGTGACCATCACCACGTTGCCGCTGGCAATCAGGTCAACCTGGCCGGCCAGGTAGGCGGCGATGGTCGAGTTGTTGTCTTCGAAGCGCTTGATGGTCACACCTTGCGGGGCCACGGCTGTCAGCTCGATGTCTTCGATGGCGCCACGGGTGACGCTGATGGTTTTGCCTTTCAGATCGTCCAGGGTGCTGATGGTCGCATCGGGCGGACCAAACACCGCAAGATAGAAGGGCGCGTAGGCGTGGGAGAAGTCGATGACTTTTTCGCGCTCAGGGTTTTTGCCGAGGCTGGAAATTACCAGGTCGACCTTACCGGTCGTCAGGAACGGAATCCGGTTGGTGCTGTTGACCGGGGTCAGTTCGAGTTTGACCTTGAGCTGCTCGGCCAGCAGCGCAGCGGTGTCGATGTCCAGGCCGCGGGGCTTCATGTCCGGCCCGACCGAGCCGAAGGGCGGGAAGTCCTGCGGCACGGCAACCTTGAGGGTGCCGCGTTTGACGACATCTTCCAGGCCGTCGGCATGGGCGGGCACCTGACTCAGCATCAGGCTGGCAAACAGGGCAGTGAGCAGGGCGCTGCAACGCTTGGTCATGGTAACTCTCCGAATCCAGGGAAGTGATTTCTGCGTTCGGACGTTGCACAGCCCATGCCAGCCGCCTCGAAATGCGCTGGGGAGCCGGGTTTGTCTGGGGTCTATCGGTCTTACTGGTCTGAACAGTTGAGGCGCTTTCTGCCCCGTTATCGAGCGTCGTCCGGCAGGCCTGAACCCGCATGGGGCGTGACTTGCCGTAAGGCGCCAATAGCTTTACAACTAGCCGGTCACTGGCCTGATCCCTCTGAAAAAAAACATGAATTCGATCTCCCTCGCCGTACCCGAAGTGGCCCTGCAAGCCATTCGAAAACTGATCGTCGAACAAGGCTTCGGGCCGGGGGATATGCTGCCCTCGCAGCGGGATTTGGCGTTGCAACTGGGTGTTAGCCGGGCCTCGTTGCGTGAGGCGTTGTCGTCCTTGAGCGCGTTGGGGGTGATTAGTGTGCAGCCGGGAAAAGGCGTCTT
This sequence comes from Pseudomonas sp. H11T01, assembly GCF_048515765.1. NCBI lineage: Bacteria > Pseudomonadati > Pseudomonadota > Gammaproteobacteria > Pseudomonadales > Pseudomonadaceae > Pseudomonas > Pseudomonas sp. H11T01. The sequence continues at coordinate 178,356 of NZ_JBLYED010000001.1, read as the reverse complement.
CGTGCAGTCGCTCATTGACTTGCCTCGCAGCGAGTCGGGTTTGTCCTGGCCCTTCGCGGCTCAGGCATCGCCTGTGGATATCTTCCAGTTGCGCTATGCCCTGGAAGGTTTTGCGGCAGGTTTGGCGGCGGTGACGCTGACGGCGGATGAACTGGATGCTCTGGAGGACAATGTCGAGGCGATGCGCAACGAACTGCGTGCCGAAGAGTTCGACGCCGCGGCGCGGCTGGATTTCGAGTTTCACCAGCGAATCCTGCTGGCCAGCGGCAATCAGGCGATGTTGAGCATTCTCAGTACCAGCGCCGAGATATTTCTGGAAAGTCAGAAATTACCGTTCATCCGGCCCGAACGCGCCATGGAAACCTGGCAGGAACACCGAAAAATCCTGCGTGCATTGGCTCGCCGTGCATCCGGCGCCGCGCAAAAGGCTATGCACGAACACGTGCGTAACGCAGCCCTGCGCACCGGGATTGCCATCGTGACTCCCACGACGTCTTGAGTTGAGCTATACCCAAACTCATGCGCCGCCATAGTGAGAGTCAATCACCTGCGGCTTCCTGAACGGGGGAAGGGCGGCTATGATGGGCAACGTTTTTTTTTGCTTACAACCCCGGAGACATCCATGAGCAGCGATCTTATCAAGCACGTCACCGACGCTACCTTCGAAGCAGAAGTCCTGCAGGCTGCTGGCCCTGTGCTCGTTGACTACTGGGCTGAGTGGTGCGGCCCTTGCAAAATGATCGCCCCGGTTCTGGACGAAATCGCTGGCACCTACGCTGGCAAACTGACCGTCGCCAAGCTGAACATCGACGAAAACCAGGAAACCCCGGCCAAGCATGGCGTGCGTGGTATCCCGACACTGATGCTGTTCAAGAACGGCAACGTCGAAGCCACCAAGGTCGGCGCGCTGTCGAAGTCGCAACTCGCTGCATTCCTCGACGCCAACATCTAAGCGTCGTTGTTGTGAGTCATGAAAAAGCCCCGCAAATTGCGGGGCTTTTTCATGAAAGAGGGCTAGACGCTCTGAAACTCAAGTGGTACATTCGGCCCCGCACTGGTTTCTCCAATGCCCCCTGCTAGCCGTCGCCGACGCTCTCCTTTTCGATTAGTACGCGATCCTGTCGCCTTCTCTGCGGCGCGGCCTCATTAAGCCAAAAGCTTAATTTCCCCCCTCCATAAATGATTACGTCATTCCTATATGAATCTGACTGAACTCAAGCAAAAGCCGATTACCGAACTGCTCGAATTGGCCGAACAGATGGGCATAGAAAATATGGCCCGTTCGCGCAAGCAGGACGTGATTTTCTCCCTGCTCAAAAAGCACGCTAAAAGCGGCGAGGAAATCTCCGGTGATGGCGTGCTGGAGATTCTCCAGGACGGCTTCGGCTTCCTCCGCTCTGCTGACGCGTCCTATCTCGCCGGCCCAGACGATATCTACGTCTCGCCGAGCCAGATCCGTCGCTTCAACTTGCGCACCGGTGACACCATCGTTGGCAAGATCCGCCCTCCGAAGGAAGGCGAGCGTTATTTCGCCCTGCTGAAGGTCGACACGATCAACTACGATCGTCCAGAGAACGCGAAAAACAAGATTCTCTTCGAGAACCTGACCCCGCTGTTCCCGACCGTGCGGATGAAGATGGAAGCCGGTAACGGTTCCACTGAAGACCTCACCGGCCGTGTGATCGACCTGTGTGCGCCGATCGGTAAAGGCCAGCGCGGCCTGATCGTCGCTCCGCCGAAAGCCGGTAAAACGATCATGCTGCAAAACATCGCAGCGAACATCGCCCGTAACAACCCGGAAGTTCATCTGATCGTTCTGCTGATCGACGAGCGTCCGGAAGAAGTAACCGAAATGCAGCGTACCGTACGCGGCGAAGTGGTTGCCTCGACGTTCGACGAGCCGCCAACCCGCCACGTGCAGGTTGCCGAAATGGTGATCGAGAAGGCCAAGCGCCTGGTCGAACACAAGAAAGACGTGGTGATCCTGCTCGACTCCATCACTCGTCTGGCTCGCGCCTACAACACCGTGATCCCGAGCTCCGGCAAGGTCCTCACCGGTGGTGTCGATGCTCACGCCCTGGAGAAACCGAAACGTTTCTTCGGCGCTGCGCGAAACATCGAAGAAGGCGGTTCGCTGACCATCATCGCTACCGCGCTGGTTGAAACCGGCTCGAAGATGGATGAAGTGATCTACGAAGAATTCAAAGGCACCGGCAACATGGAACTGCCTCTGGATCGCAAGATCGCGGAAAAACGTGTCTTCCCTGCGATCAACATCAACCGTTCCGGCACTCGCCGTGAAGAGTTGCTGACCGCTGACGACGAGTTGCAGCGCATGTGGATCCTGCGCAAGCTGCTGCACCCGATGGATGAAGTCGCAGCCATCGAGTTCCTGGTCGACAAGTTGAAACAGACCAAGACCAACGATGAGTTCTTCCTGTCGATGAAGCGCAAGTAAATCGAGCAGGTCAGCAAAAGCCGGGGAAACCCGGCTTTTTGCTATCTGATCATTGATGATCTGCAGGTCACTATTCTGAACAGGTGGGTTCGGCGCTAAACTCATGCCCCCGAACGCCACGGCCAAAACGAGGCTTATGCATGCAGTATCGCGACTTGCGCGACTTTATCAGCGGCCTGGAAAAACGCGGCGAACTCAAGCGCATCCAGGTTCCTGTGTCCCCAGTGCTGGAAATGACCGAAGTCTGCGACCGCACTTTGCGCGCCAAAGGCCCGGCCCTGCTCTTTGAAAACCCGACGGGTTATGACATTCCAGTGCTCGGCAACCTGTTTGGCACACCGGAGCGCGTTGCCTTGGGCATGGGCGCCGAAGCAGTCAGCGAGCTGCGGGAAATCGGCAAACTGCTGGCTTTCCTGAAAGAGCCAGAGCCGCCAAAAGGTTTGAAGGACGCCTGGTCGAAGCTGCCGATCTTCCGCAAGATCATCGCCATGGCGCCGAAAGTCGTTAAAGACGCGGTCTGTCAGGAAGTGGTCATCGAAGGTGATGACGTCGATCTGGCCATGTTGCCGGTGCAGACCTGCTGGCCTGGCGATGTTGGTCCACTGATCACCTGGGGTCTGACCGTTACCAAAGGTCCGAACAAAGACCGGCAGAACCTGGGCATTTATCGCCAGCAGGTTATCGGTCGCAACAAAGTCATCATGCGCTGGTTGAGCCATCGTGGCGGCGCGCTGGACTACCGTGAGTGGTGCGAGAAGCATCCGGGTCAACCGTTCCCGGTTTCCGTGGCGCTGGGTGCGGATCCTGCGACCATTCTCGGTGCGGTCACGCCGGTGCCGGACAGCCTCTCCGAGTACGCCTTCGCAGGTCTGTTGCGCGGCAACCGTACTGAGCTTGTGAAGTGCCGTGGCAACGATCTGCAGGTCCCGGCGACCGCGGAAATCATCCTTGAAGGCGTGATCCACCCGGGCGAAATGGCCGATGAAGGTCCTTATGGCGACCACACCGGCTACTACAACGAAGTCGACAGCTTTCCGGTGTTCACCGTCGAGCGCATTACCCATCGCATCAAACCGATCTACCACAGCACCTACACCGGTCGTCCACCGGATGAGCCGGCGATTCTCGGCGTAGCGCTGAACGAAGTGTTCGTGCCGATCCTGCAAAAACAGTTTCCCGAGATCACCGACTTCTACTTGCCGCCCGAAGGTTGCTCGTACCGCATGGCCATTGTGACCATGAAGAAGCAGTATCCCGGTCATGCGAAGCGGGTAATGCTCGGTGTCTGGTCGTTTTTGCGACAGTTCATGTATACCAAGTTCGTTATCGTCACTGACGACGATATCAACGCACGCGACTGGAACGACGTGATTTGGGCCATCACCACGCGCATGGACCCCAAGCGCGACACGGTGATGATCGACAACACGCCAATCGACTACCTCGACTTCGCCTCGCCGGTTTCCGGCCTGGGGTCGAAGATGGGGCTCGATGCCACGCATAAATGGCCCGGTGAAACCACGCGCGAGTGGGGCCGGGTTATCGTCAAGGATGAGGCGGTCACCCGCCGGGTCGATGCCATCTGGAATCAGTTAGGAATAGATTGATGCGTGTAACCTTGCAGCCGTCCGGAGCAGTGCTTGAGATATTGCCCGGCGAGCGGATTCTCGATGGGGCTCGGCGCCTGGGCTACGAATGCCCGCAGAGCTGTCGCAATGGCAATTGCCACGTGTGTGGCGCGCTGCTGGTCGAAGGTCGTGTCGAACAGGCCGGTGATGTCCGTGACCACGGCGAGTTCTACACTTGCATTGCACAGCCGCTGGAAGACTGCATCGTGCTGTGGGATGGCGTCCTTGCGCTGGGAGAACTGCCGGTGCGCAGCCTGTCGTGTCAGGTGAGTGAGTGTGTTGAAGTCGGCGGCGATGTCTGGCGGGTACGGCTGCGGGCGCCAGCGGGCAAACCGCCGCGCTATCACGCCGGCCAGTACCTGATGCTCGAGCGCGAGAACGGCGAGAAATCCGCATTCTCGCTGGCTTCGGCACCCCACGCCGGGCGTGATCTGGAGTTGCATGTGCTGGTGCGCGAAGCCAGTGCACAAAACCTGCTCGAGCAACTACAACGCAACCGCATGGCGCGGATCGAGATGCCGTTCGGCGACACCCACTTGTCTGAACTGCCGGACGGCCCATTGGTGCTCATCGCCGCCGGTACCGGTATGGCGCAGATGCACAGCCTGATCGAGCATTGCCGGGCCAAAGGCTTCAAGCACCCGGTACATCTGTATTGGGGCGTGCGCCAGCCGGACGACTTCTATGAGATAGAGCACTGGGATGAATGGAAGCAACTGCCCAATCTTTATCTGCACAAAGTGGTCAGCGATCTCTGTGGTTGGGAAGGGCGTTGCGGCATGCTGCATGAAGCGGTGTGCGAAGACATTACCGATTTGTCCTCGGTACATGTGTATGCCAGCGGCTCGCCAGCAATGATCTATGCGACCCTCGATGCACTGGTCAGCGCGGGCATGGACGCGCACCAGATGCGCGCCGATGTATTTGCCTACGCCCCCCGGCCTTGAGTCGGGAGAAGGTGCCTAGAAACGTATACCTGTGGTGATCATGACGGCATTGGCGCCGAGCAATACCAGCTCGGCAGCCAATGGGCCATAGTGGGCACCCAGCGACGGAATAATCACCGGTGCCACGCCGAAGCGGTTGAGGGGAATCTTGTCCTGATACTTACCGCTGTAGCCTTCGAGTAGCCCGCCAGTCAGTTTGATATATACCGGGTAGCTGGCGCTATCGTAACGCTTGCCTGCATAGGCGTAGTTTGACCGTTGGCTGAACGAGTTGCGAAACGTCGCCGCGCCAAATACCCAGCCGGACGCTTCATTGCGTTCAAGGCCGATCAGGTCCTGGTTGTTATTGTGATCGGGGTTTGGCGAATAGTGTTTGGTGTAGACGCTGGTCTGCACGTACCAGAAACCTTTGTCCTCTTGTTGCGCGCCTTCCAGTGCCAGTGCATGGGAGGCCTGAGCCATTAACAGCAGGCCGTAAATCCATAAGTTTTTCATTGTGCGGCCCCGGTCTGGCTGTTTGGCTTGCGCCTGTGGATGGCCGTTATACGCGGGCGTCCGCAGCAAGGGATAGGCGGGATATCCGAGCGATACGTGGGAAATATCCTACTTCATGGCCCTTTATCCTAGAAGGGCGCAGTGCTTATGCATATTTCATTCTGGTATTTAAGATAAATATTAAAGTGTATTAGGCTATATCCAAGGACCTTTAGCGCTCATTGCAGCCTCGGTTATGAAGTATCCGGGTCATACGTCCTTTAGCACTTTTCGTTTTACGGTTACTGCTATATGTTCTATTACGCTCATGTTACTTACATTCTGTAATACCTGTGGGGCCGAACACCATTCACCATGACAGCCATTGAATCTACTTTGTTGAATCTGGCTTACCCTCCGCGGCTCGATCTGGGCGCGCAGCTGACTCACGAACAACTACTCAGCTCGATGCAGGCCACCATGGCCCGGCACAAGGGCGGGCCAGTCTGGCTGTTTGCTTATGGCTCGTTGATCTGGCGCCCGGAATGCTCGGCGGTCGAGCGGGTACGCGGGCGAGTGCATGGCTACCATCGAGGCTTGTACCTGTGGTCTCACGAGCATCGTGGCACGCCGGAAATGCCGGGATTGGTGTTCGGACTGGATCGTGGCGGGTCGTGCAGCGGCTTTGCCTATCGGCTGCCGGAAGAACAGTTGGAAGCCTCTTTGTATGCCCTTTGGCAGCGGGAAATGCCCTACCCCTCTTATCGCCCGCACTGGCTCAGCTGCCGTCTTGAAGACGGAAGTCAGGTTCAGGCATTGGGGTTTGTCCTGGAGCGGCACCTGCCCAGTTACGCCGGCAACTTGCCAGACAGCGTGCTGAGCCAGGTATTCGCCAGCGCTTGCGGGCGCTACGGCACGACTCGCGATTATGTCGAGCAGACCGTCCACGCCCTGCGTAGCCACGCCATGCCAGACCGGAATCTGGAGGCGCGACTCAAGCGCTGCCATTCAGGCTCGCATTAAGCAGTTGTTTTAGTTGGCGTCCTGAGCTCAACAGCCCAATCTACTTTTTAGGGTGATTCGGGCTGATGTCTTTATTTAACGAACCTGTACAACCACTTTCCCAACCGCCTTGCGCTGGCCGAGATCATTGATGGCATTCGCCGCTTGTGCCAATGGATAAACCTGCGACACCAATGGCTTCAACTTTCCCTCTGCAAACCATCCAAACAATTGCTGGAAGTTCGCTGCGTTGTCCTGCGGTTGGCGTTGGGCGAACGAGCCCCAGAACACTCCGATCACAGCGGCGCCTTTAAGCAGAGCAAGGTTCACCGGCAGTTCAGGAATGCGCCCGCTGGCGAAGCCGACTACCAGCAGGCGGCCGTTCCAGGCGATGGCGCGGATGGCTTGGTCGAACAGGTCGCCGCCGACCGGGTCGTAGATGACGTCGGCGCCCTGACCGTCGGTCAGGCGTTTGATTTCGTCTTTCAGATTGGATTCGGTGTAGTTGATGAGCTCATCGGCCCCGGCGGTCTTGGCGACGGCGAGTTTCTCGGCGCTGCTGGCGGCGGCGATGACCCGGGCGCCCATGGCTTTGCCGATTTCCACCGCCGCGAGGCCGACGCCGCCGGAAGCACCGAGCACCAGCAGGGTTTCGCCGGGTTGCAGGTTGGCGCGTTGTTTCAGCGCGTGCATCGAGGTGCCGTAGGTCATGCTGAACGCGGCGGCGGTGTTGAAGTCCATGGTCGCTGGAATCGGCAGTACGTTGTAGCCAGGCACTGCGACCTGCTCGGCGAAGCTGCCCCAGCCTGTCAGCGCCATGACCCGGTCGCCGACCTTGAGATGACTGACCTTTTCACCCACAACGCTGACCACGCCGGCCGCTTCTCCACCGGGGGAAAACGGGAAGGGCGGCTTGAACTGGTATTTGCCCTCGATGATCAGCGTGTCCGGGAAATTTACCCCGGCGGCGTGCACGTCCAGCAGGATCTCGTTCTTCTTCGCTTGAGGACTGGCGACTTCTTCCAGCACCAGCGTTTCGGCAGGGCCGAAGGCTTTGCACAGCACGGCTTTCATCAGGGCTATTCCTTTGGGAGTGGTGGCCGATAAGTGTAGGTGTGTGAGTCAAGCGGTCAACGAGCATGCCCCGCCCTGATAGTCAGCCATAAGCTTTGCGCTTGGGCTCCGACAGGTGGGTCCGTATGCTAGTGGCCATACTGGCCACTAGGCCGCAAACCGGATAAGGAGCGAACTGTGAAAGCGTGGATCATGTTGATGCTGGCCCTGTCTCTGCCAATGGCAGCGATGGCCGAAGAAGCCAAAGAGGGTGCAGCCCCGAAAGTCAGCTACATCAGTCTGACTCCGCCATTCGTTGGCAACTATGGTCTGGATGGCAGCCCGAAACTCAAGGTATTCAAAGCCGACGTGGCCTTGCGTGTGACGGGAGATGAAGCGGCACAAGCGGTGAAGGCCAATGAGCCGTTGATCCGCAATCAGTTGGTGGCGCTGTTTTCCCAGCAAACCACCGAGGCCATGAGTAACGTCGAAGCCAAGGAAAAGCTTCGTCAGGAAGCCTTGAAGCAGACGCAGCAAGTGATGAACGACGAAACCGGCAAGCCGATGGTTGATGACCTGTTGTTCAACAATTTGATTATTCAATAGGATTTTCGGTGTCTGGGCGGGCCTCTTCGCGAGCAGGCCAGTGCAAGCAACTAAGTACTCAGCTAGCGCAACGCCAACACCGCCGCCCATTGCTCGGCTGTCACCGGCATCACCGACAGCCGACTGCCTTTCTGCACCAGCGGCAATTGCGCCAGTGCAGCTTGTTGTTTCAGGTAACCCAGACCCAAGACTTTGGGGAAGGTTTCGACATGAGCGACGTTTATCGCGCTCCACGGATTTTTCTCGGTGCTGGCTTTAGGGTCGTAATACACGCTTTCCGGCTCCAGCGCGGTCGGGTCCGGGTACGCCGCTTCGGCAATTCGCCCGATCCCGGCAATTCCGGGCTCAGGGCAGCTGGAGTGATAGAAGAAAAACTCATCGCCCGCCGCCATAGCCCGCAGAAAGTTACGCGCCTGGTAATTGCGCACACCGTCCCAGCGCGCTTTACCGAGCGTCTCCAACCCTTTTATCGAGAGTTCTTCCGGCTCGGATTTCATTAACCAATAGGCCATCGTTTTTGCTCCAGGAAAGGGAGTGGTCAATTTAGTGGTCAATTTTATGACTAACCGACAGTCGGTTGACGCCGGCGTTTGCGTGTCGGTTCGCGTTACCGCAGAATGCCGGCCTTCGAAGCTTGACGCTGCTGCACGGCCTATAACGGATACCGCTGCTGTCATCGTGTGTGATTTGCCTGAAGGGGGGCAATTGATGAAACGCAAACCGGATTTATTATGGATTTTGGTTATTTTGTTCGGTTTGGGCGTCGTTACCACGGGCTACGCGCAGAGTCTGTGGGCGAACAATAACGATGCACCGATTGAAGTCACTGCACAGCCGAAACCCTTCAAACGCTGAAAATATTCATCAGGCGCTGCTGACTCAAGTGGCGTCTATTCGGTGAAGTACCACTTCTTGTCCGTGACCGTTCCTTGCATCGGCACATCCCAGCTCGCCTGAGCCAGTCTTTCGACCTTCTGACATTCATGGGCCAGCCCCAGCAATGTCGGCTTGCGCCAGGTTTTGCGGCGTGCCAGATACGCGAGGCTGCGGTCATAGAAGCCGCCGCCCATCCCCAGACGCCCACCGAATTCATCAAAGCCCACCAGTGGTAACAACACCAGATCCAGCGCCCAGACCTTGCGTTGTCGGGCCGCGTTGACCTGTGGCTCGAGAATGCGGAAACGATTGGGCTGCAACTTTTCCCCTGGGCGAATGCGCTGGAACACCATCTTGGTTCGCGGCCAGGCGCTGAGTACCGGCAGATAGGTGACCTTGCCCCGACGCTGAGCGGCACGCAGCAGCAAGCTCGGATCGATTTCACCGTCGGTGGGTAGATAAAGAGAGATATGTTTTGCCCGGCGAAACAGCGGGTGCTGTGCCAGTTGCCGATAAAGTCCGCGGGCCGCCTCGCGTTGCTCAGCGGGAGTGAGTGCGCGGCGGGCTTTGCGCAGCATGCGTCGAAGTTGCGGGCGGGATAGCGGCGCAGGTTCGATCATGGATTATGGCTGATCAGGATTGAGCGCGGCAGGATGGCGTACTCATAAAAAGCCAAAGCCAGCTTGAAAAAACTGGCTTTGGACTGGAATTCAGGCTCCCCGGATGAACCGCTGTCGACTTAGCCCTTGAACCCGAAAGTTCAAGGTGGAAGATGCAGTAGGCCTTAAGGCTTTCCGTCTAGCGGACATGCACACCGGCCCAACGTGCAACCTCCAGGGTAGTGCGAATCGGCTCAGGGACATCGCCAACTGGCAAGCACCCCAGGGAGTGGCGCGAGTATACCGCAACCACCTTCAGGAATCAGCCCTTGCTGACATCCGGATCGGTGGCGAGCACCAGATCGACGCGATCGAGCAGATCGCGAACCTGCTCACGGGTCGAGCCGCTGGCCTGCACTTCAGGGCGCTGCTGGTTATGCAACATGTCATGGGTGATGTTCAGCGCGGCCATCACGGCAATGCGATCAGCACCAATGACTTTGCCGCTGCTGCGGATTTCGCGCATCTTGCCGTCCAGGTAGCGGGCGGCACTCACCAGGTTGCTGCGCTCTTCCTGGGGGCAGATGATCGAATATTCTTTGTCGAGGATCTGCACGGTAACGCTATTGCTTGAACTCATGAGTCTTGCTCCAGGGCCTTCAGGCGCGAAATCATGGATTCGACCTTACGCCGGGCTATTTCGTTCTTTTCAATGAGGTGCGCGCGTTCTTCGCGCCAGGTTTTTTCCTGAGCTAATAAGAGTCCATTTTGGCTCTTTAGTTGCTCGACCCTGGTAATTAGCAGTTCGAGTCTGGCCATCAGTGCTTGCAGGTCGGTGTCTTCCATTGGGTTCCACTGGATTTGTCTGATGAATGGCACTGGCTGGGCAAACGAGTTGGCGGCCTCGATAGTCTTGGCGCGTCTGCCGATGCTACGATACAAGGCCTTCATTCTAGACATTGCGCCGCTTGGCGCCTAGCAGCCCATGCCCATTCAGAATTCTCCGTATCACGCGTTCGCCACCCTGCTCAATACCAGCGGCCATCCTGTCTCGCCTGCCGAACTGCATGGCCTGTTGCTGGGGCGCAGTTGCGCCGGCGCCGGTTTCGAAGCCGACAGCTGGTTGGTTGATGCTGCCGAACTGCTTGGCAGCCCTGCTGAAGACAACGTCCGCAATGCCTTGATCGGCCTGCAGGAAATGGTCAAAGGCGAACTGACCAGTGACGACATGACCGTTGTCCTGCTGTTGCCGTCCGATGATGCGCCGCTGACCGAGCGTGCCGAGGCCTTGGGCCAGTGGTGCCAGGGTTTCCTCGCCGGCTTCGGTCTGACCTACCGCGACAACGCTCTGAGCGCTGAAGCCACCGAAGTCCTGCAAGACCTCGCGGCCATTGCCCAGGTGCAAGATGCCCTGGAAGAGTCCGACGATGGCGAAAATGACTACATGGAAGTCATGGAGTACCTGCGGGTCGCGCCATTGCTGCTGTTCACCGAGACCAAAAAACCGGCTGAACCTGCTGCAAAGCCTTCGCTGCATTAATTGTTTGATAGGGAAATCCATCTGCCCATGATTCATATCCCGAAATCGGAATACACCCGTCGCCGCAAGGCGCTGATGGCGCAGATGGAACCCAACAGCATCGCGATTCTGCCTGCCGCCGCCGTGGCGATCCGCAATCGTGATGTCGAGCACGTCTACCGTCAGGACAGCGATTTTCAGTACCTCAGCGGTTTTCCCGAGCCCCAGGCGGTGCTGGTCCTGATGCCCGGTCGTGAGCATGGCGAATATGTACTGTTCTGCCGTGAACGCAACGCCGAGCGGGAATTGTGGGACGGTTTGCGCGCCGGGCAAGAAGGCGCGATCCGCGACTTTGGCGCCGATGATGCCTTCCCGATCACTGACATCGACGACATCCTGCCGGGCCTGATCGAAGGTCGCGACCGGGTCTATTCGGCCATGGGCAGCAACCCGGAATTCGACCGTCACCTGATGGACTGGATCAATGTGATCCGCTCTAAAGCGCACCTCGGCGCCCAGCCACCGAACGAATTCGTTGCTCTGGATCATCTGCTGCACGACATGCGCCTGTATAAATCGGCGGCAGAAGTAAAAGTGATGCGCGAAGCCGCGCGAATTTCCTCGCAGGCCCATGTTCGCGCCATGCAGGCCAGCCGTGCCGGTTTGCATGAGTTCAGCCTGGAGGCGGAGCTGGATTACGAGTTCCGTAAAGGCGGGGCGAAAATGCCAGCTTACGGCTCGATCGTCGCCTCTGGGCGCAACAGCTGCATCCTGCATTACCAGCAGAATGACGCGGTGCTCAAGGACGGTGATCTGGTGCTGATTGATGCGGGTTGCGAGATTGACTGCTACGCCAGCGACATCACCCGGACCTGGCCGGTCAGCGGCAAGTTCTCCCCTGAACAGAAGGCTATCTATGAGTTGGTGCTGGCTTCTCAGGAAGCGGCGTTTGCCCAAATTGCGCCGAACAAGCACTGGAACCAGGCGCACGAAGCTACGGTTCGGGTAATCACCGCGGGGTTGGTAGAGCTTGGCTTGTTGCAGGGCAACGTCAATGAACTGATCGCCAGCGAAGCCTACAAAGCTTTTTACATGCATCGCGCCGGTCACTGGCTCGGGATGGATGTGCATGACGTCGGCGAGTACAAGGTTGGCGGCGAATGGCGGGTGCTGGAGGTCGGCATGGCGCTGACGGTCGAGCCGGGCATCTACATCGCACCGGACAATCAGAACGTGGCGAAGAAATGGCGCGGCATTGGCGTGCGCATCGAGGATGACGTGGTAGTGACCAAGCAGGGTTGTGAAATTCTGACCAACGGCGCACCGAAAACGGTGGCCGAGATCGAGGCGCTGATGGCGGCTGCCCGGACTCAAGCGGCATGAGCCGCGTCAATCTGGCAATCATTGGTGGCGGTCTGGTGGGCGCCAGTCTGGCGTTGGCCTTGCAGGCGGGGGCCAAGGCTCGCGGCTGGAAGATCGTGCTGATCGAGCCTTTCGCCCCCGGCGACACCTATCAACCGAGTTATGACGCCCGCTCCTCGGCGCTGTCCTTCGGCGCCCGGCAAATTTATCAGCGGTTGGGTGTGTGGCAGGAGATTTCCCGTCGCGCCGAGCCGATCAAGCAGATCCATGTTTCCGATCGCGGGCGGTTTTCCACCGCGCGATTGTCGGCCATGGAAGAGGGCGTTCCGGCGCTCGGTTATGTGGTGGAAAACGCCTGGCTCGGTCAATGCCTCTGGCAAGGACTGGACAAGGACGTAATCAGTTGGCGCTGTCCGGCCGAAGTTACGCGCATGGAGCCGCTTGAAGACGGCTATCTCCTGACGCTCAACGATGAAACCACCCTGGAGTGCGACTTGGCGGTGCTGGCCGATGGCGGTCGTTCCGGCCTGCGCGAGCAATTGGGTATCGGCGTCAAAAAGCGTCCGTACAACCAGAGCGCACTGATCGCCAACATCACCCCGAGCGAAGCCCATAACGGTATGGCCTTCGAACGCTTTACCGATGACGGTCCAATGGCCTTGCTGCCGCTGCCGGATAACCGCTGCGCGCTGGTCTGGACCCGCCTGGGCATGGATGCTCAGCGTCTGGCGAGCCTCGATGAGCGCAGTTTTCTCAGCGAGTTGCAGGGCGTCTTCGGTTATCGCCTCGGCGCCCTCAAGCAAGTCGGCGCGCGGCATCTTTATCCGCTGACGTTGGTGGAGGCCGAAGAACAGGTTCGTCCCCATCTGACCGTGTTGGGTAATGCAGCCCACAGCCTGCATCCGATTGCCGGCCAGGGTTTCAACCTGTCCCTGCGCGATGCACAGGCGCTGGCCGATGCGTTGCTGGCCAGCGAGAGCGTGCCGGGCGATTTCGCCACCTTGCAGGCCTATCAGGAACGGCAACGACTGGATCAGCAACTGACCGTCGGCTTCTCCGATCAGGTCACCCGTTTGTTTGGCAGCACCCAGCCGTTGGTCTCGCTGGGTCGCAACATCGGCCTGCTTGGCCTCGATCTGCTACCGCCGGCCAAGCGTTGGTTCGCCAGGCAGGCCATGGGTCTGGGCACGCGTCCCGAATGACCCAACGTTTCGAGACTCATGACGGCAGCGGCACGCCGGTGGCGCGGGTCGATAACCCCCTTTACGTGCGGCTCAAGCCGCAAGCGAGACAGGCTTAAAGCATGGAAATGCGCGCAGATCTGCTGATTGTCGGGGCCGGAATGGTCGGGAGCGCTTTGGCGCTGGCGTTACAGGACAGCGGGCTGGAGGTTTTGCTGCTCGACGGCAGCCCGTTGAGCGTCAAACCCTTCGATTCGCAGGCGCCGTTCGAACCTCGTGTGAGTGCCTTGTCGGCGGCCAGCCAGCGAATTCTTGAGCGTCTGGGCGTCTGGGAGGGCATCGTCAACCGACGCACCAGCCCCTACGCCGAAATGCAGGTCTGGGACGGCAGCGGTACCGGGCAGATCCACTTCTCGGCAGCCAGTGTGCACGCCGATGCGCTGGGGCATATCGTCGAGAACCGCGTGGTTCAGGATGCGTTGCTCGAGCGCTTGCACGACTGCGATATGGGGCTGCTGGCCAATGCGCGTCTGGAGCAGATGCGCCGCTCCGGCGATGACTGGTTGCTGACCCTGGCCGATGGCCGCGTACTACGTGCGCCTTTGGTGATCGCGGCGGACGGTGCCAACTCGGCGGTGCGCCGCCTGACCGGTTGTGCGACTCGCGAGTGGGATTATCTGCATTCAGCCATCGTCACCAGCGTACGCAGTGCAAAACCCCATCAAATGACCGCTTGGCAGCGTTTTACCGACAACGGTCCGCTGGCCTTTTTGCCGCTGGAGCGGGACGGTCAGCAGGACTGGTGCTCAATCGTCTGGTCGACCACTCCGAGTGAGGCTGAACACCTCATGGCACTGGACGACGAAGCCTTCTGTCGTGAGCTGGAACGAGCCTTCGAAGGACGTCTGGGCACGGTACTGAGCGCTGACCCGCGACTCTGCGTACCGCTGCGTCAGCGGCATGCCAAGCGCTATGTAGCTGAAGGCCTGGCGCTGATCGGCGACGCCGCCCACACCATTCACCCGTTGGCCGGGCAGGGCGTCAATCTCGGTTTCCTCGACGCCGCTGTGCTGGCTGAGGTGCTGTTGCAGGCGGCCAGTCGCGGCGAGCGCCTGGCGGACGTGAAAGTGCTCAGCCGTTACGAGCGTCGGCGCATGCCTCACAACCTGGCGCTGATGGCGGCAATGGAAGGCTTCGAGCGATTGTTCCAGGCCGATCCTTTGCCGCTGCGCTGGTTGCGTAATACCGGTTTGAAGATGATCGATCAAATGCCTGAGGCCAAGGCGTTGTTTGTGCGCCAGGCGCTTGGCCTGACCGGGGATTTGCCAGAGTTGGCGAAGGCCTGAATCTTCGGTGTCGCTGATGGCCCCTTCGCGGGCAAGCCACGCTCCCACGGGTATCGCATTTTTCCTGTGGGAGCGGGCTTGCCCGCGAAAGCGATTTTTCAGTCGTGCAACATCTCGTAACTCCTCCGGGGAGTGTTCGGTTGAGATGCTAAATGTGAGTCACTATCATTTCGCCTCAATTTGATTTCGAGAGACCGCTCCTATGTTGGCACCGAAGCGTCTACTGACCGCCCTGGCACTCACACTGATCGGCAGCACCGCTCACGCGGCCGATGAAGTGGTGGTCTACTCCTCGCGGATCGACGAGCTGATCAAGCCGGTGTTCGATGCCTATACCAAGAAAACCGGCGTCCAGGTGAAGTTCATCACCGACAAGGAAGCGCCGCTGATGCAGCGGATCAAGGCCGAAGGCGAGAACGCCACCGCCGACCTGCTGCTCACAGTCGATGCCGGTAACCTCTGGCAGGCAGAGCAGATGGGCATTCTTCAGCCGTTTACCTCCAAAGTAATCGACGCCAATATTCCGCTTCAATACCGTTCGTCCGCCCATCAGTGGACCGGTTTGAGCCTGCGGGCGCGGACCCTCGCCTATTCCACTGAACGGGTAAAACCGGCTGACCTGAGCACCTACGAAGCCTTGGCCGGCAAGCAGTGGGAAGGCCGTTTGTGCCTGCGCACAGCGAAGAAGGTCTACAACCAGTCGCTGACTGCGACCTTGATCGAAACTCATGGTGCAGAAAAGACCGAAGAAATCGTCAAAGGCTGGGTCAACAACCTGTCCACCGACGTGTTCTCCGATGACATCGCCGTGCTTGAGGCGATTAACGCCGGGCAGTGCGATGTCGGTATCGTCAACACCTACTACTACGGCCGTCTGCACAAACAGAAGCCTGCCCTTGCGGTGAAACTGTTCTGGCCGAACCAGGGCGATCGCGGTGTGCACGTCAATCTGTCCGGCATCGGCCTGACCAAATACGCACCGCACCCGGAAGCGGCCAAGGCGCTGGTGGAGTGGATGACCACGCCGGAAGCGCAGAAAATCTTCGCCGACATCAACCAGGAATTCCCGGCCAACCCGAGCGTGCCGCCGTCTGCCGAAGTGGCAAGCTGGGGCAAGTTCGTTCCCGACACCCTGCCGGTGGAAGTGGCTGGCAAGCGTCAGGCCGAAGCCATTCGCTTGATGGACCGTGCTGGCTGGAACTGAGTTGTGGCGAGGGGCCGGGCGGCGTTCCGTTTGCTCCCGCTGGGCTGCGAAGCGGCCCTTGATCTTCATGACACGTTTGATCGTTCCCACGCTCTGCGTGGGAATGCAGCCATGGACGCTCTGCGTCCGCTTCAGAGGTGACTCGGAGCGTCACAGGTCGTGTCCCCACGCAGAGCGTGGGCACAATCAATTGATAGAGAGCTTTTCGTGGCCCATCCCGCCCAACGTCGTTGGTATCCGCTGGTCTTTGTCGTTGCCGCGTTGGTTCTGTTGCCGCTGAGCGTGTTGCTGCTGTCGTGGCAATCGATCGACCAGCAGATCTGGTCGCACCTGTGGGAAACCCAGATGCCGCGCTTGCTCGGCAACACGCTGACACTGGTGCTGGGTGTTGGAGTGGGCGTAACGCTGCTGGGCGTCAGCCTGGCCTGGCTGACCAGCCTCTGCGAGTTTCCTGGCCGGCGCTGGCTGGATTGGGCGCTGATGCTACCGTTTGCGATTCCGGCCTATGTGCTGGCGTTCGTCTTCGTCGGACTGCTGGATTTTTCCGGCCCGGTGCAAACCCTGTTACGCGAATGGTTTGGCACGGGCCTGCGCCTACCTCGGGTGCGTTCCACGGGTGGCGTGATCCTGGTTCTGGTGCTGGTGTTCTATCCGTATGTGTACCTGTTGGCGCGCACTGCCTTTCTCGCTCAGGGCAAAGGCTTGATGGAAGCGGCGCGGGTGCTCGGTCAATCACCGTGGCAAGCCTTCTGGCGCGTGGCGCTGCCCATGGCGCGTCCGGCCATTGGTGCTGGTGTGGCATTGGCGCTGATGGAGACGCTGGCGGATTTTGGCGCGGTGTCTGTGTTCAACTTCGATACCTTCACCACGGCCATCTACAAGACCTGGTACGGTTTTTTCAGCCTCTCCAGCGCGGCGCAACTGGCCAGCCTGTTGCTGCTGGCAGTGATGTTGGTGTTGTACGGCGAACGCCGGGCTCGGGGTGCCAATCGAGCGGGAAACGAACGACCCCGAAGCAAGGCGCTCTATCATCTGCACGGGTTCAAGGCCTTGGCCGCGAGTGGCTGGTGCAGTCTGGTGTTCGCCTGTGCGTTTGTGATCCCCATCCTGCAACTGGTGGTCTGGTTCTGGCAGCGCGGACGGTTCGACCTCGATGAGCGTTATGCCGGGCTGATCGTGCACACGCTCTATCTGGGTGCCATGGCGGCGTTGATCACGGTGAGCGTGGCCTTACTGCTGGCATTTGCCCGACGACTGGCGCCGACCCGGGCAATTCGTTCCAGTGTCAGTCTGGCCAATCTGGGTTACGCCTTGCCGGGTTCGGTGCTCGCGGTGTCGATCATGCTCGCTTTCAGCTATCTGGACCGCGAGCTGGTGATTCCGCTGTCGTCCTGGCTGGGCGGCGCGGGTAAACCCTTGTTGCTTGGCAGCCTGTCGGCGTTGTTGCTGGCGTATCTGGTGCGTTTCATTGCGGTGGCCTATGGGCCGCTGGAAAGTAGCCTGGCGCGGATCCGGCCTTCGTTACCCGAAGCAGGACGAAGTTTGGGCGTCAGTGGGCCACGACTGTTTTTCAAAGTGTATCTGCCGCTGTTGCTGCCAGGCAGCTTGAGCGCCGCGCTGCTGGTGTTCGTCGATGTGCTCAAGGAAATGCCCGCCACCTTGCTGATGCGTCCGTTCGGCTGGGACACGCTGGCCGTTCGCATCTTCGAGATGACCAGCGAAGGCGAGTGGTCGCGGGCGTCCCTGCCGGCGCTGACACTGGTTTTGGTTGGGCTGTTACCGGTCATCGGATTGATCCGGCGTTCCGCTCATCGAATCGGGTAGGTGCCAGTCCTACACCTTGCGGCTACAATGCGCGGCATTCGGTGCGGTCCACCCTTCGGGTCGGGTCACTGAGAACTGCTGAAAGCCGCATTGTCAAAGGCTTTCAGCCAGCCCAGTGCCTGTCCGCACCTTCGCCACGCCCGGAAGGAGAAACCCATGGGACAGCGTACGCCTCTGTATGACCTTCATCTCGCTCTCGGCGCGAAGATGGTCGATTTTGGCGGTTGGGATATGCCTTTGCATTACGGCTCGCAAGTCGAAGAGCACCATCAGGTGCGACGCGATTGCGGGGTTTTTGATGTATCCCACATGACCGTGATCGACGTCAGCGGCCCTCAGGCCGAGGCCTGGCTTCAGCATTTGCTGGCCAATGATGTCGAACGTCTGCACAGTACCGGCCGTGCCCTGTACAGCGCCATGCTCAATGAGCGCGGCGGGGTGGTCGACGACATGATCGTCTACCGCACCGAGGCCGGTTACCGTCTGGTGGTGAATGCCGCCACTCGTGATCAGGACATGGCCTGGATGCAGGCTCAGCTCCGCAACTTTGAGGTGCAACTGCATGAGCGCCCAGAGTTGGCGATGCTGGCGATTCAAGGCCCGCAGGCCCGGGACAAGATTGCCGAACTGGTTACCCAGGCCCGCGGCACGCTGATCCGGCAGCTAAAACCCTTTGAAGGTCAGGCCGAAGGTGACTGGTTCATCGCGCGCACCGGATACACCGGCGAAGATGGACTGGAAATCGTCCTGCCGGCCGATCAGGCACCGGCGTTCTTCAACGATCTGGTCGGCGCGGGCATTTCCCCGATCGGCCTTGGCGCCCGCGATACCTTGCGCCTTGAAGCCGGCATGAATCTCTATGGACAGGACATTCATCAGGATGTCTCACCGCTGGCCGCCAATATGGCCTGGAGTATTGCCTGGGCGCCTGCGACTCGCGACTTCATCGGTCGGGCTGCTCTGGAAGCCGAGCGGGCAGGCGGAGTGAAGCAAAAACTGGTCGGTCTGGTGCTGGAAGAGCGTGGTGTTTTGCGCGCTCATCAAGTGGTTCGCATCGCCGATATTGGCGAAGGAGAGATCACCAGTGGTAGTTTCTCTCCTACGCTTAGCAAGTCGATCGCACTGGCGCGGGTGCCCATGGCAACCGCTGACCGTGCAGAAGTGGAAATCCGTGGCAAGTGGTACCCGGTTCGGGTGGTAAAACCGACCTTTGTGCGTCATGGCAAAGCCTTGATCTAACTTTTTCTGGCGGGCAATCAACCGCTGACATTTCTTCTTGAGGACACAGAATATGAGCGAAATCCCTGTCGACCTGCGTTTTGCCGAAAGTCACGAATGGGCCCGTCTGGATGAGGATGGTGGTGTGAAAGTGGGTATTTCAGACCATGCTCAGGAAGCCTTGGGTGATGTAGTGTTCGTCGAGTTGCCGGAAATCGGCAAGGTGTTCGCCGCCGGTGAGGCCGCGGGTGTGGTCGAGTCGGTCAAGGCCGCTTCGGATATCTACTCGCCGGTCTCCGGTACAGTCATCGCTATTAACGAAGAGTTGGCCAACAACCCGGAACTGGTCAACAGCGCGCCATACGACAGCTGGTTCTTCAAACTCGAGCCAAGCGATACCTCTGAACTGGACAAGTTGCTCGACGCTGCCGCCTACAAGGCTGCTATCGGCGAGTAACTCGTTACGCAATTGAAAAAGCCTCGACTTGTCGAGGCTTTTTCATGGGCGGGCGTTAAGCGTTTTGCAGCACAGCCTTAACTGCAGCCACCGAGCGCTCGACATCGCTTTTGCTCATGGCTGAGAACATCGGCAGTGAAACGATCAAACGACCCACACGTTCCGCGACCGGGAACATGCCTTCCTTGAAGCCGCGTTCGCGGTACAAGCTCAGCAGATGGATCGGCGGGTAGTGATAGCCGATACCGATACCCTGTTCCTGCATTTGCTCCATGAACGTGGCGCGCGCCGGTTTTCCGTCCTTACGCTCCGGTAACACCAGTTGGAACAAGTGCCAGTTGCTGTTCGTGAAGTCGGCAGGTGGTAGCTGAGCTCCGTATTGCGCTTCGAAGTCGCTGCCGAAACAGGCAAAGTAATGCTTGGCCAATTCACGGCGATGGGCGGTGATCGCGTCAATGTGCGCAAACTGCCCAAGGCCAATGGCGGCCGCAACATCGGTCATGTTGAATTTGCCGCCCAACACATCGACATCCAGACCGTCGAAACCGTTGCGGGTGACGCCCTGAAGCCGGTACTTCTCTGCCAGACGTACTTCTTCGGCAGTGTTCAGCACCAGGCAGCCGCCTTCCGAAGAGGTGACGTTCTTGTTCGCCTGAAAACTGAACGAAACAAAATCACCTGTCGCGCCGATGCGTTGGCCGTTCCAGCTGGAGCCCAAGGCTTGCGCGGCATCTTCCAGCACTCGCAGGCCATGTTTCTTGGCTAGCGCGTACAAGCGCTCCATGTCCACCGGCAAACCTGCCAGGAACACTGGGAGGATCGCTTTGGTGCGTGGGGTGATGGCAGCTTCGACCTGCGCCAGATCGATATTGCGGGTGACCGGGTCGATGTCAGCGAACACGGGTGTGGCGCCGACCTCAAGAATCACATTGGCCGTGGCAACCCAGGAGATGGGCGTGGTAATGACTTCATCGCCAGCGCCGATCCCGGCGATGCGCAAAGCGATCTCCATGGTGCAGGTACCGGAATTGAAAGTGCGCACCGGACGGCCGCCAAAATATTCCGACAGTTGGGCTTCGAAGGCCTGCACCTTGGGGCCGCTGGTGATCCAGCCCGAGCGCAGAACATCACCAACTGAGGCAATCGTGGCTTCATCGATGGTGGGTTTTGAAAACGGTAGAAAAGGTAGTTGGCTCATGACGATATTGGTACCCGTTAAGCGGACGGTAAAAACGTAGATCAGGGCTCTCCCTGAGGCTGAACATGATGGTACCGATTGCTCAAAGATGCCATGCCGTCGACCCTCAGAATCGACTGCTATGCTGCTGTGACCGTGTTGCATAGACGCCGAGCGCCATTCAAGAGAGAGCCCGTCATGTCCCAGTTGCCGTCCTTGAGCCAGTTGCGAGACCCCAATGCCTTCCTGCGGCGCCATCTGGGGCCTGATGCCAGCGAGCAGCAGGCCATGCTCGACAGCCTCGGGCTCGGCAGTCGGGTCGAGTTGATCGAGCAGACGGTGCCGCCAGGGATTCGCTTCAACCGGATTCTGGACTTGCCTCCGGCACTCGACGAAGAGGCAGCACTGGCCAAACTCAAAGGATATGCCGAGCAGAACCAGGTCTGGACCAGCCTGATTGGCATGGGCTATCACGGCACCCTTCTGCCTGCGGTGATCTTGCGTAACGTGCTGGAAAATCCAGGCTGGTACACCGCCTACACGCCCTATCAGCCTGAGATTGCCCAAGGTCGGCTCGAAGCGTTGCTGAATTTCCAGCAACTGACCATCGATCTCACGGGCCTGGAACTGGCCAACGCTTCGCTGCTGGATGAAGCCACGGCCGCAGCAGAAGCCATGGCCTTGGCCAAGCGCGTGGCCAAATCCAGAAGCAATCTGTTCTTCGTCGACGAAAACTGCCACCCACAGACCATTTCAGTGGTGCAGACCCGGGCCGAAGGGTTCGGCTTTGAACTGATCATTGATGCTGTGGACAACCTCGCCAGGCATCAGGTGTTCGGCGCGCTGCTGCAGTACCCGGACACCCACGGTGACATCCGCAATTTGCGCCCGCTTATCGACCATCTGCACGCGCAACAGGCACTGGCCTGCGTATCTGCTGATCTGCTGAGCCTGTTGCTGTTGACCCCGCCAGGAGAGTTGGGCGCCGATGTGGTGTTCGGCTCGTCCCAGCGTTTTGGCGTACCCATGGGGTATGGCGGTCCCCACGCGGCGTTTTTTGCCAGTCGCGATGAATACAAACGGGCGATTCCCGGGCGGATCATCGGCGTCTCGAAAGACGCACGTGGCAATGTGGCCCTGCGTATGGCGCTGCAAACTCGCGAGCAGCATATCCGCCGCGAGAAGGCCAATTCGAACATCTGCACAGCCCAGGTTTTGCTGGCCAATATCGCCAGCTTCTATGCGGTTTATCACGGCCCGGAGGGGCTCAAACGCATTGCCCAACGGGTTCACCGACTGACCTGCATTCTGGCAGCCGGTCTGGAGCGCAACGGCATTACCCGCCTCAACAAGCAGTTCTTCGACACCCTGACACTGGAGGTCGGCGGCAGCCAGACGGCGATCATCGAAAGTGCCAAGGACGCGCAAATCAATCTGCGAATCCTTGGGCGTGGGCAGTTGGGCCTGAGCCTCGACGAAACCTGTGATGAGACCACCGTGGCGCGTTTGTTCGATGTCTTCCTCGGTGCCGATCACGGTCTGGATGTCGCTCAGCTGGATGCCGAGGCATTGGCCTCCGGCATTCCGAATGAATTGCTGCGCAGCTCCCCTTATCTGAGCCATCCGGTATTCAGTGCCCATCACAGCGAAACCGAGATGCTGCGCTACCTCAAACAGCTGGAGAACAAGGACCTGGCACTCAACCAGTCGATGATCCCCTTGGGTTCCTGCACCATGAAACTCAATGCCAGCAGCGAGATGATCCCGATTACTTGGCCGGGTTTCGCCAATCTGCATCCGTTCGCACCGAAAGAGCAGGCGGTTGGCTATTCACTGATGATCAGCGAGCTGGAGAGCTGGCTCTGCGCAATCACCGGTTTCGACGCCATTTGCATGCAACCCAACTCTGGCGCTCAAGGCGAATACGCCGGATTGCTGGCAATCCGCAAATACCATGAAAGTCGCCATCAGGGCGCGCGCAACATCTGCCTGATTCCTGCTTCCGCCCACGGGACCAACCCTGCTTCAGCACAGATGGCAGGGATGCAGGTAGTGATCGTCGAGTGCGACGATGCCGGCAACGTCGATCTGGACGACCTGAAAGCCAAGGCCCAGGCTGCAGACGACAAGTTGTCGTGCCTGATGGCGACCTATCCGTCGACCCATGGCGTGTACGAAGAGGGCATCAGCGAGATCTGTGAAGTTATCCACAGCCACGGCGGCCAGGTGTACATGGACGGGGCTAACCTCAACGCTCAGGTTGGGCTGGCGCGGCCGGCGGATATCGGCGCCGACGTTTCCCACATGAATTTGCACAAGACGTTCTGCATTCCCCATGGCGGTGGTGGCCCCGGCATGGGGCCAATCGGCGTGCGGGCGCACCTGGCGCCGTTCGTTGCCAATCACCCGGTGGTGCCGATCGAAGGTCCGCAGCCAGAGAACGGCGCGGTCAGTGCGGCGCCTTGGGGCAGTGCGAGTATTCTGCCGATCAGTTGGATGTACATCGCGCTGATGGGGCCGCAACTGGCCGATGCCAGCGAAGTGGCTATCCTCGCGGCGAACTACCTGGCCGAGCATTTGAGCGGCGCCTTCCCAGTGCTCTACACCGGGCGAAACGGCCGGGTGGCCCACGAATGCATCCTCGATTTGCGGCCGCTCAAGGCGCTAACCGGAATCAGTGAGGAAGATGTCGCCAAGCGCTTGATGGACTACGGCTTCCATGCGCCGACCATGTCGTTTCCGGTGCCGGGCACGCTGATGGTCGAGCCGACTGAAAGCGAGTCCAAGGCTGAGCTGGATCGTTTCATCGAAGCGATGCTGAGCATCCGCGCCGAAATATCCCTGGTGCAGAACGGCACATGGCCCGGCGAAGACAACCCGTTGAAACGCTCGCCCCATACGCTGGCGGATATCACCGGCGTCTGGGAACGGCCATACAGCATCGATCAGGCGGTGACGCCCACGGCTCACACCAAGGCCCATAAGTACTGGCCGACGGTGAACCGCGTCGATAATGTCTATGGCGATCGAAATCTTTTCTGTGCCTGCGTGCCGGTGGATGCCTATCGCTGAACCTATGGGTGTACAGGGCAAAAAAATGCCGCTCCCGGGAGCGGCATTTTTTATTCAACAGAGCGGCAGATCACTGCTGTGCAACGGCATTCTTCGCGAGAATTGCGTTAGCCAGTTCCATATCGGTGGCCTGCAAACCCGGGTTGTCGGCGCGGACTTTCTGCATCGCGGCTTCCAGATACGGGCCGCGAATACCGCCATCGCTGGCAACGAAGCTGCTGGCGTCGTCTTGAGCGGCGATGACCAGCTTGTGATCCCTGGAGGTCAGGTAGGTGGAACCAGTGGTTGCACCTGAGGTAAGGACGTTACGCCAGAAGGTGTCCTCCGCCATTGCCGAGCCGACAGGAAAGGACAGCAAGGCCAGGGTGGCGACAGCTAATTTGAGACGCATGGGTGACTCCGACTTTGGGTTATCTGGCGCCTTTGATGCTAATAGCCCTACTGAGTTCCGTGACCCTCAATCGATACGTTCTACCTGGATGATGACCCCTTCCTGGGCGATCACCCGAACACGCGAGCCGACTGTTGTGTCCGGCTGGAAACCCCGCCGTTACTTCTGCTCACTCTGCGGTGTTACGCGCAGCACCTCCTCAATCGTGGTCAATCCGGCGGCGACTTTCTGCGCACCCGATAGTCGCAAGCTGCGCATGCCTTCCTTGAACGCCTGGTGACGCACGGCCAGCAGATCGGTGTCAGGGTGGATAAGCGCTTTGACGTTGTCGCTCAGCAACATGATTTCGTAGACCCCGGCCCGTCCTCGATAACCTGTATCGCGGCATTCCAGGCAGCCGATTGCCCGTTGGGCGTTGGTCGGTAATGGCGCTTGCCAGGGCTTGGTCAGGGTCTGCCAGTCGTCTTCACTTAGACTCAGTGGCGCTTTGCAGTGTGGGCAAAGGGTGCGCACCAGGCGTTGGGCCATAACGCCGAGTACGGTGGCCTTGATCAGGTAATGCGGCACGCCGAGTTCCAGCAGCCGGCTGATGGCGCTGGGGGCGTCGTTGGTGTGCAACGTCGACAGGACCAAGTGTCCGGTCAGTGCGGCCTGGATCGCCATTTCCGCGGTTTCCAGATCACGTATTTCGCCGATCATGATGATGTCCGGGTCTTGCCGCATCAGCGCCCGCACGCCGCTGGCAAAGGTCAGGTCGATGTTGTGCTGGACCTGCATCTGGTTGAACGCCGGTTCGACCATCTCGATCGGGTCTTCGATGGTGCAGAGGTTGACCTCGGGCGTCGCCAGTTTCTTCAGCGTGGTGTAGAGCGTGGTGGTTTTGCCCGAACCGGTGGGGCCGGTGACCAGAATGATGCCGTTGGGCTGGCGGGTCATGTCTTGCCAGCGGCGCAGGTCTTCGGCAGAGAAACCCAGCTGGTCGAAATCCTTGAGCAGCACTTCCGGGTCGAAAATCCGCATGACCATTTTTTCGCCAAAGGCCGTCGGTAACGTCGACAGCCGCAACTCGACTTCGCCACCGTCCGGGGTTTTGGTCTTGACCCGACCGTCCTGGGGTTTGCGCTTTTCCGCGACATTCATCCGGCCCAGGCTTTTCAGGCGACTGACAATCGCCATGGTCACCTGGGGTGGGAATTGGTAGACGTTGTGCAGCACGCCGTCGATGCGAAAACGCACGGTGCCTTGCTCGCGACGGGGTTCGATGTGGATATCACTGGCGCGCTGCTGGAAGGCGTACTGGAACAGCCAGTCGACAATATTGACGATGTGCGCGTCGTTGGCATCCGGCTCCTGATCACTGGCGCCGAGGTTGAGCAACTGCTCGAAGTTGCCCAGAGTGTTCATTTTTTGATCAGAGTTGTTGGCGCCGCTGACCGACTTGGCCAGCCGGAAAAACTCCACGGTAAAGCGCTGGATGTCCGCCGGGTTGGCCACCACGCGTTTGATCGGCAGCTTCAGGACGTGGGTCAGGTCGGCTTCCCAAGCGGTGACGTAGGGTTGCGCGCTGGCCACGGTCACCGCATCGCGGTCGATCGAAACCGCGAGGATTTTATGGCGCTGGGCGAAGGCATAGGACATCAGCGGGGTAATACCCGCGACGTTGATTTTCAGTGGGTCGATGCGCAAATAAGGCTGACCGGCCTGCTGCGCGAGCCATAGGGTCAGGCTCTCCAGGTCGAGCCGTTTGCCTGGGCGGCTGAGGTCATCGAGGTTTTGGCTGGCGAGGAACTCCAGCGGGTGGAGCTGACTATTGGTGGCATTGCGTCGTGTGCTCAGCGCGTGTTCGGCCGAATCCTGGCTGATAAAGCCTTGGGCGACCAGTTCACGCAGCAGATCATTGAGATCCAGCCAGCGGTCCTGAGTGAGGAGGGAAACGGACATGCGGGCTCCTTTTGAACAATCCTGTAACTAGCGGTTTAGACGTGTGCGTCTCTGACCACAGATTGCCAAGAATAGTCCGCGGATGAGCCGACCGTTCGGCCATTGCCAAACCAAGCATTGCGAGTTTTTGCTGACGGGCCTCAGCCGGTTGCTTGTGCGGGCTGAGCCCATGAAGCATCAGCCGGCTGCAAGTCCACTGAGCAAACACTGATCAAGTTACGGAGTTTTTCAGTGATCACTTGGGCGCGGTGCCAGCTCAGCCCGTCGAGCACCACATCGATCGACAGCAAATCGTCCTGTTGCAGCACGTTGACCTGCTGTGGAATCAGAAATTGCAAAGCGAAATGGTTAAGCACCCGACACAGCAGATCCGGTTCAGCTTCGGCGAGCAACTGATAGCGCACGCGGCAATGGGTGTTGTTGACGTTCCAGACATCGGCGCGGGTTGGGGTGGTGCTGACAGTTTCGAGAGGGGGCATGCTCGTTCTCCAAAATCACTGGAGAAATTTTTACATGCTGCTGCGGGTATTTCTTATCTATGATTGAACTAATTGAACATAAATTGAATTAATTAATTCGCCATAACAGTATTTTAGGGATTTTTTATGCATAGCGAGCTGGACGCTTACGATCGACGAATTCTGGCACTCCTCCAAGAGGACGCCTCGCTCTCCAGTGCGCAGATCGCCGAGCAGGTCGGGCTCTCGCAGTCGCCGTGCTGGCGACGGATTCAACGTCTCAAGGAAGAGGGTGTGATTCGCGGGCAAGTGACGTTGCTGGATCGCAAGAAGATCGGTCTCAACACGCAGATCTTTGCCGAGATCAAACTCAACGCTCACGGTCGCTCCAACTTCACTGAATTCACCGAGGCGATTCGCGGCTTTCCAGAAGTGCTGGAGTGTTATGTGCTGATGGGTTCAGTGGACTTTTTACTGCGCATCGTGACGGCGGATATCGAGGCCTACGAACGGTTTTTCTTCGAGAAGCTGTCGATGGTGCCGGGGATTCAGGAGGTCAACTCGATCGTGGCTTTGTCCGAAATCAAATCCACGACGAGTTTGCCGGTGTAGCAGTAAGTCTTGCGTTGAATCGTCTGACGTCTTCGCGGGCAAGCCCGGCTCCCACAGGTTTGGTGGTGACCCTGTGGGAGTGGGCTTGCCCGCGAAAGCGATCTTACAGACGCAGCAAAGTCTTCCAGGCACGGTTCTGGTAGACCGCAATCGCCTGCTGCTTGCGGGCATCGAGCGCTTCGTCGGTGATCGGCTCGTTGGCCAGTTGCTGCAGCTGTTTCAGCTCACCGTAGAGGCGATCCGTTTCCGGGATCTCCAGCACGCCACGGGCGTGATGCAACCAAGCCAGGATGCGTTCGATGCGCGGCAGTTGCTCGGCCAGGTCTTCCGGTTGTTGCTGGTAGCGCTGCAGTTGCAGGGCGACGGCTTCGTCAGCCAACAGACGCGGCAACCAGTTGCCCAATTGCGCAGCGCCCTGGCGATTGCCACGGGTATTGCGGTCGGCTGCCCAGGTGCGGGCCAGCAACCAGCGCGAGGTGTTCAACGAGAACAGGCCCCAGCGCACGTCTTCCAGTTCTTCAGCGAACTGTTCCGGCGCGGCTTTGCGCACGTCTTCGTCGTCCTGACCGGCTTGCACCAGTGGACGCCAGTCTTCCAGCAACGCATCGAGCGAGGCCCGCAGGTCGTGGGTCGATTGGCGCGGCGCGGCCTGGCCGAGGCTGCCGATCAGCGCGCGTAGTTCGGCGAGGTTCTCTACCCAATCCTGCAGCAGACGCCAGTGACCATTGAAACGGTATTGTTCGGCCAGACGCTGGCTGCTACTCAGCAAGTGCCAGCTCAATGCAGCGAACGCGTCGTCCAGCGGCAGTTCAGCAGTTATCTGCGGAGCGGGCAGGCTCAACGAATAGCTGTTGGCATCGAACAGGCGATAGCCACGCTCGGCCTTGCTGATGTCGCATGGCATCAGCGCCAAAGTGGCGGCCAGTTCAGCGGCGAGCTCCAGCAGGGCAGCTGGTTCGCCTTCGCGCAATTCCAGTTCCAGTTCGCAGATTTCTTCTTTCTGCTTGCCAACGATCACATGGCCCAGGTCCAGCGCGGCTTCGATGACCACTTTGGCCTTGCCACGGCCCCAGGCGATTTCGGCGCGTTCGCGGACGAAATCGGTGGTGAAGATCGGCTTGAGGGTCTTTTTGTCCAGCTCGGCCAGTTGCTCCGGCCAGCATTCGCCGTCGAGCTTTTTCACGTCGAGCTTGGCTTTGGGCAGGTTCCAGTCGTACTCGTTACGCTCGGACAGACCGGCGATGCTTTGACCACGGGTCTTGAGGGTCTGGATCACTTCTTCGCCATCACGGCGCAGGCGCAGGGCAACCTTGGCCTTGGCCAAGTCGCGCTCCGGCGTGTCGAAGTACTGGTTCATCAGTTCACGGCGTTCCCAGCCACTTTTGTTGCGTTTTTTCAGTAACGGATGCTCGCGCAGGGCGGCGAGGGTTTCGCGGCTGACGCGGAGTTTGATTTCGGTTTCTTTCTGCATGGCCGGAAAATCCAGGATCGGGAGCGCAGCCGGGGGAATGTGTGGCTGCCAAGGCCGTGCAGTGTACAGGACTCGCCGACTCGACGTGCCGCGGCGGTTTATTCCATGACACAGAAGGCCCTATGATGAAGCTCTTCTAGGGAGTCAGGAGTCAGCGCATGCCTTTGCCATCCATGAAAGATCAGTTCGCTGCGCTGATTGCTGCGCCGTCGGTCAGCTGTACCCAGCCGAGTCTGGATCAATCCAATCGTGCGGTGATCGACCTGCTGGCGACCTGGCTCGGCGATCTGGGTTTCGCCTGCGACATCCAGCAAGTCAGCCCCGGCAAGTTCAACCTGCTCGCCAGCTTCGGCTCTGGCCCCGGTGGCCTGGTGCTGGCCGGACACAGCGATACGGTGCCGTTCGACGGTGCGCTGTGGCAGACCGATCCGTTGAAATTGACCGAAGTCGACGGTCGTTGGGTTGGCCTCGGCAGTTGCGACATGAAGGGCTTTTTTGCGCTGGCCATCGAAGCCGTCCTGCCGCTGCTGGACAAGCCGTTCAAACAGCCGTTACTGATTCTCGCCACCTGCGACGAAGAAAGCTCCATGGCGGGTGCCCGTGCGCTGGCCGCAGCCGGTCGGCCACTGGGACGTGCCGCGGTGATCGGCGAGCCGACCGGGCTCAAGCCGATTCGTCTGCACAAAGGCGTGATGATGGAGCGCATCGATATTCTCGGACAAAGCGGCCACTCATCGGACCCGCGTCTGGGCCACAGCGCCCTCGAAGCCATGCACGATGCCATCGGCGAACTGCGCGGGTTGCGTCTGGCGTGGCAGCGTGAGTACCGCAATCCGCAGTTCAGCGTGCCGCAACCGACCCTGAATTTTGGCTGCATCCACGGTGGCGACAACCCGAACCGGATCTGCGGCCAGTGCTCGCTGGAATTCGACCTGCGTCCCTTGCCGGGCATGGACCCGAGCGTCTTGCGCGCAGCGATCCGGCAGAAGCTTGAGCCTATAGCCGAGTGGCATAAGGTGAAGATTGATTACGCGCCGTTGTTCCCCGAAGTACCGCCCTTCGAGCAGGCTGAAGACTGCGAATTGGTCCGGCTCGCGGAAAGACTCACCGGCCATCTCGCCGAAGCAGTAGCGTTTGGCACTGAAGCGCCTTATCTTCAGCGCCTCGGCTGCGAGACACTGGTGCTCGGCCCGGGCGACATTGCCTGCGCTCACCAACCGGGGGAATACCTCGAAATGTCACGTTTGCAGCCTACCGTGCATCTACTACGTCAATTGATCGAACATTATTGCCTGACGCCGGCCTGACCTCAGTTAAATCGCCGATGATCAAGCCCGTATCTATAAGGAGAGCTCGCGTGTCGCCAAGCCTGTTCCGACGATAACCAACAGCCCGCTGTGCGTTTTCTGTTTCGTCCTTTTTTCGGCTGCTTTTTATTACAGGCGCTGGTTTTATGCCCGAATACGTCAATTGGCTTCGTCACGCTTCTCCCTACATCAATGCCCACCGCGATTGCACCTTTGTCGTCATGCTTCCTGGCGACGGGATCGAGCACCCAAACTTCGGCAATATCGTCCACGACCTGGTGCTGTTGCACAGCCTGGGCGTGCGACTGGTGCTGGTTCATGGTTCCCGTCCGCAAATTGAAACCCGTCTCGCTGCTCGAGGCCTGACCCCGCATTACCACCATGGCATGCGCATCACCGATGCGGCGACGCTGGAATGCGTGATCGACGCGGTGGGCCAACTGCGGATTGCCATCGAAGCGCGCCTGTCCATGGACATGGCCTCCTCGCCGATGCAGGGTTCGCGCCTGCGGGTGGCGGGCGGCAATCTGGTGACTGCACGGCCGATTGGCGTGCTTGAAGGTGTCGACTATCACCACACCGGTGAAGTGCGCCGGGTCGACCGCAAAGGCATCAACCGTCTGCTGGATGAACGTTCGATCGTTCTGCTCTCGCCGTTGGGCTACTCGCCGACCGGGGAAATCTTCAACCTGGCCTGCGAAGACGTCGCGACCCGCGCCGCCATCGACCTGGGTGCCGACAAACTGCTGCTGTTTGGTGCCGACCTCGGCCTGATCGACGAAAACGGCAGGCTAGTGCGCGAGTTGCGTCCGCAACAGGTGCCGGCGCATTTGCAGCGTCTGGGCGGTAACTACCAGGCGGAATTGCTGGATGCGGCGGCTGAAGCCTGTCGAGGCGGTGTAGGTCGTAGCCATATCGTCAGTTATGTAGAAAACGGCGCGTTGCTGACCGAACTCTTCACCCGCGACGGTGGCGGTACGCTGGTCGCGCAAGAGCAGTTCGAATTGGTCCGTGAAGCGGCCATTGAAGACGTCGGCGGTTTGCTGGATTTGATCAGTCCGCTGGAAGAGCAGGGCATCCTGGTTCGCCGTTCCCGCGAGGTGCTGGAGCGTGAGATCGAACAGTTCAGCGTGGTCGAGCGCGAAGGTATGATCATCGCCTGTGCGGCGCTGTATCAGATTGCCGATTCTGATGCAGGGGAGTTGGCTTGCCTGGCGGTGAACCCGGAATATCGCCATGGCGGTCGTGGTGATGAATTGCTGGAACGGATCGAAACCCGTGCTCGCGATCAGGGGCTCAAAACCTTGTTCGTGCTGACCACGCGTACCGCTCACTGGTTCCGTGAGCGTGGCTTCGTGCCAAGCAGCGTCGAGCGCCTGCCCTCGGCTCGGGCCTCGCTGTACAACTACCAGCGTAATTCGAAGATCTTCGAAAAAACCTTGTAAGTACTCATCATAATCCACCCGCACCGTCTCAACACCTCGCTTCCAGGCCGCGGCTATTTCTGCGGGCTGGAAGAAATTCGAGCGATATACAAACTGTAACAATTTGACTGGATGATGCGCGTTTGGCCATTATGGCGTCGCCTTTTTGATCGTGGTTGACGTTTGATGAATACATCAGAGCTAAACGATCTAAATAGCGGCAAAAAAACACCATTCAGGAATTAGCTTGTGAACCGATGCCTTCTGGCTCGGTTCAGTGAGTCACACAAAGCGTTATTCCTGAATAGCATGAAAAAGAATGAAATAATTCTTTTTGGGTTTATGGAAAAGTCATTACCCTGCACGGACCAAATTACGGCGGTTAGACCATGGTCGTAGACACGCATGGTTACGATTGACTTGTCAGTCACGGTACGGTGCTAATCGCGCTACTGCGGATCCAGGGCGTTAGACCCAGGACCAAAGAACACAAGAATTAGAAATTAGAACGAGAGGAGCGAAATAATGAACAAGTCCACGTTGGCCCTGGCTGTGGCCGTAGGGGTTTTGGCGCAGCAGGCAGGCGCCGCAGGTTTCATCGAAGACAGCAAGGCCACCCTGGGGCTGCGCAACTTCTACATCAACAACGATAACCGCGATTCGGACACCAAGGCCGCAAAAGCACAGAACTACCAATCCGAGTGGGGCCAAGGCTTCGACCTGCGATTCACGTCCGGCTTCACCCAGGGCACCGTTGGTTTCGGCGTTGACGCCATCGGCCTGTTGGGCGTCAAGCTGGATTCCAGTGAAGCCAAGCACGGCAACCCGACGGGTGCTCTCTCTGGCGGCAACGTCTTCCCAACCCAAGGTAACGAAGCGGTTGACGATTTCTCCAGCCTGGGCCTGACCGCCAAAGCCAAGGTTGCGCAAACCGAACTGCGCCTCGGCACCTTGACGCCTAAAAACCCTGTGGTCGTGACCAACGACAGTCGTCTGGTCACTCAGACGTTCCAGGGCGGCCAGATCCAGTCGAACGATATCAAGGACCTGACCCTGACCGCAGGTCAGCTCGAGCACGCCAAAGGGCGTAACTCCACCGACGAAAAGGGCCTGTCCATTGCAGGTGCCAACGGCGGTTCCGACTACTCCAAAGCCAAGCTCAGCAACAAGTTCTACTACGCAGGTGCCGACTACAAGCTCACCAAAGATCTGACGGCCTCGTACTACTACGGCAACCTGGAAGACTTCTACAAGCAGCACTTCCTGGGTCTGGTTCACAACTGGTCAATCGGCCCGGGCGTACTGAAGTCTGATTTCCGTTACTTCAACAGCAAAGACGATGGCGCCAATGGCCATGATGCGGGCTTCTTCACTTCCGGCTACTACGGCGGTACAACTACTAAAGGCAGAGTCGACAACAACCTGTACAGCGGCCTGTTCCTGTACTCGGTTGCCGGTCACACCTTCGGTGGCGGCTACCAGCTCAGCAGTGGCGACAGTGATTTCCCTTGGCTGAACCAGGGTGATGGCTCGTCCAACTACACCATCACCGACATGCAGATCCAGAAGTTCGCCCATGCCGGCGAACGTACTTGGCAAGCTCGCTACGCCTATGACTTCGCCAAGGTTGGCCTGCCAGGCCTGACCGCCGGTATCATTTATCTGCGTGGTGACAGCATTGATACCGTCGGTAAAGTCGGCGCTGCCCAAACCTCTACGCTGGGCACTGGCACCAGCGAGTGGGAACGCGACATTGCTTTAGCCTACGTTGTACCGGAAGGCCCGCTGAAAAACGTCGGTGTGACCTGGAAAAACGCCATGTGGCGCAACGACATCCCGGGTCAGCGCGATCAGGACGAAAACCGTCTGATCGTCAGCTACTCGATCCCGTTGTTGTAATTCACGCATGAAAAACCCCGCCCGGCGCAACGCCGGGCCGGGTGTTTTTTCAAGTCAGGCTTACCCCTCGCAAGCCATCATCGAATCCCTTTTTACAGCTCCTCAAGGCCTTCTCGAACCTCGGCGAGCAGGGTGGTCTTCGCGTGCCTGTGCGTCCAATGAAGAGTTGTTTAATATTCATTTTTGATCTAAATAGATCAGTATTTATTCTTTTTAAATAATAATCGATGCAGGCAGAGTGGGCTCAATAAGCACTCACAAGGAGCAGCATCATGAGCCTCAGACTTCGCGACATCGCCCCCGATTTCGAACAGGACTCCAGCGCCGGCACGATTCGTTTTCACGAGTGGCTTGGCGATAGCTGGGGCGTGCTGTTTTCCCATCCGGCGGACTTCACCCCAGTGTGCACCACGGAGCTCGGTTTCACCGCCAAGCTCAAAGACGAATTCGCCAAGCGCGGCGTCAAGGCCATTGCCTTGTCGGTCGACCCGGTGGACTCGCACCACAGGTGGATCGAAGACATCAACGAAACCCAAAGCACCCTCGTCAATTTCCCGATCCTCGCGGACGCTGATCGCAAAGTCTGTGACCTCTACGACCTCATTCATCCCAATGCCAACGACACCCTGACCGTGCGTTCGCTGTTCGTTATCGATCCGAACAAAAAGGTGCGTCTGACCATTACTTATCCGGCCAGTACCGGGCGTAACTTCCATGAAATTTTGCGGGTGATTGATTCGCTGCAACTTACCGACCACTACAAAGTGGCCACGCCGGCCAACTGGCAGGACGGTGACGAGGTGGTGATCGTTCCATCGCTCAAGGATGAAGACGAGATCAAGAAACGCTTCCCGAAAGGCTACCGCGCGGTGAAACCGTATCTGCGATTGACACCGCAGCCTAATCGTTAACGTCAAAAGGGTATCCACAAAGCAAGGGTTTCAGGCCGTTTCGACGGCCTGTTTTTTTGTCTGGAGAAATCTCTTTCGCATATTCGTTTAGGGAATAAACAAATGAATAAATAAGATTTATGGATATATAAATCACCTGTTATGGTCTGTTCATCTTAGCGAGATCGCAGTGAGCGAATCGCCAACAACCGCCTAAGGAATTATTTGCATGCTGGTCGTCTCACTTGGTGGAAGTCCCAGCCAGCGCTCCCGTTCCGGGGTGTTGCTGGACCATTCCAAACGCTGGTTACAGCAGCAAGGCGTGGAGGTGGTGAGTTTTCAGGTACGGGACTTCCCGGCCGAAGACTTGCTTCACGCACGCTTCGACAGCCCCATGGTGCTTAACCTGCTGCAACAGATTGAAAACGCCGATGGCCTGCTGATCGCCACGCCGGTTTACAAAGCGTCGTTCTCCGGCGCACTGAAGACCGTGCTCGATCTGCTGCCGGAGCGTGCACTGAGCCACAAGGTGGTATTGCCCATGGCCACCGGCGGCAGCATCGCTCACATGCTGGCAGTGGATTACGCGCTCAAACCGGTGTTGTCGGCATTGAAGGCTCAGGAAATGCTCCATGGGATTTTCGCCGAAGACAGCCAGATCGCTTATGGCGAAGGCAGCGCCCAGGCGCAGTTGGTGCCGATACTGGAGCGACGCTTGGACGAGGCATTGGAGCAGTTCTACAGCGCGATGGCGCGGCGGCCCAAGCCGATTGATCCGAATCTGTTGAACGAACGTTTATTGAGTGCTCGCTGGAGCATTTAAGCCCTGCCGGAATTTGATGTACTCGCCTTACTCGCCCGCTAACGGGCAAGCAGGTGCAGCCAAAACCCAACAGCAAAAAGGAGAGCGCTATGCGCACTGTCATTTTGCGTCGTGGTCTGGTCGCTCTGTTTGCTGCGGCTGTGTCCTTCGGCGTTATTACTCAAGCCCAAGCCGAGAGCTTGCGCATCGGCTATCAGAAATACGGCACTCTGGTGCTGCTCAAGGCCAAAGGCTCGCTGGAAAAACGTCTCGCCGCTCAAGGTGTCGACGTGCAATGGACTGAGTTCCCTGGCGGCCCGCAGCTGCTTGAAGGGCTGAACGTCGGTTCCATTGACTTTGGTGTGACCGGCGAAACGCCTCCGGTGTTCGCTCAGGCGGCCGGTGCCGATTTGCTCTACGTGGCTTATGAGCCACCAGCGCCGACCAGCGAAGCGATCCTCGTCCCGAAAGACTCGCCGATCAAATCGGTGAAGGACCTCAAGGGCAAGAAGGTCGTCCTCAACAAAGGCTCCAACGTTCATTACCTGCTGGTCCGTGCCCTCGAAGACGCCGGCCTCAAATACACCGACATCCAGACCGTATTCCTGCCTCCGGCCGATGCCCGTGCTGCGTTCGAACGCGGCAGCGTCGACGCCTGGGTGATCTGGGACCCGTACCAGGCCGCCGCCGAACAGCAACTGCAAGCGCGCACCCTGCGTGATGGCAGCGGCATCGTCGACAACCATCAGTTCTATCTGGCAACCAAGCCCTACGCCGAAAAACACCCGCAAGTGATCAAGGCGCTGGTGGAAGAAGTGCGCGCAGTCGGCGAGTGGTCCAAGGCCAATCCCGAAGATGTGACCAAACAGGTTTCGCCACTGCTCGGTCTGCCCGCGGACATCACCCTCACCTCAGTGAAACGTCAGGGCTACGGCGCACTGTTTCTTACCCCGAAAGTGGTCGCCGCTCAGCAAAAGATCGCCGACAGCTTTTACCAACTCAAACTGATCCCGAAACCACTGAGCATCAAAGACGTGATCTGGACGCCACCTGCGACCGTTGCCAATGCGCCGTAATTCGAATTCCTTAGGAGACAACTCCATGAGCCTCGCTATTTTCTGGTTCCTGCCCATTCTTCCTAAAGCTGCGTCCCAGAGCTGAGGCGCGACCATGAAGACCCACAAAATTATCCACAGCCTCTCGCCGTGGGCCTTGCCGGTGTTGTTGCTCGCGGTGTGGCAGTTGTCCGTATCGGCGGGCTGGTTGTCGACACGGATTCTGCCGGCACCGAGCGCGGTGATCGAGGCCGGTGTGAGCCTGGTCCGTAGCGGCGAAATCTGGACTCATCTGGCAATCAGCGGCTGGCGTGCGGCAGTCGGTTTTTTGATCGGTGGCAGCATCGGTCTGGCCCTGGGCTTTATCACCGGGTTGTCGAAATGGGGCGAACGTCTCCTCGACACTTCGGTGCAGATGATCCGCAACGTGCCGCATCTGGCACTGATTCCGTTGGTGATTCTGTGGTTCGGCATCGATGAGTCGGCGAAGGTTTTTCTGGTGGCGTTGGGCACTGTGTTCCCGATCTATCTCAACACCTATCACGGCATTCGCAACGTTGACCCGGCGCTGGTGGAAATGTCCCGCAGTTATGGTTTGTCCGGTTTCGGTTTGTTCCGTCAGGTGATTCTGCCGGGAGCGCTGCCTTCGATTCTGGTGGGTGTGCGCTTCGCGCTGGGCTTTATGTGGCTGACCTTGATCGTCGCCGAAACCATCTCCGCCAGCTCGGGCATCGGCTATCTGGCGATGAATGCCCGGGAGTTTTTGCAGACTGATGTGGTGGTGTTGGCGATCCTGTTGTACGCGGTGCTCGGCAAATTGGCCGACCTCGCGGCCCGTGGTCTGGAACGTGTCTGGTTGCGCTGGCACCCGGCCTATCAAGTGGCTAAAGGCGGTGCCGTATGACGGCTCAACAACCACCTCGCCTGCTGCGCGGGATTCCGCTGGCGGTGCGCAAGCTGCGAAAAACGTTTGGTCAACGCCAGGTGCTGCGTGAGATCGATCTGCATATTCCTGCCGGCCAGTTCGTTGCCGTGGTCGGTCGCAGCGGTTGCGGCAAAAGCACCTTGCTGCGCTTGCTCGCCGGTCTCGATAAACCCACGGGTGGTGAATTGCTCGCCGGTTCAGCGCCGCTGAGTGAAGCGATAGAAGACACCCGTTTAATGTTTCAGGAAGCGCGTTTGCTGCCCTGGAAAAAGGTTATCGACAACGTTGGGCTCGGGCTCAAGGGCAACTGGCGGCCGCAAGCACTGGATGCGCTAGAAGCCGTCGGCCTGGCGGATCGCGCCAATGAATGGCCCGCAGCATTGTCCGGTGGGCAGAAGCAGCGTGTCGCACTGGCCCGCGCCTTGATTCATCAACCTCGGTTGCTGTTGCTCGACGAACCGCTGGGCGCACTGGATGCCCTGACTCGAATCGAGATGCAGCAATTGATCGAACGCCTGTGGCAGAAGCACGGATTCACCGTGCTGCTGGTGACCCACGATGTCAGTGAAGCCGTGGCAATTGCTGATCGGGTGATCCTGATCGAAGAGGGCGAAATCGGCCTCGACCTGCAGGTGGAACTGCCGCGTCCTCGGGTTCGTGGTTCCCATCGGCTTGCAGCGCTGGAAACCGAAGTTCTTAACCGCGTGTTGTCGCTCCCCGGTTCGCCACCTGAGCCGGAACCCGTTTCACCCTTGCCCACGCAATTGCGTTGGGCCCAGTAACTCAACTGCAAAAAATCTCTTACCCAAACAGGAATACCGCTCATGACTATTAAAGCCATCAACGTCCGTAACCAGTTCAAAGGCACCATCAAGGAAATCGTCGAAGGGGATGTTCTGTCGGAAATTGACGTGCAGACCGCTTCCGGCGTGGTCACTTCGGTGATCACCACACGTTCGGTCAAAGAGTTGGAACTGGTGGTCGGCAGTGAAGTGATTGCCTTCGTGAAATCCACCGAGGTATCGATCGCCAAGTTGTAATCAGTGCGCAACGACAACCCCGAATGGTTTCAGCCCTTCGGGGTTTTTCAGGTTTGTTGTCGGGGATCAGGCATGCAGCGCCAACCTTGAGCGGGAGCAACACTCCCGAGTGAAGGCATGACGGTTTCATCGGCGAAAAGGTCTGCGGCAAACGGGTCTATCGATGAGGGCAACAGACATTGGCCGGCGTTGGCGGGCAGGGTTGAACACTCGATTTGCCACGGGGCTCTTCCGGCGTGATGCCGGCCGAAAGACAGTTCACAGGCCAAGAGGGCGGTTGAGTTTTGGGGGCTGATCTTTTCGCGCAAATGACCGCCGGGTGTCAGCGGTGTAGGGCGACTGGCGGCGAACAGGAAATAATCCCCGGCCAGTAGCAGACAGCCCTGACGCGATGGGTCATCCATGGCTTGCAACCATTGGCCACGACACACGCCGAGGGAATCGGGCAAGCGCTCCCATATTTCGTAGTAACTATCGTCCAGAGCGGTCTCGAGCAGGCGTTCGCTGGTTTCAAACTGCATGCGACCAATGTCTTCTTCGCCGCTGACCGGCTGATAGTCCATTTTGCGATGCCATTGGCAAATGTCCGCGTCGACCTGGGTCACCCCGGCGAAGCCTTTCTGTTCGCACAACGCCAGACGTTGAGCATGGCTGAGTGCTTCGAGCGCCAGACCTGGAAGCGAGTTGGGCGGGATTCGCAGGTCGGCAAACAGTCGCGGAGTTTGTAGCCAATACACAGCCGTTTCGCTGTCCGAACGCCCCGAGCTGTGCTGGATCAAGCGCCGCTGCCATACGCCAAGATAACTCTGCGGAACCTGCTGCATTTGAGACTCCCTGTGTTACGCGCCGCGTTTGGGCAAATAGGGCGGCAGATACAACCCCAGATAGGCATCGAATACTCGCATGCCTTCTTCGGCCATGCGCGGGGTGATTTGGCCGTGCTGTTGCACCGAACGGGCGTAGACGCGGTCGCCCAGCTCCATGGCCAGGGCGAAGACGTCGACATCTTTGGGCAGTACCGGCAGTTCGAAATGGTGATCGAACAGTTTGTGCATCAGATCGCCAAGCTCAATGTCGTGCTGGCGGTCGGCCTGGGTGACTTCGGTCAGGCCGTGCTGGGCGAGGATCAGTTGGCGGGCGGCGGCATCTTCGCTGTAGATGCTCAGCATGCGCTGTTCCATCAGTCGCGACAGGTCGCGCCAGCCACTGAGGGAGCCATGATCGATGGGCGCTTGCAGGCAGGCGCGAAAGGCCGCGTGGACATCGGCGGTCAAGGCTTCGAGCAGGGCAGGGACGCTGGCGAAGAAGTGATAGACCGACGACGGCGGAATCTGTGCACCGGCAGCCACGCTATAGATCGACAGGCTGGCCACGCCCTCGGCGGCAAGCAGCGTGCGGGCGGCGTCGAGTATCGAATCGATCCGGGCCTGGCTGCGTGCGCGGGGTTTGCGGATAGTGGCGGGGCGCATCATTTGAGTCTCCTGCAGGGCAGCGGGCATTGTACGAGCAGGGTTCGATGTTGTCTTGTCGGGCGCCATCGCGAGCAGGCTCGCTCCCACAGGGGATCTCCTGCGTATAGAAAATCTGAGTTCCACACTGGTCAATGTGGGAGCGAGCCTGCTCGCGATGAATCCACCTCGGTCCAACTGAATGAATCCACAAAAAAACGCCGCAGGCTTTTCGGCCGGCGGCGTTGTTTTTACTGCAACCGCTTACACGGTATGCAGGTACCAGTTGTACTCGAGGTCGGAGATGGAGTGTTCGAACTCCTCCAGCTCGCTCTCTTTACAGGCGACGAAGATATCGATGTATTTCGGGTCGATATAACGGGCCATGACTTCGCTGTCGTCCAGCTCGCGCAGTGCATCACGCAAGTTGTTCGGCAGGCTCTGCTCGTTCTGCTCGTAGGAGTTACCTTCGACCGGAGCGCCAGGTTCGATTTTGTTGGTCAGACCGTGGTGCACGCCTGCCAGAACCGAAGCCATCAACAGATACGGGTTGGCGTCGGCGCCGGCAACGCGGTGCTCCAGACGTACCGCATCGGCGGAACCGGTCGGTACGCGCAATGCAACGGTACGGTTATCCAGGCCCCAGCACGGCGAGTTCGGCACGTAGAACTGTGCGCCGAAACGACGGTACGAGTTGACGTTCGGGCAGAGGAAGGCCATCTGCGCCGGTAGGGTCTCGAGCACACCGCCGATCGCGTGACGCAGTGCGGCGTTCTGCTCGGGATCCTCACTGGCAAAGATGTTCTTGCCTTCTTTATCAAGGATCGAAATGTGTACGTGCAGACCGTTACCTGCCTGGCCCGGGTAAGGCTTGGCCATGAAGGTGGTGTCCATCTCATGGTCGTAGGCAATGTTTTTGATCAGACGTTTGAGCAGTACCGCGTAATCGCAGGCTTTGATCGGGTCGGCCACGTGGTGCAGGTTCACTTCGAACTGCGCCGGAGCACTTTCCTTGACGATGGCGTCGGCCGGGATGCCTTGCTCTTTCGCACCTTCCAGAATGTCCTGGAGGCAGTCGACGTATTCGTCGAGGTCGTCGATCAGGTAGACCTGTGTCGAATGCGGGCGCTTGCCGGAGATCGGCGAGCGAGGAGGTTGTGGCCGGCCATTCACGTTCTCCTGGTCAATCAGGTAGAACTCCAGCTCGAATGCGGCGCAGATGGTCAAACCCATGTCGTCGAACTTGCTGACGACCTGGCGCAGGACTTCGCGAGGATCGGCGAAGAAAGGTTCACCTTCGATTTCGTGCATGGTCATTAACAGTTGCGCGGTCGGGCGCTTCTGCCAGGGTTCATTGCACAGGGTGTCGGGGATTGGATAACAGATTCGGTCAGCATCACCGATGTCCAGACCCAGACCGGTGCTTTCCACCGTCGAGCCATTGATATCCAGAGCAAATAGAGAGGCCGGCAGGTTGATGCCTTTCTCGTAAACCTTGTGGAGACTGGTGCGTTCAATGCGCTTACCGCGCACCACACCATTCATATCCGCAATCAGAAGGTCAACGTACAGAACCTCAGGATGTTCCTTAAGGAACGCGTTCGCTTCGTTAAGCTGAACGGCACGCGGGGGTACCGACATGATGCAACACCTTTGTTGTTAAAAATATCAATCATTGATCTCTTCGGGATTCAGTCAACCCGAACGGCATGCCGAAGTCAAGCGAGGCCTTTTTTGCCCTCAAAAAGCGCTCGAAGGGCACTTTTGGGGCAATTTAGGGCGTTTTTATGCCTTCGGGGTCTTTGGCGTCCGCAGGCTTGAGCGGGCCGTGTTGTATTTTTTACGGGGGTGTTGTGTAAAAAAATGAACAAGGCTAAGCTCGATTCAAACCCATAACAGCAATAATACCGGGGTGCTTCATGTCACGCCTGCCGTTAATCGGCGTCACCGCCTGCTCTAAGCAGATCGGTTTGCATGCTTATCACATCAGTGGCGATAAGTACGTCCGCGCAGTCGCTGTTGCTGCCAAGGGCCTGCCATTGATTCTTCCGTCCCTGGCGGAACTGCTCGATCCGACCGATATTCTTGACGGTCTGGACGGCATTCTTTTTACCGGCTCTCCTTCCAACGTCGAACCCTTTCACTATAGCGGACCTGCCAGCGCGCCGGGGACTGCTCATGATCCTGCACGCGATCGCACCACCCTCCCGTTGATTCGTGCCGCTGTTGCGGCGGGCGTTCCGGTGCTTGGGATTTGTCGCGGTTTCCAGGAAATGAACGTGGCGTTCGGCGGCAGTCTGCATCAGAAGGTTCATGAGGTTGGCATATTCATGGACCACCGTGAGGACGACAACGACCCGCTTGAGGTGCAATACGCGCCCAGCCATCCGATGCACATTGAACCGGGTGGCGTACTGGCGGGCCTGGGCCTGCCGAGCGAAATTTCCGTCAATTCGATTCATGGTCAGGGCGTTGAACGTCTGGCGCCGGGCCTGCGCGTTGAGGCCAGGGCTCCGGATGGGTTGATTGAAGCCCTGTCTGTCGAGAAGGGCGGAATCGAGGGAGGCAAGGCTTTTGCTTTAGGTGTGCAGTGGCACCCTGAATGGCAAGTCAGCTCCAATCCCCATTACCTTGCCATCTTCCAGGCATTTGGCGATGCCTGCCGAAAGCGGGCAATACAACGCGACGCGGATGCGTCAACTAACGCCTGACTTATAAAAGTCAGGAAACTCAGCCTAGAGGCATTTATGAGTAACAACCTCGACCAGCTCACCGATTGGTTGAAAGACCACAAGATCACAGAAGTCGAATGCATGATTGGCGATCTTACCGGGATTACCCGTGGCAAGATTTCGCCGACCAACAAGTTCATCGCCGAGAAAGGCATGCGCCTGCCCGAGAGTGTGCTGTTGCAAACAGTGACGGGCGACTATGTCGAAGACGACATCTATTACGAACTCCTCGATCCGGCAGACATCGACATGATCTGCCGTCCCGATCAGAACGCGGTATTTCTCGTGCCCTGGGCCATCGAGCCTACGGCCCAGGTGATTCACGACACCTACGACAAGCAGGGCAACCCGATCGAGTTGTCGCCGCGCAACGTGCTCAAGAAGGTCCTGAAACTCTATTCCGATAGAGGCTGGCAGCCGATCGTGGCGCCAGAAATGGAGTTTTACCTGACCAAGCGCTGCGAAGATCCGGATTTCCCGTTGCAGCCACCGATTGGCCGCTCCGGGCGCCCGGAAACTGGTCGCCAGTCCTTCTCTATAGAAGCGGCCAACGAATTCGACCCGTTGTTCGAAGATGTGTACGACTGGTGCGAACTGCAGGAGCTGGATCTCGACACGCTGATCCACGAAGACGGCACGGCGCAGATGGAAATCAACTTCCGTCACGGTGATGCCCTGTCCCTGGCCGACCAGATTCTGGTGTTCAAACGGACCATGCGCGAAGCGGCGCTCAAGCACAACGTGGCCGCGACCTTCATGGCCAAGCCGATGACCGGTGAGCCGGGCAGTGCCATGCACTTGCACCAGAGCATCATCGACATCGAGACCGGTAAAAACGTCTTTTCCAATGAAGACGGGACCATGAGCGAGCTGTTCCTGCATCACATCGGTGGCTTGCAGAAGTTCATCCCCGAGCTGTTGCCGTTGTTTGCACCGAACGTCAACTCATTCCGCCGCTTCCTGCCGGACACTTCGGCGCCGGTGAACGTGGAGTGGGGCGAAGAGAACCGCACCGTCGGCTTGCGCGTGCCGGATGCGGGTCCGCAAAACCGTCGGGTGGAAAACCGCCTGCCGGGTGCTGACGCCAACCCGTACCTGGCC
Organism: Pseudomonas sp. H11T01; assembly: GCF_048515765.1. Lineage (NCBI taxonomy): Bacteria > Pseudomonadati > Pseudomonadota > Gammaproteobacteria > Pseudomonadales > Pseudomonadaceae > Pseudomonas > Pseudomonas sp. H11T01. Next base: position 134,857 of record NZ_JBLYED010000001.1, on the reverse strand, counting down.
ATCGCCGCGAGCCTGCTCTGCGGGTTCATCGGCATGGTCGAGGCTCTCAACCCGAGTGCGCCCGTGGTCGGACGTGGTTATGAACGACGCAATCTGCGTCTGCCGCTGACCATCGAAGATGCACTGGAGCGAATGGAACACAGCGCCACCATCGAGAAATACCTGGGCAAGAAATTCATTACTGGCTACGTCGCGGTAAAGCGGGCCGAGCATGAAAACTTCAAGCGCGTGATCAGTTCGTGGGAGCGGGAATTCCTGCTCTTCGCCGTCTGATGCGCCGGGCGCCGCTGCTCCAGGCGACGCCCTCACTGAAATCTTAGGAGAATTCGCATGACCAGCAACAACCCGCAAACCCGTGAATGGCAAGCCCTGAGCAATGATCACCACCTGGCCCCTTTCAGCGACTTTAAACAGCTGAAAGTGAAAGGCCCGCGGATCATCACTAACGCCAAAGGCGTTTACCTCTGGGACAGCGAAGGCAACAAGATCCTCGACGGTATGGCCGGCCTCTGGTGTGTGGCTATCGGTTACGGTCGTGATGAACTGGCCGATGCCGCCAGCAAACAAATGCGCGAACTGCCTTATTACAACCTGTTCTTCCAGACCGCTCACCCGCCGGTGCTGGAACTGGCCAAGGCTATCGCCGACATCGCGCCTGAAGGCATGAACCACGTGTTCTTCACCGGTTCCGGCTCTGAAGGCAACGACACCATGCTGCGTATGGTCCGCCACTACTGGGCGATCAAAGGCCAGCCGAAGAAGAAAGTCATCATCAGCCGCATCAATGGCTACCACGGTTCGACCGTGGCCGGCGCGAGCCTGGGCGGCATGACGTATATGCACGAACAGGGCGATTTGCCGATTCCGGGCATCGTGCACATCCCGCAACCGTACTGGTTCGGTGAAGGCGGCGACATGACGCCTGCAGAATTCGGTATCTGGGCTGCCGATCAGTTGGAGAAAAAGATTCTCGAAATCGGCGTCGACAATGTCGGTGCCTTTATTGCCGAGCCGATCCAGGGCGCAGGCGGCGTGATCGTGCCGCCAGACAGCTACTGGCCGCGCATCAAGGAAATCCTCGCCAAGTACGACATCTTGTTCGTTGCCGACGAAGTGATCTGTGGGTTCGGCCGTACCGGTGAGTGGTTCGGTAGCGATTTCTACGGCCTCAAGCCGGACATGATGACCATCGCCAAGGGCCTGACCTCCGGCTACATCCCAATGGGTGGGCTGATCGTGCGTGACGAAGTGGTTGAGGTGCTTAACGAAGGTGGCGATTTCAACCACGGATTCACTTACTCCGGGCACCCGGTAGCGGCTGCGGTCGCACTGGAAAACATCCGCATCCTGCGCGACGAGAAAATTATCGAGCGCGTTCACGCAGAAACGGCACCTTATTTGCAAAAGCGTCTACGGGAACTGAACGATCATCCGTTGGTGGGAGAGGTTCGGGGTGTCGGTCTGTTGGGGGCCGTTGAGTTGGTCAAAGACAAGGCCACCCGTGCGCGGTATGTCGGGAAAGGCGTCGGCATGATCTGCCGGCAATTCTGCTTCGACAACGGCCTGATCATGCGCGCCGTGGGCGACACCATGATCATTGCTCCGCCACTGGTGATCAGCCATGCCGAGATCGACGAACTGGTTACTAAAGCTCGCAAGTGTCTGGACCTGACATTGAGTGCGTTGCAAGGCTGAGTGCTAGGCTCTGAGCGGGGTGCCAAGTTTGGTACTCCGCTCGGTGCAAACAAAGGATGGGTCTTTCCTTGAAAGCCCGTGTTGGATCTTGCCAGACTACCCGCTGTTCCAGTCGCCCGGGAATCGGCCACTGAACATGTGATCAAAAAGAATAATTGGAGCATTACGCATGAAGGCATCAGGTTTCAATAAAGCCGGCAAGACCCTCCTCGCCTTGTCTCTGATGGGTGTGATAGCTGGCGCAGCCCAGGCCGATGACAAGGTACTGCACGTGTACAACTGGTCCGATTACATCGCACCGGACACCATCGCGAACTTCGAGAAAGAGTCCGGGATCAAGGTGGTGTATGACGTTTTTGACAGCAACGAAACCCTGGAAGCCAAGTTGCTGGCAGGCAAGTCCGGTTATGACATTGTCGTACCGTCCAACAACTTCCTGGCCAAGCAGATCAAGGCCGGCGTTTACCAGGAGTTGGACAAGTCCAAGCTGTCCAACTACAAGAATCTCAACCCGTCGCTGCTCAAAGCGGTTTCCGTCAGCGACCCGGATAACAAACACGCCTTCCCTTACATGTGGGGCTCGATCGGCATCGGATATAACCCCGAGAAGGTCAAGGCCGCGCTGGGCGTCGACAAAATCGACTCCTGGGATATCCTGCTCAAGCCAGAGAACATTGCCAAGCTCAAGGGTTGTGGCGTGAGTGTCCTCGACTCGCCTACCGAGATGCTTCCGGTAGCCCTGCATTACCTGGGTCTGCCGACCGACAGCCAGAAAAAGGAAGATCTGAAGAAAGCGGAAGAGCTGTTCCTGAAAGTCCGTCCTTCGATCACCTACTTCCACTCGTCCAAGTACATCTCGGACCTGGCCAACGGCAACATCTGCGTAGCCATCGGCTATTCGGGTGACGTCCAGCAGGCCAAATCCCGTGCCGCCGAAGCCGGTGACAAGGTGAAAGTCAGCTACGCCATTCCGAAAGAAGGTGCCGGCAGCTTCTACGACATGGTCGCTATCCCTAAAGATGCGGAAAACGTCGAGGGTGCCTACAAGTTCATGAACTACCTGTTGCAGCCGAAAGTGATGGCTGAAATCACCAACAGCGTACGTTTCCCTAACGGTAATGCTGAAGCAACTCAGTACGTGAACAAAGAAATCACTTCGGATCCGGGCATCTACCCGCCAGCCGACGTGCAGGCCAAGCTTTATGCGATCGCCGATTTGCCAGCCGCCACCCAGCGTGAGCTGACCCGCAGCTGGACCAAGATCAAATCCGGTAAATAAGCCGATTTGAAGCAACGGCCTGTTGCCGCCGGCGCCTGGTTGGCGGCAACAGGAACAACTAAATGACAGAAAGTTTTGCTGGATCGGTTTATCGAGGGTAAGTTGCGCGCCGGTTTTGTTGCCGGGCAGCCATGGCTGTCATGTGACGCGGGCACAACTGCGGCCCAACTATTTGAGAGGACCTCCACTTGTTTATTTCTTTTTTTCGCAACGCCATGCTGGTGGGTACTTGCCTGACGCTGGCAGTCAGCGCTCAAGCGGCACCCACTGTGCATATTTATAACTGGTCGGACTATATCGGTCAGACGACCCTGGCTGACTTTGAAAAAACCACTGGCATCAAGCCGGTGTATGACGTCTTCGATTCCAATGAAACCCTGGAAGGCAAGTTGCTGGCCGGGCGTACCGGTTATGACGTGGTCGTGCCGTCCAACCACTTCCTGGGCAAGCAGATCAAGGCCGGGGCGTTTCAGAAAATCGACAAGTCGAAGCTGCCGAACTATTCGAACCTCGATCCGGTATTGCTCAAACGCCTGGAAATGAATGACCCGGGTAATCAGTACGCCGTGCCGTATCTGTGGGGCACCAACGGCATCGGTTACAACGTCGACAAGGTCAAGGCTGTGCTCGGTGTCGACAAGATCGACTCCTGGGCCATGCTGTTCGAGCCTGAGAACATCAAGAAGCTCCACAGCTGTGGCGTAGCGTTCCTCGACTCCGCCGATGAAATGATGCCTACGGTCCTCAACTACATGGGCCTGAACGCCAACAGCACCAACCCTGAAGATTACAAAAAGGCTGAAGCCAAGTTGCTGGCGGTGCGGCCTTATGTAACTTACTTCCACTCTTCCAAGTACATCTCGGATCTGGCCAATGGCGATATCTGCGTCGCGGTCGGTTTCTCCGGCGACATCTTCCAGGCCAAGGCCCGTGCGGGCGAAGCCGGTAAAGGTGTGAATATCGCCTACGCGATTCCGAAAGAGGGCGGCGCACTCTGGTTCGACATGCTGGCGATTCCGAAGGATTCGGCCAACGTCAAGGAAGCCCATGCCTTCATCAACTATTTGCTGAAACCTGAAGTGATCGCTCAGGTCAGTGATCACGTCGGCTACGCCAACCCTAACCCTGGGTCGGACACACTGATGGAACAGTCCATACGCACCGACGAAGCGGTTTATCCACCGCAAGCAGTCCTCGACAAGACCTACGTGTCTATCGAGCTACCACCGAACATTCAACGTTTAATGACCCGCAGCTGGACCAAGGTCAAGTCGGGTAAATAGCTTCAAAGGCTCAAACTATCCAAGGTTCGACTGTTTTGGGCGAACTGCAAATTTTGTTGGGAGTTTCGTAAATGGCTGTTGCCTCCGGCGCCTATAAGAAAGCCCTCGAGGGCGACCAATCACCTAAACAGGTGTTGGTCAAAATCGACCGGGTCACGAAGAAGTTCGACGAGACGATTGCGGTGGACGATGTGTCCCTGGAAATCAAGAAAGGCGAGATTTTCGCTTTGCTCGGCGGCTCGGGATCGGGCAAATCCACCTTGCTGCGGATGCTCGCAGGCTTCGAGCGGCCAACGGAGGGGCGCATTTTTCTCGATGGTGTGGATATCACCGAAATGCCGCCGTACGAGCGGCCGATCAACATGATGTTCCAGTCGTACGCCTTGTTCCCGCACATGACGGTTGCGCAGAACATCGCCTTCGGCCTCAAGCAGGACAAGATTCCCTCCTCTGAAGTCGATGCCCGCGTGGCTGAAATGCTCAAGCTGGTGCAGATGAGCCAGTACGCCAAGCGCAAGCCGCATCAACTGTCCGGTGGGCAGCGTCAGCGGGTGGCGCTGGCGCGCTCCCTGGCCAAACGGCCGAAGCTGTTGCTGCTCGACGAACCGATGGGTGCGCTGGATAAAAAGCTGCGCTCGCAAATGCAGCTTGAGCTGGTCGAGATCATCGAGCGGGTCGGCGTGACCTGCGTGATGGTGACCCACGACCAGGAAGAAGCCATGACTATGGCTGAACGCATTGCGATCATGCACCTGGGCTGGATCGCTCAGATCGGCAGCCCGATCGACATTTACGAAACTCCGACCAGCCGTCTGGTCTGCGAATTCATCGGTAACGTCAACATCTTCGAAGGTGAAGTGGTGGACGACGCCGAGGGCCATGCGCTCATTACCTGCAAGGACCTGGATCGCAACATTTACGTGGGTCACGGCGTCAGCACCTCGGTTCAGGACAAGTCCATCACTTACGCGATTCGCCCGGAAAAACTGCTGGTCACCTCCGAGATGCCGACCTGCGAATACAACTGGTCGAGCGGCAAAGTGCATGACATCGCCTACCTGGGTGGTCACTCGGTGTTCTACGTCGAATTGCCAAACGGAAAACTGGTCCAGTCGTTCGTGGCCAACGCCGAACGCCGTGGCGCACGGCCGACCTGGGGCGACCAGGTTTACGTCTGGTGGGAAGACGACAGCGGCGTGGTACTTCGCTCATGAACATAAAAAAACTCAAGCGCCAGCTACAGCGAATAACACCCGGTGGCCGTCAATTGGTCATCGGAGTACCGTTCCTTTGGCTGTTCATGTTCTTCATGCTGCCGTTCTTCATCGTTCTGAAGATCAGCTTCGCTGAAGCCGACGTGGCTATTCCGCCTTATACCGAGATCTACAGCTACGTCGAGCAGAAGGTGCAATTGCTGCTCAACCTCGGCAACTACGCGATGCTGGGCGACGACGAGTTGTACATCGCCGCTTACCTCGGCTCGCTGAAGATGGCGTTTTTCAGCACCATCCTCTGCCTGCTGATCGGGTATCCGATGGCCTATGCCATCGCCAGTGCACGCAAGGAAATGCAAACCGTGCTGATCCTGCTGATCATGATGCCGACCTGGACGGCGATTCTGATCCGCGTTTACGCGTGGATGGGTATTCTCAGCAACAACGGGCTGCTCAACGGCTTCCTGATGTCGATGGGCTGGATCAACGAACCGCTGCAGATCCTCAACACCAACCTGGCGGTCTATATAGGGGTTGTGTACTCGTATTTGCCGTTCATGATTCTGCCGCTCTACGCCAACCTCGTGAAGCACGACAACAGTCTGCTGGAAGCCGCGTCGGACTTGGGTTCGAGCACCTTCAACAGCTTCTGGAAAATCACCGTGCCGCTGTCCAAGAACGGCATCATCGCCGGCTGCATGCTGGTGTTTATTCCGGTGGTGGGTGAGTTCGTTATTCCGGAACTGCTGGGTGGTCCGGAAACCCTGATGATCGGTAAAGTGCTCTGGCAAGAGTTCTTCAACAACCGTGACTGGCCGGTGGCGTCTGCTTTGGCCGTGGTGATGCTGGCGATCCTGATTGTGCCAATCATCCTCTTCAACCGTAGTCAGGCTAAAGAAATGGAGGGCAAAGAATGAAGCGCTTCGGTTTTTCAAGCCTGATGCTGATATTCGGGCTGGTGTTCATCTACGCGCCGATGCTGATCCTGGTGATCTACTCGTTCAACGCCTCGAAACTGGTGACGGTATGGGGTGGCTGGTCGATCAAGTGGTACGTGGGCTTACTGGATAACACGCAGCTGATGGGCTCGGTGGTGCGCTCGCTGGAGATCGCTTGCTACACCGCCATTGCGGCGGTGGTGCTCGGCACCCTGGCAGCGTTCGTCCTGACCCGCATCACTCGCTTCAAGGGCCGCACGCTGTTCGGTGGCCTGGTCACCGCGCCGTTGGTGATGCCCGAAGTGATTACCGGTCTGTCGCTGTTGCTGCTATTCGTGGCCATGGCGCAGATGATCGGCTGGCCTCAGGAACGTGGCCTCGTCACCATCTGGATCGCTCACACGACGTTCTGTGCGGCCTATGTGGCGGTGGTGGTTTCGGCGCGCTTGCGTGAGCTGGATCTGTCCATCGAAGAAGCGGCCATGGACCTCGGTGCGCGGCCGTGGAAGGTGTTCTTCCTGATCACCATCCCGATGATCGCGCCATCGCTGGGCGCCGGCGGCATGATGTCCTTCGCCCTGTCGCTGGATGACCTGGTGTTGGCCAGCTTCGTGTCGGGTCCAGGTTCGACCACGTTGCCGATGGAAGTCTTCTCGGCGGTACGTCTGGGCGTGAAACCCGAGATCAACGCCGTGGCCAGCCTGATCCTGCTGGTGGTGTCGCTGGTGACCTTCCTGGTCTGGTACTTCAGCCGTCGTGCTGAAGAACTCCGCAAACGCGCCATTCAGCTTGCCATCGACGAAAGCGCTGCCGACTCGTGGAAACAACCTGACATACGCCGCGCCCAGGCACCGGAAGCGGCTTAAACGCTAGATGATGATCGTTCCCACGCGCAGCAAAGGAATGCCTCACTGGACGCTCTGCGTCCGCTCTATATGTGACGCGGAGCGTCACTGGCTGCATTCCCACGCAGAGCGTGGGAACGATCTGTGGTCTCATGCCACCCAGGGCGATTGACGGATGACCTCCACAAAATTCATCGGTTTGAACCCCGGTTCCTGATCCACCAGCACATCGGTTTTCACATTGCCGAAGGTGGTCTGCGGGCGATGCCGCAAGCCATTGGCAAACGCGCAGATGATGCACTCCTTGAAGCCATCACTCCGTGGATGTGCATGCACCACCGCTTCACGCTGCACGGTGGAAAATGCTGCGTAATCCATCCCCAGCACATCCATTTCCACCCCGGCGGTTACCAGCGCCACGGTCGGACGCAAGTGCTTGGGCACACCCGGTGTCGTATGCAGGGCGATGGACAGCCAGACCTGTTCGATATCGTCATCGCTCAACCCGTAAGGTTTGAGGAAGGCCTTGGCTGCATTCGCGCCATCCACTTCGAAGCGCTCGTCATCGCTGCGATGACCTTCCACCAGACCCAGGTCATGGAACATCGCGCCGACGTACAGCAGCTCCGGGTTATAAGCCAGTTGCTGACGTTCACCGCTCAAGGCGCCGAACAGAAACACCCGGCGCGAGTGGTGATACAGCAGGTCGGACTCGATATCCCGAATGTATTCTGTGGTCGCTCTGGCAAGGGCGCTGTCAGGGATTTTGATACCGGCGATGGTGCTACTCATGGCAGTTGTCTCGTGGGGAACGCCGTGGCGGCGCTGATGAATTCAGTCTGTTCCCACGCCTGGGAGCGGACAATCGACACGAGGCTGCGATCCCGGCCAATCAGCGCGCATATCACGCCAATTCGATTCTTGGTCGGTGTTTCGCTAGGGTTAGCCTGCTGTTTCCTCGACTCCTGATGGCCATAGAAGGTAAATCGCCCCATGAGCAGAACCGTTGCCATCGTGGTTTTTTCCGGGGTTCAATCGCTGGATGTCACGGGGCCCATGGATGTGTTTTCCGAAGCCAACCGCTTTCTTGCAGCCGAAGACCATTATCGGTTGGAAGTGATCGGCGTGGAGCGCGGGGTGATGCCCTGCTCGAACGGCCTGGCGCTGCAGGCCCATCGGCATTTCAGCGAAGCACTCCAGGCCTATGACTTGCTGCTGGTCGCTGGCGGACCACAGTTGCCGTATCTGGATTTCGGTGTGGGGTTTCATACATGGCTGCGGGAGGCGAGCACTCGCTCGAAGCGCTTCGGTTCGATCTGTAATGGCGCATTCATGCTGGCCCGCGCCGGGCTGCTCGAGGGGCGTACTGTCACTACTCACTGGAGCGATGCCGCTGCGCTGGCGGCGCTGTGCCCATCGACTCAGGTCGAGGCAGATCGGCTCTACGTGCAGGATGGCGAGCTCTACACCTCGGCGGGGGTGACGGCGGGGATCGACTTGTCGTTGTACCTGCTGGCCAGGGACCATGGGTCGGAAGTCGCATTGAGCGTGGCCAAAAGGCTGGTGGTGTTCACGCAGCGCTCGGGCGGGCAATCGCAGTTCAGTCCGTTCCTCACACCCCACGCCGAAGCGACCTCGCCGGTGGCGATGGTTCAGCACTACGTGTTGGCCAACCTGACGGGCGATCTGACCATTGCTGACCTGGCCAAAGCCGCCAATATGAGTGCGCGGAATTTCTCCCGGGTGTTTGCCAAAGAAGCAAAAATCACCCCGGCCGAATTCGTCGAACAGGCGAGGGTGGATGCCGCAAGGGTGATGCTGGAAAGCGGCAGCGCGCCGCTCAAGACCGTCGCCTACCAATGCGGGTTTCGCGATGCCCAGCACATGCGCAGCGTGTTCAACCGCAGACTTGGGGTGACGCCACAGCAGTTTCGGGCGAGTTTTTCGGCGATGGTTTGAGTCGCGTCGCAGGGATTTAGATTTGATCGTTCCAACACTCCGGGAACAATCATTGGTCTGTTAAAACGGCACATCCCCCACTATCGTCGCCCGGTGCATAACGCGCCGCTGCGGGCGATAGTCATCCACCGCGTAATGTTGCGTCACGCGATTGTCCCAGAAGGCCACGTCGTTTTCCTGCCAGCGCCAGCGAATGGTGAAATCCGGGCGGATGGCGTGGGCGAACAGCAATTTGAGGATGGCTTCGCTTTCCGCCGGTTCCAGCTCGTTGATGTGGGTGGTGAAGCCGTCGTTGACGAACAGCGACTTGCGCCCACTCACCGGGTGGGTGCGGATTACCGGGTGCGACAGCGGCGGGTTTTTCTTGCGGGCTTCTTCCCAGCGCGCCAGGTCTTCGGCTGTGGTGCCGAAGCGTTCCAGCGGGAACGATTTGGTGAAGTCGTGGGTTGCGGTCAGTCCTTGCAGCAGGGTTTGCATCGGTGCCGACAACGCCTCATACGCCGCGATGCCGCTGGCCCATAAGGTATCGCCACCAAACGCTGGCAACAGCTTGGCGCTGAGTACCGCGCCCAGCGCCGGAGTCGGCAGAAAGGTCACATCGGTGTGCCAGACGGCGTTATCACGGACGTCGGTCACGGCGGTGTCGAGGATCAGCACTTCAGGCTGCTCCGGTACATTCGGGTAGATCGGGTGGATATGCAGGTCGCCGAAATTGGCGGCGAAACGCGCCTGTTGTTGGGGGTTCAACGGCTGTTCGCGGAAGAACAGTACCTGATGTTTTAACAGCGCCTGCTCGATGGCGTCGCGCTGTTCGACATTCAGCGGCTGGGTGATGTCGACGCCACTGATCTGGGCGCCGAGTGCGCAGCTGAGGGGAGTGATGGTCAGGCTCATGATTCTTCTCGAATTCGGCGCCGAAATGTCGGCGTAGTCAGTGTTTCAGTGGGTCTCAATGCGCCTGGCCGTGCCACGGCACTAGCTTGCGTTGCAGGGCGCGCAGGCCCATTTCCATGACGAAGGCGATCAGCGCGATCACCAGAATCCCCAGCACCACCACATCAGTGACCAGAAATTGCGCGGCCGACTGGACCATAAAGCCCAAGCCACTGGTGGCAGCGATCAATTCAGCGGCAACCAGGGTCGACCAACCGACCCCCAGCCCAATACGCACACCGGTGAGAATGTCCGGTAAGGCGCTGGGCACAATCACATGGCGAATCAGCTGTGCCCGGGTCGCACCCAACGATTGTGCAGCGCGCAGTTTGGCCGGGTCGACGGTACGCACGCCGGTGGCGGTGGCGATGGCAATCGGGGCGAAGATCGCCAGGTAAATCAGCAAGACTTTGGACAGCTCACCAATGCCGCACCAGATGACGATCAGCGGCAGGTAAGCCAGTGGTGGAATAGGGCGGTAGAACTCGATCAGCGGGTCGAGAATGCCGCGAGCGATGCGGTTATGACCGATGGCAATACCGACCGGGACAGCGGTCAACACGGCAAAACCCAGACCCAGCCCGATGCGACTGAGGCTGGCGCCCAGATGCTGCCACAGCGTCGAATCCATATAGCCGGTGGTCGCCAGCAACCAGCCTTTTTGCAGCACCGCCGAGGGTGGCGGCAGGAACAGTGGATCAATCAATCCACTGGCGGTCACAGCCCACCAGATGGCAAGCAGCGTGATCAAGGTCAGCACGCTGATCCAGCGAGTGCTCAGGCTACGACGAACAGCAATCACCGCCGATTGGCTGGCGGCAGGTTTAGTGGCTGTGGCCGGTAATCCGTAGCTGCTCATGCGTGCTCCTGGCGCTGGACGGCGCTGCGTTGGGAGAACACTCGGGCTAGCACGTGTTCGCGGGTTTCGATAAAACGCGGGTCGGACTTGATCGCCCGGGCCGATTCCCCGGCGGCGTAACGCTGGCCGAAGTCCAGGCTCAGACGCTCGACTATTTGCCCAGGGTTCGGTGCCAACAGAATCAGGTCCGTGGCGAGGAACACCGCCTCTTCAATATCGTGGGTAATCAGGAACACCGGTTTGGCGGTACGCTTCCAGACTTGCAGCAGCAGTTCCTGCATCTGCTCGCGGGTGAAGGCGTCGAGGGCGCCGAAGGGTTCGTCCATCAGCAACACGCGCGGGTTGGCGGCGAGGGCGCGGGCCAGGCCGACGCGCTGCTTCTGGCCACCAGACAGTTGCCAAATGCGGCGCTGATCGAAGCCGGCCAGGTCCACCAGCGCGAGCATTTCCCGGGCATGGATTTCCCGTTGCGGCTTGGGAGTACCCGCCAGTTCCAGACCGAAACCGACGTTGGCCAACACGTCCTGCCACGGCAGCAGCGCGTCATCCTGAAACACTACGCCGCGCTCGGCGCTCGGGCCTTTGACCGGGACACCATCGAGGGTGATGCGCCCGGCGCTGGGTTCAACAAAGCCGGCAATCAGGTTCAACAGCGAGGTCTTGCCACTGCCGGAAGGACCGAGGGCGACCAGCAGTTGCTGTGGCCCAAGGCTCAGGGAAATATCCGCCAGCACCGGCTCGGCCGCGCCGGGGTACTGTGCGCTGACGCGCTCCAGTTCTAACAAGGCCATCGCTGTTGCTCCCGATCAGTTAGTAATGAACTTGGCGCTGACGTACGGTGCGTAGTCCGGCAGTACGGCTTCGACCTTGCCTTGTTCCTTGAGGAACGCGGCGGTGTCGGTGATGGCCTTGGTGGTCGGCGCGCCGAGGGTGATCACTTGATCAGCCGCCAGCGGGTAAACGTTGCCTTGCAGCAGCAATGGAATGTCGCTGGCCTTGGCCCCGGAGAGTTTCACCAGTTTGTCGACGTTGCCTTTGTCTGCCAGCCAGGCTTGTGGGTCTTTGCGGTAATTGGCGTAGGCGTCCAGGGTGACTTTGGCGAAGGCGGTGACGATTTCCGGGTGCTTCTCGGCAAAGTCTTTACGCACGATCCAGGCGTCGAAGGTCGGCGCACCGAACTTGGCCAGTTCGCCCGAGGTGATCAGCACTTTGCCGTTTTCCTTGGCCACACCCAGTGCCGGGTCCCAAACGTAAGTCGCGTCGATATCACCGCGTTTCCATGCAGCAACGATCGCTGGTGGCGCGAGGTTGAGAATCTGTACTTTCGACGGGTCGATCTTCCAGTGCTTCAGCGCTGCCAACAGGCTGTAGTGGCCGGTGGAAACGAAGGGCACGGCTACTTTCTTGCCGATCAGGTCCTGCGGGGTTTTGATCCCGGAACCGTCGCGGGCTACCAGGGCTTCGGCAGCGCCGATCTGGGTCGCGATAAGGAAGGTTTGCACCGGGACTTTGCGGGTAATCGCCGCCGTCAACGGGCTGGAGCCGAGGTAGCCAATCTGCACATCGCCCGAAGCGATCGCGGCAATGATGTCGGCACCGTTATCGAATTTGCGCCAGTCGATTTTGGCGTTAGTGGCCTTTTCATAAGCGCCGTCGGCCTGGGCGACTTTCGCTGGGTCAACGGTGGTCTGGTAGGCGACGGTAAGGTCAGCCGCCTGGGCAAAGAAGCTCGCTGCAGCCAGAGACGCGGCCGCCAGGAGGCGAAGGGGAAAATACGTTTTCATTGAGAAGCTCCTTGTCAGACGGCCGAGGGTCGGCTGACAAGGAGACTAAATGATCTAAGAATTAGAAAATAAATAACTTTTTAGAATTAGCATATGAGCGGAAAATTCTAAGACCGACCGCTGCGCGGTCATCGCGAGCAGTCGAGCGTCGACCGGCTGCTCCCACATGGATCACCTGTATGTGGGAGCGAGCCTGCTCGCGATAAGGTCCGAAGGACCTTCAGATTTAATTACTGATTGCCAAAATACTCGCCTGATACGACCCGACAAACACATCGAAATCGCCGACTTCGTTCTGCTCCAGCTCAGCCTGTTGCGCCAACGAATTTCGCGCCAGTTCTTCGAAACGAGCCTGGTCTTCGCCACTCAGCGGTTCGCTACGGAAATACTCCGCGTGAGCCTGGCTCTGACGCAGGGAGAACTGGGTGAAGCTCTCCTTATGCTCATGCATGGCCGCCAGCACCTGAGCGGACGGGGTTAGGGACGGATCCTTGACCTTTGCCCGTTGCGCGTCCAGGGCTTTGCCGTGGGCATCGCCGCCGTGACTTTGATCGAGCAGCGCGGCCAATGGCGCAATCTTCTCCAGCAACTCGCTGGCCCACTCTTTCAAGTCCACCGGCTGACCGTTGCGCTGCAATTGCAGGCCCGGGCGACGACCTTCCTTGACCACGGTGAGAAAGTTCGAGGTGCAGTTGCCGCATTCGATGTTTTCAAGCAGCGGGCTTTCATTCAGTGCGCAATACAGCAGGAAAGCGTCGAGGAAACGCGACTCTTGCAGATCGATACCCATCGGCAGGAACGGGTTGATGTCCAGGCAACGCGCTTCGACGTACTGAATGCCACGGGCCACCAGCGCCTGGATCGGTCGTTCACCAGTGTAGGTCACGCGTTTTGGGCGGATGTTGGAGTAGTACTCGTTTTCGATCTGCAGGATGTTGGTGTTGAGCTGAACCCACTCACCGTCCTGATGGGTGCCGATCTCGACGTACGGTGCATAAGGTGTGGCCACCGCCTTGCGCAGGCTGTTGGTATAGCTGTCCAGATCGTTGTAGCACGGCGTCAGCCCGGCCTGAGCGTTACTCTGGTAACCCAGATCGCTCATGCGCAGGCTGGTGGCGTAAGGCAGGTACAGCGTGTCGGGATCCAGTTGCTCCAGCTGATGTGAGCGACCGCGCAGGAAACCAGCATCCAGTGCCGGCGAAGCGCCGAACAAGTACATCAGCAGCCAGCTATAGCGACGGAAGTTACGGATAAGCGCGATATAGGCTACCGACTGATAGTCGCGGTCGGTGCCGACAAAACCTTCGGCCTGCTTGAGCAGCGGCCAGAGTTTTTCCGGCAGGGAGAAGTTGTAGTGAATCCCGGCAATGCATTGCATGGTCTTGCCGTAACGCAGGGCCAGGCCCTTGCGGTACACATACTTGAGCTTACCGATGTTGGAGGTGCCGTAATAGGCGATCGGGATATCTTCCTCGGCCGGCAACGGGCACGGCATCGATGGACTCCACAGGTACTCGTTGCCGAGTTTGCTGTAGGCAAAGCGATGGATCTTGTCGAGGCTGCTCAACGTATCCGCCGGGTCAGGCAGGGCCGGAGTGATGAACTCCAGCAGCGACTCGGAATAGTCGGTGGTGATCAGTTCGTTGGTCAGTGCAGATCCCAGCTCTTCGGGATGCGGCGTCTGCGCCAGACGGCCAACATCCGTGACGCGCAGGCATTCGCGCTCGATGCCATGCAGGCACTGCTCAAGCAGAGAGAGGTTAGCGCGCTCGCCAAGCAAAGCCAGGCGGCGGTTGAGAAGTTCGCTCAAGTTAGATTCCTTCACGCGTCAGTCGCCCCAATATGGGGGTGGGCAAGACGGTCTACAAGGGTGAAGTGAAAACTGGCGTGGTCGCCTGGTTTTGTAGGAGCGAGCTTGCTCGCGATGAGGGGGGGTCAGTCAACATTAATGTCGTCTGACACGCCGCCATCGCGAGCAAGCTCGCTCCCACAGGATTCGCAGCGCCGAAATTAACTCAAATTGATGGCAGGGAGCTATAGGACAGCGAACGTGCCTTGTGCTTTTGCGACGAGTTTGTCGCCTTGCATCACATCCGCTTCGACCACCAGCGTGCGCCGGCCAGGGTGGATCACCTTGGCGACGCACACCACGTCGCCGTCAGAAACGGCACGCATGTAGTTGATCTTGCACTCGATGGTCGCGCTCTGCTGATCGAAACCATGGGAGCTGGAACAGGCCAGCCCCATGGCAATATCCACCAGACTGAACAACGCCCCGCCGTGCAGCTTGCCACTGCGGTTGCGCAGCGGCGGCGTCAGCGTCAGGGCAACTTCGGCAATGCCGATGTCCAGACGCTGCAAGCGGCAGCCGATCAACTCGCTGAAAGCACTCTGAGTGAGGCCAGCGGGGATTTCCATCAACGTTTCTTCAACTGCTTGGCGTTGGCGAACAGCGAAGCCATGGCGTTATTGCTCGGAGCTGGCGCCGTGGTTTCTTTACGCGGTGCAGTATTTTGCGACTGGCGTGGAGCCGAGCCAGGGCGGGCGCCACGGGCACCATCGATCTTCTCGCCCGGGGTGTCGCTCATGCGCATCGACAGGCCGACGCGTTTGCGCGGGATGTCGACTTCCATGACCTTCACCTTGACCACATCACCGGCTTTCACCGCTTCACGCGGATCCTTGATGAATTTCTCCGACAAGGCGGAAATGTGCACCAAGCCGTCCTGATGCACACCAATATCGACGAAAGCACCGAAGTTGGTCACGTTGGTGACTACGCCTTCGAGGATCATCCCCAGTTCGAGGTCCTTGAGGTCTTCGACGCCGTCCTGAAACTCGGCAGTCTTGAACTCGGGACGCGGGTCGCGACCTGGCTTTTCCAGCTCTTGAAGAATGTCGGTCACTGTCGGCAGGCCGAAGGTTTCGTCGGTGTACTTCTTCGGATCGAGGCGCTTGAGGAAGCTCGCGTCACCGATCAGCGAGCGGATATCGCGGTCGGTTTCAGCGGCGATGCGCTGTACCAACGGATAGGCTTCCGGGTGAACCGCGGACGAGTCCAGTGGATTGTCGCCGTTCATCACGCGCAGGAAGCCTGCGGCCTGCTCGAAGGTTTTTTCGCCCAGACGAGCGACTTTCTTCAGCGCAGCGCGAGTCTTGAACGCGCCGTTTTCATCACGATGATTCACGATGTTCTGCGCCAGTGTCGCGTTGAGGCCGGAAATCCGCGCCAGCAGCGCCACCGAGGCGGTGTTCACGTCGACGCCAACGGCGTTCACGCAGTCCTCAACCACCGCGTCCAGGCCGCGCGCCAGTTTCAGCTGCGACACGTCGTGCTGGTACTGGCCGACACCGATGGATTTCGGATCGATTTTCACCAGTTCAGCCAGCGGATCCTGCAAGCGGCGGGCAATCGACACTGCGCCGCGGATCGACACGTCGAGGTCCGGGAATTCCTTGGAAGCCAGTTCCGACGCCGAGTACACCGAAGCGCCAGCCTCGGAGACCATGACCTTGGTCATTTTCATGGCTGGGTATTTTTTGATCAGTTCAGCGGCCAGCTTGTCGGTTTCCCTGCTGGCAGTGCCGTTACCGATGGCGATCAGGTCCACCGAGTGCTTGGCGCACAGGGCGGCCAGCACCGCGATGGTCTGGTCCCACTGATTTTTCGGCACGTGGGGGTAAACGGTGGCGTAGTCCAGCAGCTTGCCGGTGGCATCGACCACCGCGACTTTGCAACCGGTACGCAGGCCCGGGTCGAGGCCCAGGGTCGCGCGGGGGCCGGCCGGTGCGGCCAGCAGCAAGTCGTGCAGGTTGTGGGCGAACACGTTGATCGCCTCGGTTTCCGCGCCGTCGCGCAGCTCGCCCAGCAAGTCGGTTTCCAGGTGGGTGTAGAGCTTGACCTTCCACGTCCAGCGCACCACTTCGCTCAGCCACTTATCGGCTGGGCGATTCTGGTTTTGCACACCGAAACGCTCACCAATCATGATTTCGCACGGGTGCATGGCGCCCGGCAGCTCTTCGCCGACTTTCAGGGAGGAGCTGAGAATGCCTTCATTGCGGCCACGGAAAATTGCCAGCGCACGGTGCGACGGCATGCTTTTCAGGGGTTCGTCGTGTTCGAAATAGTCGCGGAACTTGGCGCCTTCCTCTTCTTTGCCGGCGATTACGCGGGCGCTGAGAGTGGCTTCCTGCTTGAGGTAGCTGCGCAGCTTTTCCAGCAGGTTGGCGTCTTCGGCGAAGCGCTCCATGAGGATGTATTTGGCACCTTCGAGGGCCGATTTGACATCGGCAACGCCTTTTTCGGCGTTAATAAAGCGCACGGCTTCGGTGTCCGGGGTCAGCGTCGGGTCGTTGAACAGGCCGTCGGCCAGCTCGCCGAGGCCGGCTTCCAGGGCGATCTGGCCCTTGGTGCGGCGCTTTTGTTTGTAGGGCAGGTACAAATCTTCGAGGCGGGTCTTGGTGTCGGCGAGTTTGATGTCGCGGGCCAACTCCGGGGTCAGCTTGCCTTGCTCTTCGATGCTGGCGAGGATGCTGAGGCGCCGTTCGTCGAGTTCTCGCAGGTAGCGCAGGCGCTCCTCCAGGTGACGCAACTGGATATCATCGAGGCTGCCGGTCACTTCTTTCCGGTAACGGGCGATGAAGGGCACCGTGGAGCCTTCATCCAGTAGAGCGACGGCCGCTTCGACCTGTTGCGGGCGTACACCGAGTTCCTCGGCGATGCGGCTGTTGATGCTGTCCATAAAACCACCTGACAAATTGTGAAAGCAGGCTCGCAGGCTCTGTTTAGAAGGCTTGGCGAGTCTGGTTGAGCGGCCTGGCCGGCGCCGCTACCTGGATCAAAAGGCAGCCTGTTGACCCGTGAAATCGAAAAATTACTGCGCGGCCATGAAAAATAATGAGCGGCCACTCACAGTAACAATCAGACGTTGCCCTACACAAAAGGCGGCGCATTATAACCAGCGTTCGGTCCTTCGGGGCATCGTGCCATGCAGGCACAATGGCGGGTTTTCTGGCAGTCGAGGAAAAATCTGCTAACAATGCACACGGTGCGTATAACGATGGCTACGCCATAATGCGCGCCGAGATCAAAGGAGCATCCAATGAGCAGCACTGCACAAATTGCTGAAGGCGAAAAAATTCTCATCGTTGATGACGATCCGGGGCTCAGCAGCCTGCTGGAACGTTTTTTCGTCAGCAAGGGCTACCGCGCCCGCGCGGTGCCGAACACCGAACAAATGGACCGTCTGCTGGGCCGTGAGGTTTTCCACCTGGTGGTGCTCGATCTGATGATGCCCGGCGAAGACGGCCTGAGCGCCCTCAAGCGCCTGCGCATGGCGAAGAACCAGATCCCGATCATCATGCTCACCGCCAAGGGCGACGAACTGAGCCGCATCAACGGCCTCGAACTGGGCGCCGATGATTACCTGGCCAAACCGTTCAACCCGGACGAATTGATGGCCCGCGTCAAAGCGGTCCTGCGTCGTCAATCGGCACCGGTGCCGGGTGCTCCGGGCAGCGAAGACGAAAGCGTGACCTTCGGCGACTACGAACTGTCCCTGGCCACCCGCGAACTCAAGCGTGGCGACGAAGTACACATGCTCACCACCGGTGAATTCGCCGTGCTCAAGGCGCTGGTAATGAATGCTCGTCAGCCGTTGACCCGCGACAAGCTGATGAACCTGGCCCGTGGCCGCGAGTGGGATGCCCTGGAGCGTTCCATCGACGTCCAGATCTCCCGCCTGCGCCGGATGATCGAACCCGACCCGTCCAAGCCGCGCTATATCCAGACAGTCTGGGGCGTGGGTTATGTGTTTGTACCGGACGGCACCGCGACCAAGTGATCGGTGATTTGTAGGAGCGGGTTTCTCGGGCGCTTTGTCACATGACAGCGACTCGGGCGGCTCGCAATCCGCAATTCTGCGAGCGCCGCTCGCTCCTGCAAAGTGTGTAGTTGCTGTTTATGAAAACCCCCGTGTGGTTCCCCCAAAGTTTCTTCTCCCGCACCCTCTGGCTGGTGCTGATCGTGGTGCTGTTCTCCAAAGCGCTGACCCTGGTTTATCTGTTGATGAACGAGGATGTGCTGGTGGACCGCCAATACAGCCACGGCGTCGCACTGACTTTGCGGTCTTATTGGGCTGCGGACGAAGCGAATCGCGAAAAAATCGCTGAAGCCGCCACTCTGATTCGCGTGGTCGGGGCGGGTGTACCAGAAGGTGAACAGCACTGGCCGTACAGCGAAATCTACCAACGACAAATGCAGGCCGAACTGGGCGCCGACACCGAAGTGCGCTTGCGCATGCACGCGCCCCCCGCCCTTTGGGTGCGTGCACCGAGCCTGGGTGATGGCTGGCTGAAAGTGCCGTTGTACCCACACCCGCTACGTGGCCAGAAAATCTGGAGCGTGCTGGGTTGGTTCCTGGCGATAGGTTTGTTATCCACAGCCTCGGCGTGGATCTTTGTTAGCCAGCTCAACCAACCCCTCAAGCGTCTCGTGTATGCCGCGCGCCAATTAGGTCAGGGGCGTAGCGTGCGTCTACCGATCAGCGACACCCCAAGTGAAATGGCCGAGGTGTATCGCGCCTTCAACCAGATGGCCGAGGATGTCGAACAGGCCGGACGTGAGCGTGAGCTGATGCTGGCCGGTGTGTCCCATGACCTGCGCACGCCGTTGACCCGCTTGCGGCTGTCCCTGGAGCTGATGGGCGACCACAGCGACCTGACCGATGACATGGTGCGTGACATTGAAGACATGGACGCAATTCTCGACCAGTTCCTGGCGTTCATTCGCGATGGACGTGATGAGACGGTCGAAGAGGTCGACCTCAGCGATCTGGTGCGTGAAGTCGCGGCGCCTTACAACCAGAACGAGGAGCGGGTTCGCCTGCGTCTGGAGCCGATCCAGCCGTTTCCGTTGCGCCGGGTTTCGATGAAGCGTCTGTTGAACAACCTGATTGGTAACGCCTTGCATCACGCCGGCACCGGGGTCGAAGTGGCTGCGTATGTGTCAGGTGACACCAGTGCACCTTACGTGGTGTTGAGTGTGATGGATCGCGGGGCCGGTATCGATCAATCGGAGCTGGAAGCGATCTTCAACCCCTTCACTCGCGGTGACCGCGCCCGTGGCGGCAAAGGCACCGGGCTAGGTCTGGCCATCGTCAAACGAATCGCCTCCATGCACGGTGGCAACGTAGAACTGCGCAACCGCGCAGGCGGCGGGCTGGAAGCGCGAGTGCGCTTGCCGTTAGGGCTGATGTTGCCCAGGGATGCGGTGTAGCAGGTGGACGCGGTCCCCTGTGGCGAGGGAGCTTGCTCCCGCTCGGCCGCGCAGCGGTCGTAAATCCAGCAGATGCGTTTTCCCTGACGCAATGCGGTTTCCGGTTTTGGGGCCGCTGCGCGCCCCAGCGGGAGCAAGCTGCCTCGCCACAATGGATCCGAACAGAGCCTTAGCCTTTCCCTTTGGTCCGCGTCAAATTCGGTCCGCTATTCTTCTCCAGATGCTCAATGATAATCCCCGCCACATCCTTGCAGGTGGTGGTTTCAATTCCTTCCAGCCCTGGCGAGGAATTAACCTCCATCACCAGCGGCCCGTGGTTGGAACGCAAGATATCCACACCCGCCACGCTCAAACCCATGACCTTGGCCGCGCGCAGAGCGGTCATGCGCTCTTCGGGGGTGATCTTGATCAGGCTGGCGCTGCCGCCACGGTGCAGGTTGGAGCGGAACTCGCCGGGCTTGGCCTGACGCTTCATTGCCGCGATCACCTTGTCGCCCACCACGAAGCAGCGGATATCTGCACCACCGGCTTCTTTGATGTACTCCTGGACCATGATGTTCTGCTTGAGGCCCATGAACGCCTCGATCACCGACTCCGCTGCCGTCGCCGTTTCACACATCACCACGCCGATACCCTGGGTACCTTCCAGCACCTTGATCACCAACGGCGCGCCGTTGACCATCTCGATCAGGTCGGGAATATCGTCCGGTGAGTGGGCAAAACCGGTCACCGGCAAGCCGATACCGCGTCGCGAAAGCAATTGCAGTGAACGCAATTTATCTCGCGAGCGGGCGATCGCCACCGACTCGTTGAGCGGGAACACACCCATCATTTCAAACTGGCGCAACACTGCGCAGCCATAAAACGTCACCGAAGCGCCGATCCGCGGGATCACCGCATCGAAGCCTTCAAGTGGTTTGCCGCGATAGTGGATCTGCGGCTTATGACTGGCAATGTTCATATAGGCGCGCAGGGTATCGATCACCACCATTTCATGGCCACGCTCGGTGCCGGCCTCAACCAGACGACGAGTGGAATACAGACGCGGGTTACGCGACAGCACAGCGATCTTCATGCAACACCTGTGGCAGAGGTAGTGGATGCCGGGAATGCCGGCTTGTCTTGAACGTATTTAATCCCCGGATTGACCACCAACTGGCCGTCGATCAGGGCTTTGGAACCGAGTAACAAGCGATAACGCATCGCCTTGCGGCAGGCCAGAGTGAATTCCACCCGCCAGACCCGATCGCCCAGTGCAAGGGTGGTTCTAATCACGTAACGCACCTGTGCTTGGCCGTTGGAGCTTTTAATGGTTTTCATCGCCACCAGCGGCGCTTCACAGTGCCGATGGCGCAGCTGCACAACCGTGCCCAGGTGGGCATTGAAGCGCACCCACTTTTCCCCGTCGCGCTCGAACGGCTCGATCTCGGTGGCATGCAGGCTGGAGGTGCTGGCGCCGGTGTCGATCTTCGCCCGCAGGCCTGCCACTCCCAAGTCTGGAAGCGCCACCCACTCGCGTAGACCGACAACGGTCAAATGGTCAAAAGTCTTCAAATGTGCTCAACCGGTGAGAAACCTGCTCGCGCCGCAAGCGGCCGAATTCGCGGTATTCACGCAGAATAATGGGTAAAAGGCGACAGATATCTACGGCCCGGATTTCCAGCCCTCGAACGAGGCTCTGGAGAGGCGCGCATTCTAAACTGAGCCGGTGTAATTCATGGCACAACAGAAACGGTAGTACAGTTCAGAAATATTTCAGGATGAGGAAATCCCATGGCACAAAAAACCGAAGAGGACGATAAAGTCCGTCTGGATAAGTGGTTATGGGCCGCGCGTTTTTATAAAACCCGCGCGCTGGCCAAAGCGGCGATTGAAAGCGGCAAAGTGCATTGCCGGGGCGAACGTTGCAAGCCAGGCAAAGAGCCGAGAATAGGTGATGAGTTTCAGATCCGTGCCGGTTTCGATGAGCGCACCGTGACGGTCCTGGCGTTATCGGCCGTGCGGCGGGGCGCGCCGGAAGCCCAGGCCCTGTACGCCGAAACTGAAGCCAGCATCGCTAAACGCGAAAATGCTGCAGCCATGCGAAAGGCCGGCGCCCTGGGCGTCAGCACCGACGGCAAGCCGACCAAGAAACAGCGGCGCGATCTGTTCAAGTTTCATGGTGGGAATGATGGGGAGTAGGGCTGCCGTGCGAGAGGGAGTAAATTACACACAGCCAACCCGCCAGGGTTCCGCCTTGCTTGGAACAACCCGGGATTGTTCATAAAATGATTTCCATGGCTGAATAGTCGCG
Source organism: Pseudomonas sp. H11T01 (assembly GCF_048515765.1). Lineage (NCBI taxonomy): Bacteria > Pseudomonadati > Pseudomonadota > Gammaproteobacteria > Pseudomonadales > Pseudomonadaceae > Pseudomonas > Pseudomonas sp. H11T01. Next base: position 112,499 of record NZ_JBLYED010000001.1, on the reverse strand, counting down.
CACCAAAATGGTGCCAAGGCGCAAGTTTCAACCCCTGTAACCCTTTTGTTATCACTTCAGATACCCAGACCTATGACCGATCTACCGGATAACGACTACACCCAACGCTTCATCTTCGATGAGAGCGACGCCCGCGGCGAGCTGGTTGCGTTGGAGCGTAGTTACGCCGAAGTCCTCGCTAAACACCCTTACCCGGAGCCGGTCGCGCAGCTGCTCGGCGAACTGATGGCAGCGGCGGCGTTGCTGGTTGGCACCTTGAAATTCGATGGCTTGCTGATCCTCCAGGCTCGTTCTGAGGGCCCGGTGCCTTTGTTGATGATCGAGTGTTCCAGCAAGCGTGAAATCCGTGGCCTGGCTCGTTATCACGCGGAGCAGATCGCCCCTGACGCCACCCTCGCCGACTTGATGCCCGCAGGTGTCCTGGCGCTGACCGTCGACCCAACCCATGGTCAGCGTTACCAGGGCATTGTCGACCTCGACGGCGCCGATCTGTCGGAATGCTTCACCAACTATTTCGTCATGTCCCAGCAAGTCGGCACGCGTTTTTGGCTCAACGCCGATGGTCGCCGCGCCCGTGGTCTGCTGCTGCAGCAATTGCCGGCCGATCGCATCAAGGACGACGAAGAACGCGCCGCCAGCTGGCAGCACATCACTACCCTGGCCAGCACCCTGACCGCTGATGAACTGCTAAGTCTGGACAACGAAACCGTGCTGCACCGCCTCTACCATGATGAGGCGGTACGCATGTTTGACATTCAGTCACTACGCTTTCGCTGCAGCTGCTCGCGCGATCGCTCGGGCAACGCACTGGTGAGCCTGGGCCAGGAAGACGCTGAACAACTGGTCATCGAAAACGGTGGCAGCGTCGAGATCGACTGCCAGTTCTGCAACGAGCGCTACCTGTTCGATGCCGCCGATGTGGCTCAATTGTTCGCCGGAGCAGGTGTTGATGCCCCGTCAGATACTCGTCACTAAAACGATTCAGTGCAGGTAAATCACCTAGCGAACGTCAGATTAACGCCGGTCTGACAGGAGGGCCCTACTTTTTTTGGTCTTTTCTGGCATAATCCGGCCCACTTTTTTCGCGGTAGTAGTGCACAACTTTCTACTACAAAACGTTTGGAGCACTCGGCCACTGGCCGACGGGGAACCTCATGACGCAAGCCAATAACGCCGTGTACACCGATCTGAGTGTTGACGATCTGGTTAAAGAAGCCCTGAACCGCGGTGAAGGCGAGCTGTCCGATACCGGCGCTCTGGTAGTGCGAACCGGTCACCGCACCGGCCGCTCGCCAGTCGACCGTTTCATCGTTGAAGAGCCTTCCACCCAGGACGCAATTGCCTGGGGCCCGATCAACCGCAAGTTTCCGGCCGACAAGTTCGATGCCCTGTGGAACCGCGTTGAAGCCTACCTGGGCGAGCGCGAGCGTTTTGTTTCCCACGTCCACGTAGGTTCTGATCCTGCGCACTACCTCGCCGTCAAAATGACCACCGAGACTGCCTGGCACAACCTGTTCGGCCGTTGCCTGTTCATCAACCCTGAACAGTACAACCCAGCCGAGAAAACCGAGTGGCAGATCCTCAACGCCCCAGCGTTCGTCTGCGAACCTGAGCGTGACGGCACCAACTCCGACGGCACCGTGATCATCAACTTCGCGGCCAAAAAAGTCCTGATCGCTGGCATGCGTTACGCCGGCGAAATGAAAAAAGCCCTGTTCTCGGTACAAAACTTCCTGCTACCAGCAGTCGACGTTCTGCCGATGCACTGCGCGGCCAACATGGGCGAAGAGGGCGACGTAACATTGTTCTTCGGCCTGTCCGGCACGGGTAAAACCACCCTGTCCGCTGACGAAAGCCGCTACCTGATCGGCGACGACGAACACGGCTGGGGCGTTGGCGTAGTGTTCAACATCGAAGGCGGTTGCTATGCCAAGTGCATCGACCTCTCCGAGAAGAACGAGCCTGTTATCTGGAAAGCCATCCAGCACGGCGCCGTACTGGAAAACGTCGTACTCGACCCAGTCACCAAGAAAGCCGACTACGCCGACGACAGCCTGACCCAGAACAGCCGCGCCGCTTACCCGCGCGAACTGATCGAAAAACGCGCTCCGAAAAACCTCGGCGGCGAGCCAAACGCTGTGATCTTCCTGACCTGCGACCTGACCGGCGTACTGCCACCAGTCTCGATCCTCAGCGAAGAACAAGCGGCCTACCACTTCCTGTCCGGCTACACCGCTCTGGTGGGCTCGACCGAAATGGGTTCCGGCAGCGGCATCAAATCGACCTTCTCCACCTGCTTCGGCGCACCGTTCTTCCCGCGTCCGGCTGGCGAATACGCTGAACTGCTGATCAAACGCATCCGCGGCTTCGGCTCCAAGGTCTACCTGGTCAACACTGGCTGGACCGGTGGTGGCTACGGCGTCGGCAAACGCTTCAATATCCCGACCACCCGTGGCGTCATCGCAGCCATCCAGAGCGGCGCGCTGATCGGTGTAGAAACCGAACACCTCGACACCGTCAACCTCGACGTGCCACTGGCCGTACCGGGCGTTGAGACTGGCCTGTTGAACCCACGCAACACCTGGGCTGACAAAGCTGCTTACGACGAAGCTGCCAAAGCATTGGCCAGCTTGTTCGTTGAGAACTTCAAGAAGTTCGACGTGAGCGACGCGATCAAGGCTGCTGGTCCGAAGTTGTAATTATCGGGTAGTGGTTTGAGGTAAAGAAAAAGCCGCCCTTTGAGGGCGGCTTTTTTGTGCGTTATGAATTGGGAGCTTCAGCTGCCCATCAATATGTCCACGCTATGACCTTATAGATACACCTTGAAACCCTAAAGCTCTTCCAGCGCCTGAGTGTCCCAGCGTTGGGCCTTGATGGCCTGGTAGAGCATGCCGAGGGTCAGCGGGACTTTGTCGCCGCGACCCTTGGCTCTGCGTTTGAGGAACACGTCGTAACCTTCGGGCTGGAAGTAGCGGTAGGCATCGTAGTCGATGAAGTCGATGGTGAATTGCTCGTTCAGCGCCTCCATCAAGTGCTCCGCGTCTGCGCCGTCGCAGCCGAGGTCGAAGTTGATCGAGGTTTGCAAACTGATGGTTTTGCGTTCAGGCAGGCCGAGTTCTTCGTGCAACAGCTGCATGAGGAGTCGCATCGCTTGATCGTCGGGGAAGCCGATGGCGAGTTTCATGGTTAACAGTCCGGTTGGGGATTGCGGGAGCTGACGGGAGTGTAAAGCTAAACGATCATCATCTAGCGCGACGGTTTGCCGATACACCGTCTAAATATGGCCTCCAGCCCCCGGTAGTCGCAGGCTACGGCGTCTATGTTGGCCGGAACCCAATCGGCAATGTCGACCAGCCACCAATCGACGGAAAAACCGGCATTGATGATGATGTGCTCGAACAGGATGCGTTGGGCTCGACCGTTGCCATCCCGGAAAGGGTGAATGACATTGAGATCGCCGTAAGCTTCGGCAATGTTAACAACCAGATCGGCTTTAGATACACCGGTGAACCAGGAGGCTTTTTCCATGACGCGAAATATTTTCTCGGCCTCCGGGACGATCCGTTCGGCGGTGCAGAACAGGGTATCGTCCTTCTGGATATTGACGGTTCTCAGCTCTCCGGCCCATTCGTAGACATCCGAAAATAGCGTTTTATGAATCAGCTGAAAAAAGCTCAGGTCATAGGGCGGTGGGAGTAGACGAAGTGTGCAAGCGGCGATTTCGGAGAGTTCTCGTTCAGCTTCCTGAAGGAGGTTTTCGTCGTGAATATTGAGAAGGTTGCGCAGGACTCCGCTATCTGGATAGCGATAGGGATCCTGGCCGCCCCCATATTTACCCGGCATTAGCTTGGGCTCTTGAGGTATTTGCGCAGTACGGCTTCCCGGGAGGGGAGCGACTTATCGGCGTCGGCAGGTGTTGTGCCAAAGCCTTCCAGACGCAGACTCGCCAAATAGTTTGACCGGCGGATCTTGTCGTAATGATTCTGCTTTTGCTCAAACGTCAGTTTACTCATCACATTTGCCTCACCGTGCAAGACCCCATTGTAGTTCAACCGATCGGGGCCGGCCGTCTCTGGGACGAGGGTCAGTTCTTGAGATGCTTGCGGCTGCAAGAGATCCTTGGGCCTCGCGGTTCAGCCTGTATCATCGCGTATCCTTTTTGCGCCCGACCTTTTCTCGAACCGCTGAATATGCCGGCTAGGCTTCAGGCATCTCAGCGGTCAACGGAGTGACAGCTTATGCACAACACCCTTGAACAGGTCTTTGGTTATCCACAGTTTCGACCCGGCCAGGAGGCGGCGGTCAGTGCGGTGTTGGCCGGGCGGTCAGCGGCGGCGATTTTCCCCACAGGGTCCGGCAAATCGTTGTGTTATCAATTGTCAGCATTGTTGCTGCCGCACCTGACGTTGGTGGTGTCGCCGTTGCTGGCGTTGATGCAGGACCAGTTGGGGTTCTTGCAGCGTCATGGCATTGCGGCGGCGAGCATCGATTCGGCACAGAGCCGCGATGACGCCAATGAGGTGATGGCGCGCGCCCGCTCCGGCGAATTGAAGATTTTGATGATCTCTGTGGAGCGCCTGAAGAACGAGCGCTTCCGTAACTTTTTGCAGCAGGTGCCGATTTCGTTGCTGGTGGTGGATGAGGCGCACTGTATTTCGGAGTGGGGGCATAACTTCCGTCCGGACTATTTGAAACTACCGGCCTATCAGCGCCAGTTCAACATTCCCTTGGCGTTGCTGCTGACCGCCACTGCGACGCCGAAGGTGATCGCCGATATGCAGGCGAAATTCGCTATTGCACCGGATGATGTGGTGACCACCGGTTTCTATCGACCCAACCTCAATTTGCTGGTGGAGCCAGTACGCGGCCAGGACAAGCGTCGGCGTTTGGTGGAGTGGATGGGGCAGCGCGCCGGGCAGCCGAGCATCGTCTACGTCACCTTGCAGAAAACTGCCGAACAGATTGCTCAGCATTTGAGTCAGCACGGCATTCAGGCTGAGGCTTATCACGCCGGTTTGCCCCATGAGCAACGCGAAGCGATTCAGCGGCGGTTCATGGGCGGACAGTCCAATTGCATCGTCGCCACCATCGCGTTTGGCATGGGGATCGACAAGAGCGACATCCGCAATGTGGTGCATTTCGATTTGCCGAAATCCATCGAAAACTACAGCCAGGAAATCGGCCGCGCCGGGCGTGATGGGCAGCCGTCCGACTGCCTGGTGCTGGCCAACCGCGACAGCCTGAATGTGCTGGAAAATTTCGTATACGGCGACACGCCGGAGCTGGACGGCATTCGCTGTGTGTTGGACGAACTGCAAGCGGCCAGCCCGGATGGGCAGTGGGAGTTTCTTCTAGGGCCGTTGGCGGATCAGAGCAATATTCGCCAGTTGCCGCTCAAGACCTTATTGGTGCAGCTGGAACTGCGTGGCTTGATCGCACCGCGTTATGCCTATTTTGCCGAATACCGCTTCAAGTTTTTGGTCGAGCCCGAAGCCTTGCTGGCGCGTTTCGAGGGCGAGCGGCGGGACTTTGTCTCGGCGATTATCCAGACCTCCAGCCGCGCCCGAACCTGGGCCACGGTGAATTTCGACGCGCTTTATCTACAGCATCAAGCCGAACGAAACCGCGTGGTGAAGGCGCTGGATTATTTCCAGGAGAAGGGCTGGGTCGAGCTTGAGAGCAAGCAGATGACCGAGGTCTACAGCCTGCTGATGACGGATTTCGATGCGCAGACACTGAGCGCCGAATTACATGGGTATTTCACACAGCATGAACGCACCGAGATCGCACGAATCCACGCGATGCTGGATTTGTTCGCCACCGAGCATTGCCTCGGCTATCGACTGGCGCAGTACTTTGGCGATGAAAACGCGCCGCAGCAGTGCGGGCATTGTTCGGTGTGCCATGGCCAGGTCGCCCGTTTGCCTGAGCCTCCGGTTTTGCCGGCACTTGTGAATAAAAATTTTCAGGCACTGTGCGGCGACTTTATCCACAGGCATGAGCAGTACAGCGGCAGCCTGCCGGGCGCGGAGCGGCTTACACGGTTTTTGTGCGGAATCAGCGTGCCGCTGTTCACCAAGCTCAAGGCCCGGGGGATTCCGGGGTTTGCGGCGTTGGAGGATTACCCGTATGCCGAGGTGAGGGAGTGGGCTGAGGCGAATCTTTAAGCCAAGGCTTCACGGGTTTGTCCGCGAATGAATTGCAGTCGCGCCTGACTGCAGCGATTACAGCATTACACTGCTTGCTCATTCTCTTAGAGATCACTCAATGACCGACCGCATGCCGCTTCGCGCTGATTACTGTCACTTCCAGCCGATCACCACCCGGTGGCACGACAACGATGTCTACGGCCATGTGAACAACGTCACCTACTACAGTTTTTTCGACACGGCGGTGAACACCTACCTGATCGAAGTCGGTGGACTGGATATTCATGACGGCGAGGTGGTGGGTTTTGTGGTGAGTTCGGCCTGCGATTACTTCGCCTCGATTGCTTTCCCCGAGCGCATTGAGATCGGCTTGCGGGTGGGCAAACTGGGCAACAGTTCGGTGCAGTACGAATTGGCAGTGTTTAAGGCGGGGGAAGAAGACGCCTGTGCGGCGGGGCGGTTCGTGCATGTGTTTGTGGATCGGGCCTCGAATCAGCCGGTGGCGATTCCTGCCGAATTACGCGGGGCGTTGGAGCGGTTGTTGGTGTGAGGCCCGTGACTATAAAGATGATCTCTCTTTAGCCGCTTCTGCAGGCTGCGATAAAGCCTGCAGGGGATTCAAGTCTTAAGACTGTGACCGTTAGCCGAACGATCGCAGTCTTCGGCAGCGGCTACGGGAGCGCGCTGCTGCTAGCTAGTCGCGCCAGTGCCGGTGATGCTTGCGATGCCCATAGTGATGGCCGCGGTCGTGGTCATCGTCATCACGGTAGTAGCGGCGATCACCGCGCCCGCGCCCGTCGCGGCCACGGTCGTCGTCATAGCTGCTGTTGCCCATATGGTTACCCAGCGCACCGCCCAAGCCGCCGCCGGCTGCTGAGCCGATCAGGCTGCCGGAGGTGCCGCCCATGCTGCGACCAACCACGTTGCCGCCTGCGGCACCCAGTGCACCGCCAATGGCCGCTTGGCCACGGCTGTGCCTGTCCGCACCGACCGCACTACCGCCTGCGCCGCCCAGGGCTGCGCCAATGGTAGAACCGGTGCTGCCGCCTAACGACTGACCGACGACCGAGCCTAGAACCCCGCCCAATGCGCCGCCCACGCCTGCTTCGGCGGTGCCGCCGGCAGAAGCAATGCCGCTGACGAGGCTAAGGGACAACAAGAGAATCGAGGAGTACTTCATTAGAGGAACCTCAAGGGGATGACGGCGCGATCCTGAGGCTGTGTAGATATGCTTACAATCGAAATCCGACGAGTAACACGACTTGTGCACAATTCTATAAGTTACTGTTTTTTGGGCGGAACTTAAGTGTTTTTCGCCGGTCTTTTGCTACTGGTAAAAGGCCGCTTTCATGGGAAAGCGGCCTTTTTTGTGGGCGTTTGGAAAGTTTTGATCAGCGGCGACGCGATCTTGCTTTACGCCGACTTCGCCATAATCAACCCGTTGTCACTCGCTGCTTCCAACCGGATCGCGACGAACTTCGAGGTCGGCGTATGGCTACCGTCCCCAGTGCTTTCCAGCGGCACCAGAGGATTCACTTCAGGGTAGTAAGCGGCAGCTTGTCCGGCCGGGATATCGAATGCCAGCAAGGTGAAGCCTTTGACCCGACGTTCGCGACCATCGTCCCAGATCGACACGATGTCAGCCTTCTGCCCTGGCTTGAAGCCCAGGCGAATGATGTCGGCTTCGTTGACGAACAGCACATCACGCTGACCCTTCACGCCGCGATAACGGTCATCGAGGCCATAAATGGTGGTGTTGTACTGATCGTGGGAACGCATCGATTGCATGATCAGGTCTGGCAGCACGCCAGTGGCGCGGGTGCGCTCGTGCACCAGATCGAGCGGCAGGATGTTCGCGCGAAAGTTTGCGCGGCCTGACGGGGTGTCCCAGCGCCGTGCACCGGCAGCGTTACCCAGGTAGAACCCCCCCGGATGCTCCAGCCGCTGGTTGAAGTCATCGAAGCCAGGAATGGTGTCGGCGATCAGGTCGCGGATGCGGCGGTAGTCGGCCACCATCCAGTTCCAGTCCACCGGGTGTGTGCCCAATGTCGCGGCGGCGATGCCGGCAATGACTGACGGCTCTGAACGCATCTGTTTCGACAGTGGCTGCAACTGGCCGTTAGAGGCGTGGACCATGCTGAACGAGTCTTCCACGGTCACCGCTTGCGGGCCTTCGGTTTGCACGTCGATGTCGGTACGGCCCAGGCACGGCAGGATCAACGCTTCTTTACCGTGGGCCAGATGGCTGCGGTTGAGCTTGGTGCTGATTTGCACGGTGAGGTCACAGTTGCTCAGCGCCTGGAAAGTCCGCGGGCTGTCCGGGGTGGCTTGGGCGAAGTTGCCGCCCAGGCCGATAAAGACTTTCGAGCGTCCGTCGAGCATCGCGTGGATGGCCTCGACGACGTTGTGACCGTTTTCGCGCGGTACTTTGAACTGGAAGCGCTGTTCCAGTGCATCAAGGAAGAACGCCGGTGGGCGCTCGTTGATGCCCATGGTGCGGTCGCCCTGCACATTACTGTGGCCACGCACCGGACACAGGCCTGCACCCGGCCGGCCGAGGTTGCCGCGCAGCAGCATCAGGTTGGCGATTTCCTGGATGGTCGGTACAGAATGGCGATGCTGGGTGATGCCCATCGCCCAGCACATGATCACGTTCTTCGCCTTGGCATACATGCGTGCTGCTTGTTCGATATCGCTCAGGGGTAGCCCGGACTGCTCGACGATCTGTTCCCATGGGGTTTCGTCGACGGCGGCCAGGTAATCGAGCACACCATCGGTGTGTTCGTTGAGGAAGTCGTGGTCAAACACCGCCGGCTCATACGTCAGTTGCGCTTCGCGCTCCCATTGAAGCAGGAACTTGGCCATGCCTCGCAGCAACGCCATGTCGCCACCCAGTGCGGGTCGGAAATAGGCGGTGTTGGTCGGCCGGTCACCGTTGGTGAGCATCTCTATAGGGTGTTGCGGGTGTTGGAAGCGTTCCAGCCCGCGCTCTTTGAGTGGGTTGACGCACACCACTTGAGCGCCGCGTTTTACGGCTTCGCGCAGGGGTTCGAGCATCCGCGGGTGGTTGGTGCCAGGGTTCTGCCCCAAAACAAAAATCGCATCGGCGTGTTCGAAATCGTCGAAGGTCACCGTGCCTTTGCCCACACCGACGCTTTGCGCCATGGCCACACCACTGGCCTCATGGCACATGTTCGAGCAGTCGGGGAAGTTGTTGGTACCAAAGGCGCGCACGAACAGCTGATAGAGGTACGCCGCTTCGTTGCTGGCCCGCCCGGAGGTGTAGAACTCGGCCTGATTGGGGCTGTTGAGGTTAAGCAGGTGTTTGCCGATCAGCGCGAACGCCGCTTCCCAGCTGATGGGGGTGTAGCGGTCGGTTTCAGCGTCGTAGCTCATTGGCTCGGTCAGACGGCCCTGGTATTCGAGCCAGTAGTCGCTCTGTTCCAGCAGCGAGCTGACGCTGTGCTTGGCGAAGAAGGCGCCGTCGACACGGCGCTTGGTGGCTTCCCAGTTGACCGCTTTGGCACCGTTTTCGCAGAACTTGACCATGCCGCTTTCCGGCGAGTCGCCCCAAGCGCAACCTGGGCAGTCAAAGCCGCCGTTCTGGTTGGTCTTGAGCATCATGCGGATGTTTTTCAGTGCGTTGTCGCTGGTCAACCAGGCTTGAGCGACGCTGATCAGTGCGCCCCAACCGCCGGCCGCGCCTTTGTAGGGCTTGTAGCGCTTGTAGCGCGGGGTTGGCTTTTGGTCGGCTTGATGCTGAGGGCTCACGCTTGATTCTCCATCGCAGGGCTATAGACCCGCGGCGCACTTTTTTGCGGCAGGTGAATGAGATTGAGGTTGTGCCGGCGCGCCCATTGCAGCGCCAGGCCGGTGGGCGACGACAGGCTGACGAGGGTCTGGATGCCTGCGCGCAAGACCTTCTGGATCAATTCCAGACTGCAACGGCTGGTGACAATGGCCAGGCCGCCCGCAGTGGGGATGTTTTGCCTGATCAGCGCGCCGATCAGCTTGTCGAGGGCGTTGTGCCGACCAATGTCTTCGCGGCCCAACAGCAATTCACCCTGGTTGTTCATAAACACCGCCGCATGCACCGCGCCGCTGTACTGACCCAATGGCTGGAAAGCACTGATGCGCTCACGCAACCCGTCGAGCCACTCGGCCGGCGGCAAAGGCGCGCCGGGCAATACGTTCAGTTCGGGCAATGCCTGTTCAACCGCTTCTACGCCGCAGAGCCCGCAACCGCTGGTGCCGGCCAGTTGGCGGCGTTGCTGTTTGAGGTTCCAGAACGCGCGGCTGGCGATCTGCACTTGCGCGTACTGCGCCGAGCCGGATCCGCTGAGTTGCAGGTCGTAGATCTCGGCGACGTCGGTAATGATGCCGCTGCCCAGGCTAAAGCCGACGATGAAGTCTTCAAGGTCGCTCGGGGTGACCAGCATCACCGCCTGGCTGATGCCGTTGTAGGCAATCGCCAATGCAACTTCCTCAGCGAGCGCTGTGCTGGCCGATTCGGTTTGCTCAAGGTTGCAGTAGCGGTAGTTTTGACTGGCGGCGGGCGCGGGCGTTTCAAGGGCAGGCGCCGCGCGGGTCGGGCGCTTGGCGTTCATGAGTATTACCGGCAGTTTCAGGTCGTATTGACTACTGATAAGACTAAGCGCGTCAAAGTGTCGCGTCTAATCGCTAATACTGATCTGCCGATAGATGGTGTCGATCAAGACTCTGCCAGCGATTTCTGATACAGCGCAAAACAGACCTCGGCCAAGGCTGAGCGTGGCGCACTGCGGCGCATGATAAGGCCTAGGCGGGCGAGGGTTCGGGCGTTTTCAATCGGTTGCAGGCGCAGGTCGTCGGTCATCGTTTCAAGGCCTCCTTCCAGAGGCATCACAGCACAGCACAAGCCGCCGTGAACCATTTGCACAAGCTGATGGACCGCGTCGGTTTGCAGCAGTGGTTGCGGGTTGAGGCCACGGCTGTGGAAGTTGTGGTCGATGGATTGGCGAAAGTGCATGCCGCTGGTGAGCATACCCAGCGGCAGCTCGATCAGCGCCTCCCAGCTCAAGGGTTTTTCGCCGAAGCTGAAGAAGCGATGGTCGTAGAGCAGACCCATGCGGGTTTCGCTAAACGCCAGCGAGTCGAAGCGTTCGTTGTCCAGACGTTCCAGGTACGAAACGCCGAGGTCGAGGCGATTGCTCGCCAGTTGCTCAAGAATCTCTTCGGAACTCAGTGCCGAGAGTTCGAAGCGCAAGCTTGGGTGTTCTTTGTGCAGGCGTTGCATCAGCGGCAGTGGGTCGAAGCTCGAGAGCGGCACCACGCCCAGACGCAAGGTCCCGACCAGGTTGCCGCGACAGGCTGCAGCCTCGGCTTGCAGACCGTCGTAGGCCGCCAGCACGGTGCGAGCCCAGGCCAGCACACGCTCGCCAGGGGCGGTAAAACTTTCGAAACGCTGACCGCGATTGACCAACTGCAGCTCGAGCTCTTCTTCGAGACTGCGCAGGCGCATGGACAAGGTCGGCTGGGTGATGTGACAGCGCGCAGCGGCCTGACCGAAGTGACGGGTTTCGTCGAGAGCGATGAGAAATTTCAGCTGTTTAATGTCCATCTTCGCTCCAGGGCGCTGTCAGGCTGGGGATTCTAACGCGCGGCGCGTTTCGTCGTCGTGAAGAAGGGCGACACCCTCAGTGCGATTGCCAAAATTGAGTATGGCGACGCCAACAAGTATCAAAAGATCTTTGAGGCCAACAAGCCGCTGCTCAAGGATGTGAACAGAATTTACCCGGGGCAGTCGCTGCGTATTCCCAAATAACGTGAGGCCCTACGTCAGAGCCCTTCAATCAACTCCCGATAATCCCCCACTGCCGCAAACTCGGCGGTGTCTTTCGGTTCTTTTCGACTGTCCGGCTGGCTGACTGCCAGCAGATGAGCAACCCCGAAGTCGCGGGCGCTACGCAGGATCGGCAAGGTATCGTCGATAAACAGACTACGGGCCGGGTCGAAGCCGATATCGGCTTGCAAGGCATCCCAGAATTGCGGATTTTCCTTGGCGAAGCCGTAATCGTGGGAGCTGATCAAACGCTCGAAATACGGCGCCAGTTCGACTTTCTCCAGCTTCAATGACAGCGAATCGCGGTGGGCGTTGGTGATCAGCACCACACGCTTGCCGGCCTGTTTGATCGCTTCCAGAAAGGTATCAGCGTCCGGGCGCAGGGCGATTAGATGAGCGGTTTCCAGTTTCAATTCGCGCACCGGCAGCTTCAGTTCCGCACTCCAGAAGTCCAGGCAATACCACTGCAACTGACCAGCATTGCGCTCGAACAGCGGCTGCAACTCAAGCTCGGCCATGGCCCGGCTTACGCCATGCAACTCGGCGTAGCGCTGGGGCAGGTGCTCCATCCAGAAATGGTTGTCGTAATGCAGGTCCAGCAGCGTGCCGTCCATGTCCAGCAGAACGGTATCGATGTCGCACCAGGGCAGTAGGGGCATTGAAAGGTTCTCCAGCGGTAAAAAGATATCCGACATAAACAATCAAGAAAGCCACGGTATAGTAACCCGCTATCGCCAAGGAGCCTGTCATGCGCCAAAAACCCACCATACTCGCCCGCGAGATCGTCGCCACCAGCCGTTTGTTCTGCGTCGAAGCGTTGCAGTTGCGCTTTTCCAATGGCGTCGAACGCACCTATGAGCGATTGGTCAGCAAGGGTGCCGGTTATGGTGCAGTGATGATCGTGGCAATGGTTGATGACGACCATGCGGTATTGATCGAAGAGTATTGCGGCGGCACTGGCGAATACGAACTGTCTTTGCCCAAGGGCTTGATCGAGCCGGGCGAAGATGTGTTGGCGGCGGCCGAGCGAGAGCTCAAGGAAGAGGCCGGATTTGGCGCACGTCAGCTTGAGCATCTGACGGAGTTGTCGTTATCGCCCGGTTACATGAGCCAGAAGATTCAAGTGGTTTTGGCGACCGACCTTTACGAAGAACGACTTGAGGGCGACGAGCCCGAGCCGATGCGCGTGGATCGCGTCAACCTGCGGGAATTGTCTGCTTTGGCGCAGAACCCGCAATTCACCGAAGGTCGTGCCTTGGCGGCGTTGTACCTGGCCCGTGATCTGCTGACCGAGCGCGGGGTGTTTCAACCATGAGTGTGCCTTCCATGAATTTTCCCCATCCGTTATTGGCCCCGGTCATCGAACTGGCACTTCAGGCCGGTGAAGCCATTTTGCCGTTCTGGCGCTCCGGTGTAGCAGTCACCGCTAAACTCGACGATTCGCCGGTGACCGCGGCTGACATGGCGGCCCATCATCTGATCCTTGCGGGCCTGACGGCGTTGGACCCAAGCATTCCGGTGCTCTCGGAAGAAGACGCCGACATCCCGCTGAGTGTGCGTGCCGGTTGGCAGCGGTGGTGGCTGGTGGATCCGCTGGATGGGACGAAGGAATTCATTTCCGGCAGTGAGGAATTCACCGTCAACATCGCGCTGATCGAACAAGGTCGCGTAGTGTTCGGTGTGGTATCGATGCCGACCAACGGCCGCTGCTATTTCGGCGGTGCTGGCCTGGGTGCCTGGCGTGCGGACAGAAACGCCGAACCCACGCCAATCCATGTGCGTGAAACTCCGGCCGCTGGGGAGGCATTCACTGTAGTCGCTAGCCGTCGGCATTCGAGTCCTGAGCAAGAGCGGTTACTGGCCGGGCTGAGTGACAGTCTGGGTGAGCTGCAGTTGGCGAATATCGGCAGCTCATTGAAGTTCTGTCTGTTGGCGGAAGGGGCTGCCGATTGTTATCCACGCCTGGCGCCGACATCCCAATGGGACACCGCCGCCGCGCAAGGCGTGCTGGAAGGGGCGGGTGGCGAGGTGCTGAATTTGAACGGCGAGCCATTCAGTTATCCGGCGCGCGAATCTCTGCTGAACACATTCTTCCTGGCATTGCCGGCCAACGCCGCGTGGCGGGAGAAGTTGTTGGTGTTGGCGCGGTCCTGAAGATCAAAAGATCGCAGGCTGCGGCAGCTACAGGTGACGCGGTCGGCGTAGGAGCTGGCGTAGCCTGCGATCTTTTCGGGCCTACCGGTGCAACACATACTGCCCGGTAAACCGCACTGCATCCTCATCACTGCCGGTATTGACGATGCGTGAATGCAGCGTCAGCCGGCCCCGTCCGTAACGCTGGTACACCGCCAGAAACTTCTTCCATACTGCCGCACTCGGCGCATCGCAAATCGCCACCGCATCGGTGGTGACGGGCAACGGATAGATGATGTGCCCCTCCTGAATCACGATGTGCCCGTCTTCGATACCTTCTTCACGCAATCGCAAATGCAGCCAGCCCCAGCCGGCCAATACTGCACCGCAGTACAGGCTGCCGCCAAACATGGTGCTTTTGTGATTGACGTTGGCTTCCAGCGGCAGATGCAGACACAGCTGATGGGCCTGCCAGCCAAGCACTTTGAGGCCCATGTCCCGCGTGAGGGGGATGTCGTGATGGAGGATTGATTCCAGGTGACGACTGTCGCGGTTCATGCACGGGCCTCTTATTTCAGAATGCTATTTCGAAGATTGGTCGGCGTGGCTCAATCGAGTTCGTCGGCGCTGCTGTGAGTGCCGCCATCGGCAAAGCTCAGACCGTGTTTGCGCAGTTTGTCATGCAGGGTTTTGCGTGGAATGCCCAGGGCTTCAGCGAGGCTGCGCAGCGAGCTGTGGGAGCGTGCCAGCTCGGCGGCGATCAAGGTTTTCTCGAAGTTTTCCACTTGCTCGCTCAAGCCACCGCTGATGTTTGCGGTGATGGGTGCGGAGCTGCCATCCGGGGTGCTGTTGTCCAGGGCCAGTTCCAGTCCGAGGGCAAAGCGTTCAGCGGCGTTCTGCAGTTCGCGTACATTACCCGGCCAGTTATGGCGCAACAGCAATGCCCGTTGCCCCGGTTGCAGTTCGTGGGGTGGCAGGCCGTGGCGGGCGCTGGCTTCGTCGGCGTAGTGCTGGAACAGCATCAACGCATCTTCGCCGCGTTCGCGCAGCGGTGGGATGCGCAGCGGTGCGACGTTCAGGCGGTAATACAAGTCAGCGCGAAAGCGGCCCTGATCCGCCGCTTGACGCAGGTCTTCCTTGGTCGCGGCGATGATGCGGATATCCAGTGGGATCTGTTGATTGCCGCCCAGGCGCTCGACTACCCGTTCTTGCAGCAAGCGCAGCAGTTTGACCTGCACATCCAGGCTCATGCTTTCTATTTCATCGAGGAACAGCGTGCCACCGTTGGCGAATTCGAACTTGCCGATGCGACGTTTTTGCGCACCGGTGAAGGCGCCCGGTTCGTGGCCAAACAGCTCGCTTTCCACCACCGATTCCGCCAGGGCGCCAGCATTGATCGCAACAAACGGCCCGTTGCGACGGTTCGAAAGGTCGTGCAGCGCGCGGGCCACCACTTCCTTGCCGGCACCGGTCTCGCCGAGGATCAGCACATCGGCTTTGGTCGCTGCCAGAGCGCCGATTTGTTCGCGCAAGCGCAGCATCGGCGCGGACTGTCCCACCAGCCGCGTGCTGAGTTCGTTACGGTCGCTCAGGGCCAGGCGCAGGCTGCGGTTGTCCAGCACCAGTCGGCGCAAGGCCAGGGCACGGCGTACGCTGTCGAGCAGGGCGTCGCTGGCGAAGGGCTTCTCCAAAAAGTCATAGGCCCCGGCGCGCATCGCTTGCACCGCCAGCGGCACGTCGCCGTGACCGGTGATCAGCAGCACCGGTAGCTCCGGGTCTTGCTCGTGCAGCTCGGTCAGCAGTTCGAGGCCATCCATGCCGGGCATACGGATGTCACTAACCACCACCCCCGGCCAGTCACGTTCAAGACGCCCGGCCAGGCCTTTTGCCTCAGCCAGCGGCAGGATTTTCAGCCCGGCGAGGTCAAGGGTCTGGCTCAGGGCCTGACGCAAATGGGGATCGTCGTCGATCAACACCACCTGGATGCGGTTGTCGATTGCGTTGCTCATGCGCTACGGTCCTCGGAGGGTTGCAGATTGACTCCTGGCGCACCGGCGCGCAGTCGCAGGGTTAGCAGGGCGCCGCCATCGCGGTGGTTGGCGAACGACAGTTCACCACCGAAGGCGCGCATCAGGGTGTCGCAGATCGCCAATCCCAGCCCGAGCCCCTGGGTACGGGTCTTGGTTGTGTAGAAAGGCTCGCTGGCGCGGCCAAGGGCTTCCATGCAAAACCCCGGGCCGTTGTCGCGAATGTACAGATTGACGCCCTCGGCGGTGGATTCGGCACTCAGCCAGAGTTTGCGCGGTGGGCCTTTTTCGGTCAGCGCGTCGAGGGCGTTGGCCAGCAGGTTGCCGAGCACCTGGCGCAGGCGGGTTTCTCCGGCCTCGACCCACAGGGTGGCGGCCGGCAGATCGCGGATCAATTCGACTTCCATGGCGCGCCTGCGCTTGGCCAGCAGGGCCAGCGCGTCGTCCAGTGCTGGTTGCAGGGCGACGCTTTCCGGCGCGTGACGGTCGCGGCGGGCAAAGGCCCGCAGGTGGGCGATGATCGAGGCCATGCGCTCGGTCAGTTCGCTGATCAGTTTCAGGTTGCCACGAGCGTCGTCGGTGCGTTGGTGATCAAGCAGCACTTCGGCGTTTTCCGCGTAGCTGCGAATCGCCGCCAGCGGTTGATTGAGTTCATGGCTGATGCTCGCCGACATGGTGCCCAGCGCCGACAGTTTGCCGGCCTGCACCAGATCATCCTGAGCGCGGACCAGCTCTTGCTGGGCATGCTCGCGCTCCAGCACTTCCTGTTTGAGGCGACGGTTGAGGCCTTCGAGGTCGCTGGTGCGTTCGACAACGCGCATCTCCAGCTCACGCCGGGCCTTGGCTTCGAAGGCGATGCGGTCCAGATAATGGCGTCGGCGCTGCATCATCAGGCCGAGCAGCAGCATCAACACCAACAGCGTCGCGCCGCCGATAGCCTCCACGGTGCGCACCGGGCGGTCGATCAGGGTACGCGGGGCGAGGATACTGACGCTCCAGCCGGTTTCCTCGATTTGCCGGGTCTGGGTCAACCAGGCGTTGGGATTGAGCTCCAGCGGCTGCGGATCAAGGGTCGGGTAGGGCTGAACCGCGCTAATCGCCTTGCGCTCTTCGTCGGTCTGCGGGCGGGTCGCGCGAAAGCGCCATTCTGGTCGCGAGGTGAGAATCACCACGCCGTTATGGTCGGTCACCAGCAATTGTTCGGGGGTTTTACCCCACAGGCTTTCGGTGAGATCGAGGTCGACCTTGACCACCAGCACGCCGATGATTTTCTCGCCATCGCGTACGGCGCCAGCAAAGAAATAACCGCGTTTGGCTGATGTCGTACCCAAGCCGAAAAAGCGCCCCTGACGCCCTGCCATGGCTTCGCTGAAATACGGCCGGAAAGAAAAATTACGGCCGACGAAACTGTCTTTCTTGTCCCAGTTGGACGCCGCCAGGGTTTTGCCGGTGGAGTCCATCAGGTACATGACTTCGGCACCGGTCTGGGCGCAGATGTTTTTGAGCAGACGGTTGGCGTTGTCCTGGCTGACGCTCTGGCCTGGCGCAGCGAGGGCGGCACGCAGGGCCGGCAGATCACCGAGGATTTGCGGCAGCACTTCGTAGCGATGCAGCGTGCCCAGCAGGTTGGCGACGTACAGATCGAGGGTCTGTCGGTTCTGCCCTACCAATTCGCTGCCGTAGTAACGTTCGGCCAGGTGCTCCAGCGGCCACAGCAACGGCGCCAGACACAAGGCGAGCAGCGCCAGGCTGCGCCAGCGAGGTCTGCGGGGAAGGGTTGGAGTCATGGGTGTCAGGCGCCTGTGGGTACAGGCGCATTATGCCTAGCCTTGCTGCGCAAGACACTCGCGTAAAGCGGTGTGCCAGTCCGGCTGAGTGATGCTCCATTGCTGTTGCAGGCGAGTGCAATCCAGACGCGAGTTCAGTGAGCGGGCCTGCCCCGCTTGCCAGCGTTCGATCAGCGCGCGGGTACTGTTGGCGATAGTCCCGGCCCAGGTCGGTGCGCCGATCTGGTCGGCGAAGATGCGCAGTTCAGGTTTTTCTTGCAGCAGGCGCTGCGTACCTGCTGGCGAATCTGCTCGGGCCGGGTCAGATCGAGCTGGTCGCGCCCCAGCACGATCAGCTCACCGAGCCCTTTGAGGCGCAGTTGCAACTCACGGGAAACCTGCCCGTGCTGACCGCTGATGAGAATTCTCAGTGGAGCGCTCATGGGAACAGATCGGCCTCCTGTAGACGTTTGCGCCCTTCATCATGCGATTAGATCCTTGAAGTCACTGTTGCCCAGGCGTTCGCCTTGATAGCTGCCGTCCTGGACCCGTTGGCACCACTCCAGGTTATCCAGATACCACTGCACGGTTTTGCGCAGGCCGGTTTCAAAGGTTTCCTCGGGAACCCAGCCGAGTTCGCGCTCGATCTTACTGGCATCGATAGCGTACCGCAGGTCGTGGCCCGGGCGGTCCTTGACGAAGGTGATCAGGTCGGCAAATTTCGCAACACCGGCCGGGCGCTGCGGCGCCAACTCTTCCAGCAGGTTGCAAATGCCGCGCACTACGTCGATGTTCTTCTGCTCGTTGTGGCCGCCGATGTTGTAGGTCTCGCCAACCACACCTTCGGTTACCACTTTGAGCAGCGCGCGGGCGTGGTCTTCGACGAACAGCCAGTCGCGTACTTGTAGACCGTTGCCATACACCGGCAGCGGTTTCCCGGCCAGCGCGTTGAGGATCACCAGTGGAATCAGCTTCTCGGGGAAATGGAACGGCCCGTAGTTGTTCGAGCAGTTAGTCAGCAACACAGGCAGACCGTAGGTGCGCTGCCAGGCGCGAACCAGGTGGTCGGACGCGGCTTTACTGGCCGAATACGGAGAACTCGGTGCGTAAGGCGTGGTTTCGGTGAACAGGTCATCGACGCCATGCAGGTCGCCGTAGACCTCGTCGGTGGAGATATGGTGAAAACGGAAGGCGCTTTTCTCGGGCTCGGCCAACGTCTGCCAATAGGCGCGAGCGGCCTCCAGCAGGCTATAAGTGCCGACGATGTTGGTCTGGATGAAATCCGACGGGCCGTCGATGGAGCGGTCGACATGGGACTCCGCCGCCAAATGCATGATGGCATGGGGCTGGAACCGCGCGAGCACTGCGCTGACGGTGGCTTGATCGACGATATCGGCCTGCACGAACTCATAGCGGGTATCGGTCGCGATGCTGGTCAGCGACTCCAGATTGCCGGCGTAGGTCAGCTTGTCCAGGTTGAGCACTTCGTGTTCGGTGTGCTGAATCAGATGGCGGATCAGGGCCGAACCAATGAAACCGGCGCCGCCGGTAATGAGAATGCGCATGTTGGTAGCCTTCTTCCTAAGACGAGCGTAAAGCGAATGGATAGTAGCTTGTCGGCAGGTGAGGGGCGGTGCAATAGGGGCGTTGGTCAGATTTTGGAAATGATCCGGGATTGAGGTCGTTAGGGAGGACGCTTTCGCGGGCAAGCCCGCTCCCACAGGTACTCTGCCGCCCTTGTGGGAGCGAGGTTTGCCCGCGAAGAGGGCGGAATAGCCACCACCATTCTTTGATTTGCTGTGTTAGCTGAAGAGCGTTGGATTTTCTGCGCGAAAAGTCTTGAAGGTTTTGAATCTCCAGCGCTCTTCCTCGGAGCCATCATCGGCTTCATCGACCTCGCCAAAGTACCAGTGCTCGGATTCAAACCGTTGCCCGTCCTCATCCTCATGAACAAAGTGGAACCCTACTTCATTCATTCCGGCAGGAAGGGTTAAACCCCAGTCTGCGGCGAGGCTTTTGTCGGTGATGCGGGTCTGACAGAAATATTCGTAGTCGAACGGCAATACGTGGCCGCGATAGCGGCTCATGTCGGTGTAAATACAGATTTCACTGGAGAACATGTCGGGGGTGAAGATTGAGGCGACTATTCGGCAGTTGATGGTGTCTTTGGGTCTGGCTTGGAGCAGGTTGTGGGCTGCGTTGATCAGTTGTTGGGCGCATTCACTTCGAATCGTCAAGCTGGCTTGTTTACCTTCCACTAGAGATTCGTGTACAGGGATTTTGTCGTTGTAATAGCCACGACGCAAAGATTCTTCATCTGGAAAAAAACCATCAAACTCTGTGGCCCATCGAGTCAACGCTCTTAACCGTCTAGGGATGTTACGAAGCTTTTTTTCTCGGAGTTCAAGTCGGCGCATAAGTAGGGCTTATTAAGTGAGTAAATTGGTCGTGATCAGTTGTAACTGATTAGCAAGGGTTCTAACCCCTTGGGTCCTATGAGTGAGTAGGACTTCTCTATCTTGAGAATTACCAATGGTCACGGTAACGAAAAGATACTTGGTAGTCGTAAAGAGTTGGATCGATCTGATGCTCGAAGTATTTCTGAAGGATCGGTATCCACGTTGGAAGAACGTTATATCCGCCATCAAATATCTGGAATTCATCCATCAACCCAAGGGCGTGAAGGATGCCGTCGTCGTCGCCAAAATCTATTGAGTACTCATCTGCGTTTAATGCTTCAGTTCTTTTGTCATACCACTCCAGCCTTACTTTTATACCCATGTTGGTTCCCTCAATATCATCTATTAATACGTCGATTTTTTTTCGGCGGCCCTCGTCGCTCGCCGGTGTAGGGGTCAAAAGCGCCGAGATGGCTAAGGTCGCTTTCCCTATAGGCTTCTAACTCTGCTTTTTTGGAGTCCCATTCGTAAAGTGTTCTGCCTTTGGCGTCCTTCCAGCGCTCACGCAATCCACCTCCACCCTGTCTTGGGGTCTTTCTCTTTTGCTCGATCAGGCCAGGGAAACCGGTTATTTCACTGGTTCGTGGTGCTGAAAAGTAATCGTGGTCAGGGTTTTGACGACCCTTCCACTGTCCACTTACCACCACATAAAGCGGCCTAACCCCCGAATCCGCCGGAAACACCAGGATGAAATCCTGATATTCCGGCGGGTAGATCGGGTTGACCAATATGTCGTTGCTGGCCTCGGTTGGAGGATAGACCCAGATGGTCGGTGCTTGCGGTGCGGCTTCGAGGGCCGGGATGCCGAGGGTGTCGGCGGGGTTGAGGGCTGGGGTCCAGATCAGTTCCAGGCCGTCGCCGAACACCGCTACTTGTTGGCTGCCGCGAGGCTGGAACTGGATGACGTCGATCATTTGCCAGTCAGCGTTTTTGCCGGTGTAGAAGCCGTAGCCCTTGAGCGTGCCATCGGCTTGTTGCTCGACGCGCAGGCGCACCCGGGAATTGGCTCGCTTGAGCGAGCGCAGCTGTTCTTCGCTATAGAGAGCGCTGTCGTCGAGTTCGGAGGGCCAGAGCAGGGCGACCAGACCGGTCAGCAGGCCGGCGGCGACGGTGCCGCCGGCTGCTGCTGTGACACCGCTGACCGATGATCCGCCAAGAGCGAGGCCACCCAACCCCAAGGGCAATGCACTGCCACTGATTTTCTTGAGTGGGACGGCGCCGGAGCTGTCGGCCTCTCGCCCGCCCAGTAATGCGAAGTTTCCGTAATCCTTCAACGAATCCAGCGGGACGAATCCGGAAGGATTGGCGTAGTTGATGATGCCGTCCGGCAGCTTGCAGGACTTGGCGAAGACGCAGCCCAGTGGCGTTACGGGCTGAGGCTCAGAGGGCGTTTTTTCGAAGACGTCAGCGATGGGCGGATATAGGTTTGGCGACGGCTGCGGCGTCAGGATGCGGCGGCGCAGTTGATCTTTGTAGGTCAGTGGGTATGAGCGTTCTGGCATGAGTGACTGGCTTCCCTGTCCGAGGAAGTCAGCCTATGGGCAGGGATAAAAGCCGAACATTCCTGCCACTCGACGCATTGCGTAGGAAAGGTCTTTGAAACGCTGTTGCGTTTAAACACTCATCTGTCGCCGATGACCGGCCTGCATCAAGGGGGTTGCGCATCGGCGGTCGCAGTGGCGATATAGACGCCTGATAAAAATTACAGAGGTCGTTGTATGTCGCTCGCCACGTTGATTCATCGCGCCAGTTTGCCGGGTCCGCAGGTCAATGCGCAGCAAGCGCTAGAGCTGCTGCAAGCGCATTACGGCCTGAGCGGAACACTGCACTCGCTGGGCAGCCAGCAGGATCTCAACTACCGGCTAGACAGCGACCAGGGCTGTTTCGTCCTGAAAATCTGTCGCGGCGACTACGCGGGGATTGAGCTTGAGGCCCAGCACGCGGCCCTCAATCATCTGGACGCGCACCCCGAGTTGCACGTGCCACGGGTGATTGCGGCAAACAACGGTGAAGACCTGCTCTCCCTGGAAGTGGCCGGACAGGCGGTGCACGTGCGGTTGCTCGATTACATCGAAGGCCAGTCGCTGACCCACCTCAAGCACCTGGGCCATGAGCTGGTGGCCGGCTTGGGACGACTCTGTGGAGAGATGGACCTGGCCCTCGCCAACTTCCAGCACCCAGGACTGGAACGCGCGCTGCAATGGGATGCCCGACACGCCAACGCGCTGATCAGCCATCTCTTGCCGGTGATCACCGATGAACGCCAGCGAGCGTTGATTGCCAACGCCGCGCTGCACGCTGAACGCCGTTTGCAACCGCTGGTGGCGAAGCTGCCGGTACAGGCGATCCACATGGACATCACCGATGACAACGTGGTCTGGATGCGGGATCAGCAGCGCCAATGGCAGTTACAGGGCGTTATCGATTTCGGCGACCTGATTCGCACCTGGCGCATTACCGATCTGTCGGTGACGTGCGCTGCGCTGCTGCACCATGCCGACGGTGATCCGTTCTGCATTCTTCCGGCGATCCAGGCTTATCACGCAGTCAATCCGTTGCAGCACGAAGAGTTACTGGCGCTCTGGCCGCTGATTGTCGCGCGTGCGGCGGTGCTGGTACTCAGCGGGGAGCAGCAGGTCAGCATCGATCCGCAGAATCAGTACAGTCGCGACAACCTTACCCACGAGTGGGAAATTTTCCGAGTCGCCACCTCGGTGCCGTTCGAACTGATGGAAGCGGCGATCCTCACTGCGGTGGGGCATTCGCTGCCGCCGATTGCCAGCGAAGGCTTTGCACCGTTGCTGCCGGGCCTGGTGGGGCGTCAGTTTGCGCTGATTGATCTCGGTGTGCTCAGCCCGCATTTCGAGGCTGGCAACTGGGAGCAGGAGGGTATCGACGAGCGCTTGCTGGCCCAAGCTGCCTCAGCCCATCATTTGGCGGCCAGTCGTTATGGGCAATACCGATTGTCCAGGACGCGTCCGGACAGTGCCACTGAGCCGGACACCTGCCCGTTGCATGTGCAATTGCAGGTACCGCGAGGCACTACAGTGGAGGCACCGTTTGCCGGTGTTTTGCACGTGGCGGCCGATGGGGCCTTACGGCTGGACAGCGCGCAGTTGAGCGTTCGCCTGTGGGGTGTCAGCCCTTCGCTGCATGCGGGCGCTGCTCTGGTCAAAGGCCAGGTGTTGGGCGAGGTCGACGGTGCGTTGCGGGTGCAGTTGTGCCGAGGTCTGGAACTCAACCCTCCGTTGTTCTGCACGCCTTCACAAGCGCCCGCCTGGCAGGCGTTGTGCCCGTCACCGGCGGCGCTGTTGGGGCTTGCTTGCGATGCTGAGCCGGAACTCGACCCAAAAACCCTGCTGGCCCGTCGCGACGCCAGTTTCGCCCGTTCGCAAAAACACTATTACGTCGACCCGCCGCGTATCGAGCGTGGCTGGCGCAATCACTTGATCGACATGCAGGGCCGCTCCTATCTGGACATGCTCAACAATGTCGCGGTGCTCGGTCACGGTCATCCGCGCATGGCCGCTGAGGCCAGCCGGCAGTGGTCGCTGCTTAACACCAACTCGCGTTTCCACTACGCGGCGATTGCCGAGTTCTCCGAACGTTTGCTGGCGCTGGCGCCGGACTCCATGGACCGGGTGTTCCTGGTCAACAGCGGCACCGAGGCCAATGACCTGGCTATCCGTCTGGCCTGGGCCTACAGCGGCGGGCGTGACGTGCTCAGCGTGCTCGAGGCTTATCACGGCTGGTCGGTGGCCACCGATGCGATTTCCACCTCGATCGCCGACAACCCGAAAGCCCTAAGTACCCGTCCGGACTGGGTGCATCCGGTAACCGCGCCGAACACCTATCGCGGTGAGTTCCGTGGCCTGGACAGCGCACCGGATTACGTGCGCAGCGTCGAGCACAATCTGGCCAAACTGGTCGAGCAGAATCGCCAACTGGCCGGTTTTATCTGCGAGCCGGTGTACGGCAATGCCGGTGGTATTTCGCTGCCGCCGGGCTATTTGCAACAGGTGTACGCACGGGTTCGCGCGCAGGGCGGTGTGTGCATCGCCGACGAAGTGCAGGTCGGTTATGGCCGGATGGGCAAATTCTTCTGGGGTTTCGAAGAGCAGGGCGTGGTGCCGGACATCATCACCATGGCCAAAGGCATGGGCAACGGTCAGCCGTTGGGCGCGGTGATCACTCGCCGGGAAATCGCTGAAGCGCTGGAGGCCGAGGGTTACTTCTTCTCGTCGGCTGGCGGCAGCCCGGTCAGTTGCCGGATCGGCATGGCGGTGCTGGACGTGATGGAAGAAGAGAAGCTATGGGAAAACGCGCAGATTGTTGGCGGGCATTTCAAGGAACGCCTTGAAGCGCTGATCGACCGTCATCCGCTGGTCGGTGCTGTCCACGGCTCCGGGTTCTACCTAGGGGTGGAACTGATCCGCAACCGTGAAACCCTGGAACCGGCCACCGAAGAAACCACCGCGCTGTGCGATCGCTTGCGCGAACTGGGAATCTTCATGCAGCCGACCGGCGACTACCTGAACATCCTCAAGATCAAACCGCCGATGTGCACCACGCGGCAAAGTGTGGATTTCTTTGTCGATACCTTGTCGAAAGTGTTGGATGAGGGGCTTTAAACGCTGAATCAAGCACGAAAGATCGTTCCCACGCTCCCGCGTGGGAATGCCTCTATGGACGCTCTGCGTCCGCTTTTGTGACGCGGAGCGTCACGGGCTGCATTCCCACGCAGAGCGTGGGAACGATCAACGATAACTCGACGTTAAATTCGATTGTTATCGGGTTTAACTGAAATATTTTCGATGGGTGGAGATGTAAATGCTTTTAAAGCCGATTTTTATCGGCTATAAAGTCGCCATAACCCAAAGCGTGGACAACCCGCGCCTTGCCGTTCCCATTTCTGTCATCGGTCGATGCCAATATCGACCCTTTGTACTCGCCCAGGAGATGATTCATGAGCCGTATCGTTACTGTCGCCGCTACCCAGATGGCCTGTTCCTGGGACCTTGAAGCCAACATCGAGACCGCTGAGAAGCTGGTCCGTGAGGCCGCTGCCAAGGGCGCGCAGATCATCCTGATCCAGGAATTGTTCGAAAGCCCATATTTCTGCCAGAAGCCGAATCCGGATTACCTGCAGTTGGCCACTCCGGTCGAGACCAACGTCGCCATCGCACACTTCCAGAAAGTCGCCAAAGAGCTGCAAGTTGTTCTGCCCATCAGCTTCTTCGAACTGGCTGGCCGTGCACGCTTCAACAGCATCGCGATCATTGATGCCGATGGCAGCAACCTCGGGACTTATCGTAAAAGCCACATCCCGGATGGCCCTGGCTACCACGAAAAGTACTACTTCAACCCGGGCGATACCGGCTTCAAAGTCTGGAACACCCGTTACGCGAAGATCGGTGTCGGCATCTGCTGGGACCAGTGGTTCCCGGAATGCGCCCGCAGCATGGCGTTGCAAGGCGCGGAAATCCTGTTCTACCCGACCGCCATCGGCAGCGAGCCGCACGACAAGACTATCTCGTCCCGCGACCACTGGCAGCGCGTGCAGCAAGGCCATGCCGGCGCCAACCTGATGCCGCTGATCGCCAGCAACCGCATCGGCAACGAAGAGCAAGACGGCTACGACATCACCTTCTACGGCTCGTCGTTCATCGCTAACCAGTTCGGCGAGAAAGTCCAGGAACTCAACGAAACCGAAGAAGGCGTGTTGGTCCACAGCTTCGACCTCGACGAACTGGAGCACACCCGCAGTGCCTGGGGTTCGTTCCGTGACCGTCGCCCGAACCTGTACGGCGCGATCAAGACCCTCGACGGTTCGCTGGAGTCCTGATCGCCATGACCACTTTGCACAGCACGCCTCGCGCCGATGGCTTTTACATGCCGGCCGAGTGGGCACCGCAGACCCAGACCTGGATGATCTGGCCCGAGCGCCCGGACAATTGGCGCCTGGGTGGCAAGCCGGCGCAGGCCGCACATGCGGCCGTAGCCAAGGCCATCGCGCGTTTCGAACCCGTTACCGTGGCGGTGTCCGCTGCGCAGTACGAAAACGCTCGCGCACGTCTGGATGTGCCGAATATTCGCTTGGTAGAGATGTCCAGCGACGACGCTTGGGTCCGTGATACGGGCCCGACCTTTGTCATCAACAACATCGGTGAAGTCCGTGGTGTCGACTGGGGTTTCAACTCTTGGGGCGGTTTCGACGGTGGTCTGTATTCGCCGTGGAACCGTGACGAGCAGGTTGCCGGCAAAATCCTGGAGATCGAGCGCTGCCCGCGTTACTGCACCGAAGGCTTCGTGCTCGAAGGCGGTTCGATTCACGTCGACGGCGAAGGCACGCTGATCACCACGGAAGAATGCCTGCTCAACCGCAATCGTAACTCGCACATGAACCGTGCCGAGATCGAAGCGGTACTCAGCGAGCAGTTGGCTGTGGATAAAATCATCTGGCTGCCGGACGGTTTGTACAACGACGAAACCGACGGCCATGTGGATAACTTTTGTTGCTACGTGCGCCCGGGCGAAGTGCTGTTGGCCTGGACTGATGATCCACAAGACCCGAACTACCCGCGTTGCCAGGCGGCGATGAAGGTGCTGGAAAGTAGCCGCGACGCCAAAGGGCGCACCTTTACGGTGCACAAAATGCCGATTCCGGGGCCGCTCTACGCGACCGAAGAAGAGTGCGCCGGCGTCGATCCAGTAGACGGCACTCAAGAGCGCAATCCTTCGGTACGCCTGGCGGGTTCCTACGTCAACTTCCTGATCGTCAACGGCGGCATCATTGCGCCGAGTTTCGACGATCCGCTGGATAACCAGGCCAAGGAGATTCTCCAGAGCCTGTTCCCACAGCACGAAGTGGTGATGGTGCCTGGCCGGGAACTGTTACTGGGCGGCGGCAATATCCATTGCCTTACCCAACAACAGCCTGCGCCGCACAAAGGTTGAGTGAGGTTGTAACAGCTGGTGTCGCTTTATAGACGACATCAGCGATTTATCCAGTCGCAAGATTCGCCTCAAGCCCGCAGCCCGTCAGGACTGCGGGCTTTTTTGTACCTGCGTTCAAACAATCGAACACATTGGCACAGCTCTTGTATCTGTTTGGGTGTAATTCACGGACGTGTAGAACTGCGATGTTCTGTCATAAACCTTGGATAAGTTAGCCGCTCACGAACCGGGAGAGAGCGCTGAAATGAACGCCGAAATGAACATGGTCAGCGAGCGGGCATCACATCCCTTGGCAATGAATAGCGAATCGCTCCAGGTTCTGGCGCACTGGTTGAAGTCCAATGGAACGCGTCAGATCAGAGACACTGATCCGCGCCGGACGATGATCGAGCGCTACCCCGCTGGTTTATTCAGCGAGGCAGAACTGGAAGCGTTGTGGGATGTGATGGAAGGATAAGAAAGCAAAGGATTGGTAAAAGCGCTGCCCGGATGGCAGCGCTTTTTTTTTGCTTGGTGTTTTAGAAACCAATAAACCTGTGGGAGCGGCGGTGCGGCGATCCGACTTGCCCGCGAAGCGAACACTGCGTTCTTTCAGGCATTGCGCGTCATCGTTCTTCGCGGGCAAGCCGCGCTCACACAGGTCCTGCGCCTTAATTTTTGGACATTAGGGTTTGCCCCTTCGCCAGCATTCGACCGATTCGCGAAACAGACTAAAAGTCATTCCAGCGTTTTTCACTGGCGAGCAGAGGATTAGGCTGCCGACATCGAATTTTCACGACTTTTGCTGGAGCCCACCATGTCCGTTGCGACCCTTCACTACATCTACGATCCTCTGTGCGGCTGGTGCTATGGCGCCAAACCCCTGGTGCAAGCGGCGCAGGCTGTTCTGCCAGTCATCGCCCATGGCGGCGGCATGATGACCGGCAATAATCGTCAGAGCGTTTCGCCACAGCTGCGCGATTACGTGATGCCCCATGACCGACGGATCGCCGAATACACCGGACAGCCGTTCGGTGAGGCGTATTTTGAAGGCTTGCTGCGCGATCACTCGGCGGTCTTCGATTCGGCACCGCCGATTGCGGCCATTCTTGCTGCCGAGCAACTGGCGGGGCGTGGTCTTGAGTTGTTGGGGCGTTTGCAAACGGCGCATTACGTGGAAGGCCGACGCATCGCCGATAAAAATGTATTGCTGGAACTCGCCGGGACGATCGGTCTCGAACCTCAAGGCTTCAATGAAGCGTTTGAGGCGGCCGCTAACAGCGCAACCCAGAACCATATTAAAGAAAGTCGCGCACTGTTGGCGCAGGTCGGCGGCCAGGGTTTTCCAACGCTGGTGTTGGAGCAGGAAGGCCAGTTCACGCTGATCGACATCGGCCCTTGGCTCGGCAAACCTGAAGCCTTCGTCACTTGGCTGAGCGAGTCGGTCGGCACTGCGACGGTCGAGTCTTCATCGAGCATTCAGGCCTGTGGTCTGGATGGTTGTGCACAGGCGGGCGTAAACCCAGCGGCTGCATTTAAGCGCTTTTGATTAACGCTTTAATCTCATCGATCGTTGCGGTGGGAATAACACTGGGTGGGATTCGTGAGGAAGTAGAGAGGTTGTAAACAGAAAACTCACTGCCGACGACCTCTTCAGACATGAGTTTTAACGATGGAAGTATTCTTGACTGGAAATGTTGGTCGAGCCCGCACGGGGAAATAGAGGACTCATTGGTTTCGTAGAAGCGTCCAGCGGATGGATCCAGGTCCACCCCGACTAAAAATACCTGTGTGAAACCCACATGGTAGGCAATTTGTAGCG
This sequence comes from Pseudomonas sp. H11T01, assembly GCF_048515765.1. NCBI lineage: Bacteria > Pseudomonadati > Pseudomonadota > Gammaproteobacteria > Pseudomonadales > Pseudomonadaceae > Pseudomonas > Pseudomonas sp. H11T01. Next base: position 83,386 of record NZ_JBLYED010000001.1, on the reverse strand, counting down.
CCAAATACGCGACGGTGCGCGCATCAAAAAATCCATGCGCCAGGTTTTTGCTGAAGCCAATGCTTCGGTTTCGGCTCCCCCAAATAACACGACTACGAATCAAGTCCTTGTTTCTACTGAACACCCATTCCACCAAGGTCTGCTTCGGTGCTTTTTGCAGCAAAAAAAGCTCACTCGGCGGGTCAACGTCCATTTGCCGGGCATGACTGCTCCACAAGGCGACTCGTTGACTATTGCGCATTGCGTAGGAAAAAAGCTCAGGCTGTTGTTTGGAAAAGCTGGTGTCGGTGCAGGTATAGAAGAAAGGTTTAATGTCAGTCCCGATGAACATTGAGATAGCACCGTTCACCGTGATCATGGGAATGTCGGCGAACTGTTCAATCGGGAAGTTCTTGGCGGAGTTGCCGGACGCGATAATGAATACTGCGCCGTGCTCAATGTTTCTGCATTTCTCAAAGCCGCTGATGATGCAGGGTGATTGGGCGCGAACGGCTGTTTCGGGTGTTGAGTCCATTGTTGGTCCCCATTTCCTCGTCATACCGACCTGATTACGCGCAGATGGTTTGAATTATTATTTGTCTTGAGGGCATGTCACAGCATCGTCCCTTCAGGGCTGAGCACTTTGTAAAAGATTGTAATCCGTTTTAAATTTACGGTCAGCAAGGAAACAACAAAGGCCCGCATTGCTGCGAACCTTTGTATTCGCGGTCGTCAGAGAAGCTGTGCGCAGTTCAGCGCGGATGCTACTGAGTGGAAACGCCTGCCATCTTGCCGCCGTTCTTCTGCGAGCAGGCGTGCATCGGTAAAACCTTCCGAAACTGATGTAGCTACTCATCCGCGACAACAATAAATTCCCCCCCTTTGCTCGTGAAACTTGTGTTGAGGCCCGCAGTCTTAGCCCAGCCTTGGAATCCACTTGCGAGCGAATACAGCTAAGCGCTCCGCGGTCATTCCTCAGCCCCACTATCGCCCGTCGTCATCCCAGAGCTGCTCGCCTAATGCGCCAGACCGTCCGCTCCTCCCGCGTTTTCTCGCTCTGCCTTATTCCTTTGCTCCCCCTGCTCGCCACTCCCGCCCATGCCGGCGGGGAAAGGCAATTGGTTGAGGACATCAACGACTACCGCGCCCAGCCGCAGCGCTGCGCGGGGCGCACGGTCCGAGCCTTGACGCCGCTGGCTCTGAAATCGAGCCTGGGCTTGCCGATCGGCTATGGCGGCGTTTCGCGGGAGACCTTGAAGGATTCCGGTTATCGGGCGGTGTCGGTGCGCACTATCCGTCTGGTCGGCGCGCAAGATGCCGAGGAGGCCTTTGACATGCTCCAGAGCCGCTATTGCGGGGCCCTGCTCGATACCCAGTACGCCGATATCGGCGTGCGTCGCGCCGACAGTGAATGGCAGGTGGTGCTGGCGCGGCCCTTGCTCGATGGGCATCTGGACGATCCGCGAGTGGCAGGCAAGACGTTGCTGGCACAGGTCAACGCGGCACGGGCGAGGCCGCGCCTGTGTGGTCGCCAGCGCTTCGCCGCAGCACGCCCGCTGACCTGGAATGCCGCCCTGGGGGCCGCGGCGCAGGGGCACAGCCGGGCGATGGCTAACGACAATTATTTCGCGCATCAGGACCCCGACGGTGATATGCCGGCGGACCGGGCGAGAGCCGCCGGCTACCGTGGCCGGCAGATCGGCGAGAACATCGCCGCCGGACAGAGTTCGCCGGGCAAGGCTATGGAGGGCTGGCTGGCCAGCCCCGGGCATTGCGCCAACCTGATGAACCCGATGTTTACCCAGGTTGGCGCGGCCTATGCCGCGAACTCGCGTAGCGACGAGGGCGTCTATTGGACGATGCTGTTCGGCGCGAACTGAGAACAAGGGACACCCGTTAGCCGGTCCTGCGTCAAGATCCAAAGCCTACCCACCCTGCTTTTTAACGGCAGGGTGTTTTCCTCGCTAAACCGGATCGGTTGAACCGGTCGAACTCATTACATCACGTCACAAATGATGTGCTTTTACCTATCTTTATCCCTCCAGACCAACGTCCTACAGTGACCTCCACTTACCTACCCATCATGTCGAGGGGGAGGTCACAGGAGAGTTGTCATGCCTTTTGTCAGCGTACGCATCACCCGCGATGGCGTTACCTCAGAGCAGAAAGCTCAGGTGATCGCCGAAATCACTGAAACCCTGGAACGCGTCCTCAACAAACGCCCGGACCTGACCCACATCGTGATCGAAGAAGTCGACACCGATAACTGGGGCTATGCCGGGATGACCACCACCCAGTACCGAAAGCAGCTGGCTGAGGGGGAGGGGCAGTCATGACTCTGTCCGTCACCATCGATTTCATCTCCGATGTGGTGTGCCCGTGGTGCGCCTTGGGCGCGACGGCACTGGAGCAAGCGATCGAAAACCTGGCCGATGAAGTCTCGGTTGAGCTGACTTTCAAGCCCTTCGAGTTGAACCCGGACATGCCGGCTGAAGGCGAGAACGCGGTCAAGCACTTGATGCGCAAATACGGGCGCAGCGCCGAGGAAATCGCCGCAGGCAAAGCGATGCAGATCGCTCGCGGTCAAGCCATCGGTTTCAAGTTCGATCTGGAAAAACGCAGCCACTTCTACAACACCTTTGATGCTCACCGACTGTTGTTCTGGGCGTCGCAGGAAGGGCGGCAGATCGCACTCAAGAAAGTCTTGCTGCGCGCTTACTTCACCGACGGTCAGAACCCGAGCGATCGCGAGACGCTGGTGCGTCTGGCGGTGGAAGCGGGGCTGGATGCGGCCCGTGCGCGAGAGGTGCTGGCGTCCGGAGCGTTCGCCAACGAGGTGCGTGAGCTTGAAGTTTTTTACCGCGAGCGCGGCATCAATTCGGTACCGGCCATGATCCTCAACGGTCGTCAGCTGGTGTCCGGTTCGCAATCGGTCGAGTACTACGAACAGATGCTGAGGCAAATGGTGCAGGCACCTGCCGAAGCCTGATTGATCACTTTTCAAACCCCAAAATTTAGTAGAGGTTCATCATGAGCAATTCGAAAAAAGTTATTGTTATTACGGGCGCATCCCAAGGTCTCGGCGCAGGTATGGTCAAGGCCTTCCGTGATCTCGATTACCAGGTGGTTGCCACCTCGCGTTCGATCAAACCGTCCACCGACCCGGACATCCTCACCGTGGCGGGCGACATCGGCGACCCGGCGATTGCCGAGCGCGTGATTCGTGAAGCGATCGCACGTTTTGGCCGTGTCGACACCCTGGTCAACAACGCCGGGATCTTCGTCGCCAAGCCGTTCACCGCCTATACCCACGACGACTACGCCGCTGTGCTGTCGGTGAACCTGAATGGTTTCTTCTACATCACCCAACTCGCCATCGCCGAGATGGAAAAACAAGGCAGCGGCCACGTCGTCAGCATCACCACCAGCCTGGTGGACCACGCCATCGACGGCGTGCCTTCGGTACTGGCGTCGTTGACCAAAGGGGGCCTCAACGCGGCGACCAAATCCCTGGCCATCGAATACGCCAAGCGTGGTATCCGTGTGAACGCGGTCAGCCCCGGCATCATCAAAACTCCGATGCACGGCGAAGAAACCCATGAAGCGCTGGGGAATTTGCACCCGGTCGGGCACATGGGTGAGATCAGCGACATCGCCCAGGCCGTTGTGTATCTGGACTCTGCCGGGTTCGTCACTGGCGAAATCCTGCACGTCGATGGCGGTCAGAGCGCCGGTCACTAAGACCTGTGCGCAGCGTCATCGATCAACGTCGACGGCGCTGCAGTATTGGGGCGCGCAACATGAACACTCACGTACACAAGGTTTTCCTGATCACCGGCGTCAGTTCAGGCTTGGGTCTGGCCTTTTCGCAAGCGGCGCTGGCGGCGGGGCATACGGTGGTTGGCGCCGATGGCGGGGATTTCCGGTTTAAACCCGCAAACAACAAAGGCCCGCATTGCTGCGGGCCTTTGTTGTTTGCGATCAGTAGAGACGCTACACGCTGTTCAACCTGCGTTGTGCGGAGCACTGAGCACCTTCACCACATCATCAATCACCGCCTTACTCATCTCCTGCAAATAATGCGACGCCCAGGCATAACGGTCCGAACGCCGCTCCATCGCTGCATCCTCTGCCAGCATCTTCGCGATGTGGAGCAAATCGGACACATGGGACAGGGCTTCTCGAATCGGTACACCGCTGTTGACGCGGAACAGGGCTTGGTCCGAATGGATGGAGAAAGGCGTGAGGCCGATGGTTTTGAGGTCTTGGGGATTGGTCATTGGGCATCTCCGGGGGATGGGAGATAGCGGATGAGGGTGATGCAGATTTCGGACGGATTTATGGTGTGCATGGTCTAGCTCCTTGACTTGGGGAGCCGCTGCCGTCCTTCCTACGGGATTGGGTGGCGGCTGTACGCAGGGTAGGAATACCGGGAATCAAGGCACCCGGCACACCCGAAGGTGTCCCGCGCACAGCCACCATAAAACGTTATCGCGAGCACAAAAAAAGCGCCTGCAATAGTTTATTGGGCGCTGTTGCGCCTTGATTTACTCGGGTTCCTACGCCCGATCGCTGATTTGGCAGCGACGCCCGAAGGTTAGCGTGTGGGGGGGCGGGGCCGCAAGTGTGGCGAAGTGCTGGTTGCGGTGATATGTCGCAAAAATTCGATTTCGGGAACACGTATTGCCAACGTGTCGTCGGCAGCGACATGTTCTCAAGACGTGTCGCAAAAAGTTAAAAACAGCGACACGTTGATGCCTCGTAGCTATGCCCCGGTGGGGCCACTGAAGTTCATGAAAGTATTCCTTGGGGGTTATATTCCTTCTATGGAATATTTTGCCCGTAAGATGGACAATCGAATACACCGACGATTTTAGAGACCGGTGGGATTGCCTCAGTGAGCTGAGTAGGACTCGGTGCAAGCCACTGCCATGCCTGTATGGCGAACACTTGGAAACCTTGAAGAAAGAGGGCTACGACAATGGCTAAAAAATTCACTGACCTGATGGCGCGCCGCTCGCCTGAGTCTCTCGAGCGTGTCGATGCCATCTATCAAAAGTTGCGTGCCGAAATGCCGCTGCACGAACTACGTCAGGCGCAGGAGCTGAGCCAAGACACGTTGGCCAAAGCGCTGCATGTCAACCAAGCGGCGATCTCCAAGATGGAGCGGCGCACGGACATGTACATCAGCACCTTGCGCAACTACATCCGCGCCATGGGCGGCGAGCTGGAGATAATCGCGACCTTTCCTGATGGTCAGGTAAAGATCGAGAATTTCGCCAACTGATCGATGCAACGTGCTGCCCATTGCGTTCTCTCTGAGCCCGGCCAAGTGCCGGGCTTCCTGTATTGTCTCTAAGCCAACTCGCCAAGTTTGATAACTCCAGGTACCTAGTGGTACGTCATTGCGCCAAAAAAATCTAAATCCATCCTGTTGTTTCTACGGTGTTTAAGAATTCATTGCTGGAGTCGTCCTGCTGCCGGCTCTGGTATGGCCGCCAGCGAACTAAACTAGTTGTGTGTCTGAAGCAGATGTCTCCAAAGAGGCAAGGAGGTGTCAAATGGCAATTCAAGATACCTATCGAGAAATTGAACAGACTCTAGGCTTGGTACCGGAGTGGATTAAGCAGATGCCGGAAGGCGGAGCAAGCGGATTCTGGGGCGTGGCCCGGGACTTCTGGCTGGCGGATACCAAGATTCCTAATAAGTACAAGGAGTTGATAGGTCTGGCGGTGTCCGGGGCGACCCGTTGTAAGTATTGCGCCCTGTTCCATACCGAAGCCGCGCGCTTGTTTGGCGCGAGCGACGAGGAAATTTCCGAAGCCAGCTTTATGGGCGCGCTGACCATGATGGGCAGTACCTTCATTAACGCCCAGCAGATCGACTACGAGCAGTTCCGGCAGGAAACGCTGAGTATCGTCCGGTATGTCAAAGATCACTCGCAACCCAAAGCCGCTTAAGCCGTTGCGCGAACCTGCCCTTCGCCAGCTGACGAAGGATAAGTTGATTGCAATCACCAGCGATGGTCCGAGGACCACCGCTCGGTGGCAAGCGGCTGTGCTGCGAACCATCAGCGAACTCATGCAATACAGCGATACCGCCCGCGAAGAAAACCAAGACCTGCGCATTCCCTTCGCCAAAGCACTCCATGACATCTATGCGGGACAGAAGTCCGACGCCGAGTTGACGGAAATGGTGTTGCTGATGCTGGAAGTGGAAACTGCCCCCTTTCTCGGCAAAGAGCCCCAGGCGGGAGCGGCATCCGGGAACAATGACCTCTGAGAAAACCTCTGAGAAGTGGACTTTTCCAGAATTTCCCTAGGATTTTTTTGGATAGTCGAGCGCCACGTGTGCGGGCTCGATCTCGCCGATTTCTGACCAAGACTTCGCATCGAACCTGAACTCGGCGACGGCGCACGTTGGCATGTCGGTGATCTCGCTGGAGAGCCGCTGCGCGAGTTCGACCAACGCGGGGTTATGGCCAAAGATCATCACTGACTTCAGCCGGTCGCCCAGCGTGCGGATGACCTCGAGCAGGTCATTCGCCTCAGCGGCATACAGCCGATCGTCCACGACTATGTCCTTGCGTCGGTAATCGAGCTTCCTGGCGATGATCTTCGCTGTCTCGAGCGCACGCACGGCCGGGCTCGACAGGATCAGATCAGGCTTCAGATCGCGATTGGCCAAACGCTCACCGATCTTGGGCGCGTCGCGTCTGCCGCGATCGTTCAATGGGCGGTCTTTGTCGGGCTGCGCAACGTCATCCCAACTCGACTTGGCATGGCGAATGAGAAATAACATTTTCATACCGCCTCCGGTATCCGCGGAAAATCCGGCTAAAGGGGTCGTAGTGATTCATCTAAATTAAATCACCACATAGCCCTTATCGGGGCGCTCCCTATGGAGTGCAGACTCAGAAATATTGACTCGATGGCATGGACTCGTTGCCAATAATGAGCGTGCCTTCCGTGCCGTTGGGCATGCAGTACTTCAAGTGCCAGGTCTTCACGCCGTTGGGTTTGACGAAAAGGTACATGCCGCTGTCATCGAAAAGTTTATAGGCGCGTTCGCAGAGTTTGGCCGTGCGGCATTGCAGGTCGGTGAGGGGATTGATAGACGTGGCATAGGGGGACGAGCTCCTGCCTGGAAAATCGCAATACGCCTAACATACCCTCGGGGAAGAGGATTTTGTTGGACCCCGAAGGAGGGGTCTGAAAAAAAACCGCCAAAGGGCGAATTTTTGGGGCTTCCAGAGCTTTCGGTGGATCGGGCACCAGACGAACGGTAGCTTTCTGCGGAGCTAGGTTTTCTGCGGGTCTGGAAAGCGGTGGAAAATTTGGCGTACCCCCACCAATAACTATAAATAAATTAGCTAGTTATAGCTCTAAGTGGAATCGAACCCGGAAGTCCTTCAGAGCGGAGTTAGGCACCTTACCTAGAGTGTCTGAACGCTGCTTATCAAGCCCAAGTTGTATTCGATAGTGGCGATACCAGCGCAAATCCATCTGGTAGACGGCTGTGATGGCATAATGCTAACGTCGTCGAGGCGATCTGAGAGAAAGTCTATGGGCAATACTGTGTGGCTGAAACCGAAGCGGATCTGGCTATCATTTATGGAGATATAAAATGCAGCTTACTACCACAGTAAACTTTGATGCTGATGACGAAATGGAAGTTGCCGCGATTTTAGGTTGCTCAGTTGGCGACTTAAATATGCGGTTAAATCAATGCTTGGCTGCTTCAATTAAAGAGTATTTGACCATGATTCGTGGGCAAAAGGTTTTCAAGCGAGGTACTGATATGCTTGAATATCGACTGTTTCTTTTAATTGAGTCTACCTTCGGAGGGCGCATTCCTGATGAAAACACCGTTAGTAGTCTATTTCAGACAAGCCTAACTGAAAGCCGATCTTTGATACGCTCTGTTATTTCAAAGTATCAGTATCAGCTTAAGAATTATATTGAAGCAACTCTTCAGTCTGTGTTGATATCTGCTTCTAGAGACAGTGGAGTAGGGCCATACTATGTTCCAATAAATAGCCAAAATGTTATAAATGAGTTGAATAAAATTCTGGGTGAGATCGATGGTGGCCTTACGCCTGTGACCAAGAAGAAAGGCAGCGTTTCTACATATGAGATGACGGCGTCTTCGTATACCAGGCTTTGCACAAGATTATCGGTTCAACCTAACCAATGAGCGATCTACTATCCGCCTCCAGTCTGTTGTTGGCAATAGCCGCCATTCTATTTAGTCTTTGGTATTCCGAAATATCAAAGGCTCTTGATGTACTACCCGCCAAATTTAAGGAGGATAATGTAAGTAATTATAGGCTTGTTAAAAATGTTTTATATGGCAAGGCTTTGCCGGTTGCAGTAATGGCAGCTTTAATTGCTTTAATATTTCTTCCAGATGCAATAAGAATTACGATTGAATCGTTTGTGTCTCTTAGCTCTGCCGATACTCGTGATACGTACTCTTATGATGCAGTGCGGACTGCCTATTGTTTTGTTTCTATTTTGTCAATTATTTTGGCTTTCTATATGGTTGGGCTAACTGCTGGGCTATGCAGTTTGTGTAAGAAACTAAAATGATGTTGTGGCTTTATTGCTCTAGCTATATTGCGCGGTGCCAAACGAGCGGGAGCTTTTGGCGAAACTAGATAGTCTATTGAATAATGGGGGAGGCGATTTTTTAACTCTGAGCGTACGAAAAATGACTGGCCCGATTGTCGGTGTTGTTTAAATAAAATAATCTCGTTCGATTGCGGGGACCACAAAGATTGCGCTTTGGCTTCCCGACGATACCAAGTTCAACCGATGGAGATTGAATTTCTTTGTCGCATAATTGTCTATTATAAATTGGCGAAAACAGCTTCAGCATCACAATATGTTGCAGGTAGGTGATTGATTATGGATACGCTGGCACCCGCGCGTCGTAGCTGGCTAATGAGTCGGATTAAAGCAAAAAACACCAAGCCTGAAATAAAAGTCCGGCAGCTAATATATGCATTGGGCTATCGTTATCGTCTGCATGTAAAAAAGTTGCCTGGTTGCCCTGATATAGTATTTTCTGGTAAAAAGAAGGTGATATTTGTTAATGGGTGTTATTGGCATGGACATTTAAATTGTCGCTATGCGAAGCTCCCTAAGACAAATATTGAATTTTGGAGTGATAAATTTATAAGAAATAGAGAGAGGGATAAGAGAAATGTCGCAGCTCTTGAAGCGCAGGGTTGGCAAGTTTCAATAATATGGCAGTGCGAGATTCGAGCACCTGAGTTACTGATCGAAAAAATTAAGAGTTTTCTCTCAGATAAAAATTATTAAATATCTATCTGAGATTAGCTCTTGGGTATCTTCTGGTTTGGCGTGTATTTCACTACAAAAAATTGCGGATGTTGGAAAGCAATTTCTCAGCGATGATAGGGGACACGCTATTTCCAATCATTCGGCAGCTATGCCATACAGTGGAGTGAAATACAAAACTATCAGGGAACCCCTGTAGTCGTGCGGCTTCACGAGGAGTGATCACGCGATTCTCTACTGGATGCAGTGGCCTAACCGCTTGATAGGAGCCTTTATCGCTACCGGTGCCAGCTCTCAATGTTGGACACAGTCCATCCCAGCTCAATCGTTTGTATTTTCCAACAGGATCTACGCCTCCTTGAGGGACAGAAGCAAAGCGGGTAATGGTTTCTGGGCGATGCTCTGTGAGCTGGTTCCCCGTAAAAACTCCAGAGGGTGTTCTAAGCTTGGATGCATACTCAGAGATACTTGAGGATGGCCCGTAATGCCAACGGTCTATATCATCGCTGTTTCGGAAAGTCGTTTTCAGGTCCCCAATTGCATCGTGCACCGATACTGAAGTAGCGTCACAAGCTATTACATCTTTAAGTGTAGGAACTCGCATTTTCCTTTTATCGAAGCCAAAGACAAAAACTCGGCGTCGTTTAGTGGGAGCACCAAAATCCGAGGCATCTAAAATTATAGGGCCAACAATTTCCCACCGACTACCAAGAGATAATATAGCAGCGTCTAGGACATGCTTATTGTTAGGAAACATTAGACCAGGGACGTTTTCCATAACAAAGAATGCGGGTTTTACAATTGATACGATACGGAAAAATTCGCCGAGCAACGTTCGACGAGGATCGTCAGGCAGACTTTTTCCCATACCGCTAAATCCTTGGCATGGTGGACCGCCAACCACGCCATCTACGCTGTCCGGAAGCAAGCTTTTAAGGATAGGTTGCTTCAGCGATGTCACGTCTGCGTTAAGGAAAGGTGTAGAAGGGAAATTCAGACCAAAGGAGCTCGAAAGTATAGGGTCGACGTCAACCGCCAGCGCCGTTGTGTAGCCGGCATTGTGGGAGCCCAGTGTCAGGCCTCCGCAACCGCTGAAGAGGTCAAGTAGTGTTGGCATCGGAAAACCATTGAGCAAAATAAGCTACACCAAGCCAGGAAGGCCTTGGGGGTCGCAAGGGGCCGGGAGCTTAGCATCTCTAGCCCCTTTTCGCATCGGGCTAATGGAGCCCCTAGCATTTTAGGCCTATGGCCGTGCTTGCTAGAGTACGATCCGCGAGTACCATGGGAAAAGTCTGTAAAAACTAATGAAATTACTCATTTCGGCCTTGGCCACGTTTTGATCTGCCCCAACATAATAATCAAGGTCATGAAGAATTTGGTCAGCTGTAGCCCCTGGAAGTAAAGACTCTACATATACGCGTTCTTTGGCGGAAAGAGCAGGTACGCTTATTGACTTTGGATCTTCATTGCACTCATTGAAAAAAGGCCATGATCGAAGTCTAGTCTGATCTTCGAATACTCCGATCTCATCTTCATGGAGCAGAATTCCAGAAAAAGTTAGCATTTGTTGTCCGTCGCTATATGAGAACGCCGATAGGGGATACAAAACCACACCCGAGTCACCGGACAGACCTTTCTTAGCTGAATTTATTAGAGCCCTCAGCAAAAGCGACGGATATTTTTTAGTGGAAACATCGTCGGGTAAAATATCGCCTGGGCCATATTCTCCGAACCGGTTTACTGCTACCGCTGCCCTTTGCTCCAGTATTTTCGCTCCTGCGTTTGAGCAGCCTAAACTTACGGGAGATGCATTCACCGTTATTTTAAAGATGTCACCGTGCGCAAGCTTTTCGACTAATTGTTGAAGCTCTGCTAGCTGAGAGCCAATTTGGGTTGTTGCATAGTCGAACCATACGATTGCATTTTTGTTTGAGTCGAACTCATAGTTGCTCAAAAATTCGTCGCTGGATTCGTTTCTCAATTCAATACACGAAATCGGGCGGTTGAATTGCTGGCGGCGATATACATTGGTGTCCATTTCCAGCGAGATCATATCTGAAATTCGAAGTGCTGAATGGAGATGTTTAAAGTCCTCTAGGAATGGTCCGCCAAACCCAATGTATCTAAAATCCGATATATTGCAGTAGCGTCCTACTCTGGTGAGCATATCTACGAATAAGTTTCGTTCGATTGCTTTGTTCTGGCGCAGGTGATACGGAATATTTCCTCCTGCACTCATTATTTTATCCCCTTGAGGATTTCGTCAAAACACAAACCTCCGATCTCACCGGGGGCATAATCTGGATTATCAAAGAAATGCTCTCCGAGCTTTTTGATATCTCCCAGTGGTCTTGAGAATCTGAGAAATCTGAACTCTTTGGAGCGTTCTGGCATTGGGAGGGAGGGCTTAAATTTGCTACCTTGAATAACACTTTTACGATCTTGAGACCAGTTATCACTAGGGATCATCGCGGCAATATCTTTAGGCGATACTGATGTGGCACTTTCCTCTAGTTCTGGTCTTTCTTGGCCTTTCCATTTGTTAGTATAATCTGTGAATAATTTCATGCCTTCACGCATAAATTCTTTAACAGAAAGATACAAGTCGGAGTTGCCGTCTATTCCTCTTTTTGTTGTTGTTACGGGGAGAAGGGAGGCGTCGTTTGATTTGAAGTTTACCACCCCTGCTACTGATACAAATTGTGTGTGATATTGAGGAACCCCGGCTTCGCCCCAGCCCGTAACTTTTGTTTTGTCCGCATATAGGACAACACGATCATTACAGATTATCGTCCATCCGGCTTTTTCTGTGGACGGCCGGCCAGCTAAAGATTCTTCCTGCTCCTCATCAGTAGGTAGGTTTCGGTAAAGCCCTACCGCTAACTCAATGGTTACGCCTTGGAAAACACCCGTATAAACGTAGGGTGCTACACCTTGCCCGGATTCTAAGGAGCTTTTACTTAAGATGAAAGAGGAACTCAAAGGAGGTATTTTGTTGCCGTTGACGAATACTTCAAATCCTTTAAGGATGATGTTTCCATAATAGGCGGAAATTGACCTGGTTAGGTCGGATACGAAACCGGTCGCATCTGAAAAAAGGCGAGCGATGCCAGGATATAAATCTTCAACTAAAATTTTCGTGCCTCGCTCGCTTTTGGGTTCGACCTCAGCTATGGGTAACATCCAGTTTTTATCATCTTCCAGCCAATCAGTAGTTATCTTTACCTCATACGAAGCGTCTTTTGCATGAGATTCGACTACTGAATTTTGTCCCATTTTAAATATAGCGCGCTTCATGCCTATGCCGTACACGCCAACAGTCGGTAGATCTTTGTCAATGGTTTTGTCTGGACGTCCCATTCGGAAAGCACGCTCGAGCGCGACTTCGCGCGGGATGCCGCCGCAGTTGTCTGATATTTCAAAGAAATCTTTGCAAAAATTTATATGAGCTTGATAGCCCTTGTATGGCTGATCTGTATTTAAATCAGCTTGCCGTTCCCGCATCACTCCGTCCACACAATTGTCCAGCAAGTCTAATATTGAATCTTTCAGATCAATATCTTTCGTCAGCATCTCTACAAAGAAGCGCTTTGCTGGGTTGGCGTCGACTTGCATAACCATAAAAATCCCTTTACTGATTGGTCAGGAAACATTTGGCAGAGTATATTTGCTCGGCTTTGTCGTCGCTAGAAAATCTCACCACGACTCTGCCTCATTTTGGGGGCTTGGTAGCGACAGACGTTCGGCCCTTTCCCATGCATCGTGTAAATCTTTCCGCTAGCGCTAGCTATGCGCTTCCCGGTGGGCGGTATTTGGTCACTCCGAATTGTAAAAGCAGTCTCAGGAGTGCCGTATAAGGCCCGTAGGCGAAACCACAATACCTAAGCTTCTCCCAATACGCTCAAAAATTAGGCGTGCCGTGAGCCAATAGTAGTATCGAGTCGTACGAGCATGGCCCCGCAGGTAATAGTTTAGAAACCAGGCAACGTGCTTACGCTGCCAGCACCAGGGCGTATCACACTGCCAGCGACTCATGATGGCCGTGAGCATAATTCTCGCTTGTTTGAGGTGTCGACGCCTGGTTGCCGGGGAGCCGCTCAGGCAACCGGTTAAAAAGAGGTCCATATCGAAGGGGGGGCTCATGCTCTTCCCCCAATGTAGGCCGAGACGACATCAATCCGGCCATGCCCGAGCTCATGGCTAACCTGCTGACGGGCATCCTGATCGAGTCTGCGATCCTGTCGGTAGTAATCGCCACTGTTGATTGGCGCCGAGTGGCCAGTAATCTGCTCATAGCGCTCACAGGCATATGCCGCGCGCAGTTCGTGAAAGCCTTTCAGTCCATGCTCATGTAGAACGTCTCGAGTTGGCCGTACGACCTCGCGTAAAAAGTCGACATAATTCTCCTCCAGAGCGAGAAGGTTGTGGCTTCCATTGGGTGATACGCCTTGGGCGAATTTTAGCGCGGCACGTATCTGATCATTCACGGTGATCCAGCGCGGGGCTGTTGCCCCTGAGCGACCACCCTTCGTTCCGTCCTGAATGTTCATCTTTCCGAGCTGATTGGCTTCACGCTGCAGCCTTGGTAGATCGGCCAAAATAGCCTCGCGCAGGCGCATCCCGGTAGCTCGCGCCAACTGCGCGATGGCGGCGGCACGTGGCTGCTGATGTCCGCAGAGGGCGTCGACGATCCGTTTCACGTGTTCGCGGTCTTGGCCTTGTGGCACCGAGCGACGAACACTGGTGCGCCGCATTCCCAGCGCCCTGCTCGGACTCGGCACTTTCACATACTGATCACCGCGAAGCGCGGCCATGGTTCGGTTCACGCTGGACAGTCGGTTTTGCGCGGTGGAGATGGCGAGCTCGCCTTGCTCAACTTGCTGCCGCAGATGTCCGGCGTAGTCCAACAAGGTCTGCCGATCAATTTGCCGGGCATCGTTAAACCCCGGCCCATCTTCCGAGCGACACCAGCGTACAAACGCCTGCCAGCGATCACTGTGTGCCTTGACGGTGCCGTAATGCCCGCCGCCAAATAGATCGCGCAATGCCTGCGGCCCGGCATAGCTCAATTGCCGGCCATAGCCAAAATTGCGCCCATCCCGCCTACCTACCAATGCCATGATCAAACTCCTCTCGAAGCCAAAACTTTTGAAACTTTCCTCACGTCATCCCGCCACGAATGTTGAGTGTTATCAGGGATCAAGGCCCCTGCGGCCTGTGAGGGTTGTCCACTAACGCGGGACTGGCGGCTCTTTACGACCGGGAGCTTGGGCACCTCATGATCTGGCCTCCTGGACACTTCCAAAGAAGTGGGCGGGTGGAGGCTGCGCCGGTTGACGAGACCGGCACCGCGAGATCCTGAGTCACGTGAAGGCAGTAATGCGATGACCGGGGCATGCCTGACTGTCAGTCAGGTGCAGTCCATTCCTTGGGCTGCGGCACCATCATCTGCATCGCTGTTGCTGGTGACTTCGGTGTTTGTCCCGCCGATTATCACGAGGGGAAATGCCGCAAAGCCTTGTACGAGTTGGGCTGCAGCAGCGGTAGGAGCGCCCGTCTCTTTCCGGGAGAAAGAGACGGGCGCAGGTTGGCGCAGTGAAATGGCCAAGCGGAAAGGTTGCTGCAGGGCAGCTGGGTAGGGGTATGTATTTGCCGCAATGGCAACGATCTGAAGTAGGCATCCATCACTCGGTGAGTGACCGTGCGAGCCGCCGGACGCTAATCGCACTTTGGGAGAACCACCACGGTGTGGCGTAGCCTTAAAGGTTCTGGCTACCTGGGTTGCTGTCAACGACAGCGCTTTGCCCGATCTTTTCTACGCCTGTGGATAATTCGGGTCAAGGCTCGAATTTTCCGGAGTTCTGCGGCTGTGGATGAAATTATCCACCGGTGGAAATCTATGGTTTTCCACAGACAATTTGCGTGGGCTTTAGATTTTTTAAATGAGGTCCATCCAAGCAGGGCGGCTTTGCAGCCCCGCTTGGATGGACCCGCGTGGAAGGGCGGACTGCGGTGATCTTATTGGCTTACCCACGTTTGGATGCGCCACGGCTATTTTGTAGGGCGGTAATGTTGTCGCCGACCGGGTGAGCGAATTCGTGAGGCGTTACATGTCCGCTACGGTTGGCATCGATGTAGTTGCTCCACCACGCCATGATCAGCCGGCGCTGTTCCAGAAATTCAGCTTTGTGGATATATGCGGCGCGCACGCGGTTGCGTTCCTTATGGCTCATTTGTCTTTCGATGGCTGCGTCGGTCCATAACCCGGACTCCAGTAGGGCGCTACAGGCCATGGTCCTGAAGCCGTGGCCGCACACCTGCTTGCTGGTGTCATAGCCGACGTTGCGGAGCATGGTGTTCACCGTGTTCTCGGACATGGGCTTCCAGTACTTGTGGTCGCCCGGTAGCACCAACTCTGAAAAGCGACTGAGGCTGCGCAGGCGCTCCAGTATTTCGATGACCTGCGGCGATAACGGAACCATTTGAATGTCGCCGTTCATCTTGGTCCCGCGTGTGGAGTTGCGTACCCCTTCAATCGACGCGCGGGTATCGGGGATTTCCCACATGGCGCGTTGGAGGTCGAACTCACTCCATCGCGCGAAGCGCAGTTCGCTGGAGCGGACGAATACATGCAGCGTGAGCAGGACGGCAAGGCGCGTCAGTTCGCGGCCGTTGTAGTTGTCGATACGGTGTAGCAGTTCGGGTAGGCGGTTGAGGGAGAGAGCCGGGCGATGGACTGTGCGCGGCGCGTGAATCGAGCCTGCCAGATCTAGTGCAGGATTCATGGTGATCTGCCGAGCCCTTTTGGCTCCGCGCATGATGGTGGATAAGTAGTTCTGTACCCTTAACGCCACATCCATGGTGCCGCGTTCCTTGATGCGCTGGGTGATCTCTAGCAGGTCATGGGTATCGAGTTCAGCGATGGGTCGTTGGCCGATCAGCGGGAAGACGTGGGTGCGCAGTCGGCTCATTACGGTTTTTGCGTGGCCTTCGGTCCAGCGGCGGGACATATCAGCGTGCCACTCCAGGGCAACGGTTTCGAAAAGCAGTGCCGCCCGCTGGGCTACGATCTTGGCCTTCTTCTTTTCTTCCATTGGGTCGAGGTTGTCGAGCAGTAATGCCTTGGCTTCGTCTCGCTTACGCCGTGCGACTGAAAGGGTAACTATGGGGTAATTGCCGATGATGAGCGTACCTTCCTTGCCGTTGGGCTTGGTGTACTTCAAGCGCCAGGTCTTCACGCCATTGGGTTTGACGAAAAGGTACATGCCGCCGCCGTCGAACAGTTTGTAGGCGCGTTCGCGGGTTTTGGCCGTGCGGCATTGCAGGTCGCTGAGGGGGATCGCCAGACGTGGCATAGGGGTACGCGCTCCTGACCGGGAAATCGCAGTACCCCTAACATACCCTCGGGGAAGGGGGATTTTGTTGGATCCCGACAGAGGGTCCTGGAACGAAAAAACCCGCCAAAGGGCGGGTTTTCGGGGCTTCCAGAGCATTCGGTGGAATGCAATGGAGCCTAATGTGGTGCCGGCACCAGGAGTCGAACCCGGGACCTACTGATTACAAGTCAGTTGCTCTACCAACTGAGCTATACCGGCGTGTTGGGCGACGATTATAGCGATTGGTTTGGTTCTGTAAACCCCTGAAAACAGACTATTTTTGCGTGGAGCGTGCTGACGCTTTGCGCTTGGGTGTGTATAGGGTCTGCGCGGCCTCGATTGGTCGACTTTAAAAGCCTCTGGAACGCCCCTTGGCCTGTCTTCACAGGCCAAGGACAATCCCAAGGGATTCTAAGCCTCCCAGCCCGCCCCACTGACCGCCGCCTGCGCCAGTGGGTGCAAGTCCGCCCCCTGATGCTCCGACTGCCAGGCCAGCAACTCCTTGCGCATGCCGGGCGTCCAGTACATCTGTAGGTGATTACGCACGCCGAGCACGGCCTGTTGCTGGTCCGGTTCGCCGGCGAAGTACTGGGCAATCTGGTTGGCCATTTTGATCAGATTTTCAGTGCTCATCGGCGTACCTCGGCTTTTGTTCCAGCGGTGCGTGCCTGGCGGCGTTCGTCGAGCAGGCGTTGTTGTTCGTCGCTGAACTCCTGGTAGCGTTTTTGCCATTCGGAAGGGTGGTAGACGCGGCTGACTTCCACGGCGGTGACCTTGTACTCCGGACAGTTGGT
Organism: Pseudomonas sp. H11T01; assembly: GCF_048515765.1. Taxonomy (NCBI): domain Bacteria; kingdom Pseudomonadati; phylum Pseudomonadota; class Gammaproteobacteria; order Pseudomonadales; family Pseudomonadaceae; genus Pseudomonas; species Pseudomonas sp. H11T01. The sequence continues at coordinate 65,932 of NZ_JBLYED010000001.1, read as the reverse complement.
GGCCCAGTCGGAGTTGTCGGTGGTGATGACGTTGGCCCCCGATTCAGGGAAGTGGAAGGTGGTGTACACCACTCCCGGGGCTACCCGATCGGAGACCCGCGCACGCAGTACGGTCTGTCCGGCGCGGCTGCCGATGCCGACCCAGTCACCTTCGTTGATGCCACGGCTCTCGGCGTCGGTCGGGTGGATTTCCAGGCGGTCTTCGTCGTGCCAGGCGACGTTGTCGGTACGCCGGGTCTGGGCGCCGACGTTGTACTGGCTGAGGATGCGCCCGGTGGTCAGCAGAAGGGGATAGCGATTGTTGACCTTTTCCTCGGTGGGCACGTAGCCGGTGAGCATGAAGCGTCCCTTGCCGCGCACGAATTCCTCGATGTGCATGGTTGGCGTGCCGTCCGGTGCCGCAGCGTTGCACGGCCATTGCAGGCTGCCGTGGCGATCCAGTGAGGCGTAGCTGACGTTGGTGAAGGTCGGCGTCAGGCTGGCGATTTCATCCATGATTTCTGACGGGTGCTGGTAGTTCATGGGGTAACCCAGGGCGTTGGCCAAGGCCACTGTGCCTTCCCAGTCGGCCTTGCCGCCCAGAGGCTCCATGACCTTGCGCACCCGGGAGATGCGCCGCTCGGCGTTGGTGAAGGTGCCGTCTTTTTCCAGGAACGAGCAGCCCGGCAGGAACACGTGGGCGAACTTGGCGGTTTCGTTGAGGAAAATGTCCTGCACCACTATGCATTCCATGGCCGACAGCGCCGCGGTGACGTGCTGGGTATTGGGGTCGCTCTGGGCGATGTCTTCGCCCTGGCAATACAGGCCCTTGAAGCTGCCGCCCAGGGCTGCCTCGAACATGTTGGGAATGCGCAGGCCCGGGTCGGGTTGCAGGGTGACGTTCCAGGCCTGTTCGAATTGCGCCCGTACCACCTCGTTGGAGATGTGCCGATAGCCGGGCAGCTCGTGGGGGAAGGAGCCCATGTCGCAGGAGCCCTGAACGTTGTTCTGCCCACGCAGCGGATTCACGCCCACGCCTTCGCGGCCGATGTTGCCGGTGGCCATGGCCAGGTTGGCGATGCCCATGACCGAGGTGCTGCCCTGGCTGTGTTCGGTGACGCCCAGGCCGTAGTAGATCGCCGCATTGCCGCCGGTGGCATACAGACGGGCGGCGGCACGGATGTCGGCAGCGGCTACACCGCAGATGGCGCCAAGGACTTCCGGCGAGTTTTCCGCGCGGCTGACGAATTCGCTCCAGTGGGCGAAATCGCTGGCCTCGCAACGGGCGTCGATAAAGGCCTGGTTGAGCAGGCCTTCGGTGACGATGACGTGGGCCAGGGCGTTGAGCATGGCGACGTTGGTGCCCGGGCGCAGGGCCAGGTGCACTTCGGCGCGGGCATGCACCGAGTCCACCAGATCAATGCGGCGTGGATCGATGACGATCAGCCGCGCGCCTTCGCGCAGGCGGCGTTTGAGCTGGGAGGCGAACACCGGGTGGGCGTCGCTGGGGTTGGCGCCCATCACGAGGATCACGTCGGCCTGCATCACCGAGTCGAAACTCTGGGTGCCGGCGGACTCGCCCAGGGTTTGTTTCAGGCCATAGCCGGTCGGCGAGTGGCAGACCCGCGCACAGGTGTCGACGTTGTTGTTGCCGAAGGCGGCGCGCACCAGTTTTTGCACCAGGTAGGTTTCTTCGTTGGTGCAGCGGCTGGAGGTGATGCCACCAATGGAGTCGCGGCCGTATTTTTGCTGCAGCCGGCGGAATTCGCTGGCGGCGTAGGTCACCGCTTCATCCCAGCTGACTTCCTGCCAAGGGTCGTTGATGTGCTGGCGGATCATCGGCTTGGTGATGCGATCCGGGTGGGTGGCGTAGCCCCAGGCAAAGCGCCCTTTGACGCAGGAGTGGCCGTGGTTGGCCTGGCCGTTTTTGTCTGGAACCATGCGCACCAGCTGGTCGCCTTTCATCTCGGCGCGGAACGAGCAGCCCACGCCGCAATAGGCACAGGTGGTGATCACGCTGCGTTCGGGCTGACCCAGTTCGACCACGCTTTTTTCCATCAGGGTCGCGGTGGGGCAGGCTTGTACACAGGCGCCGCAGGACACGCATTCCGAGTCGAGGAAGTTCTCGCCACCGGCGGCCGCGACCCGGGATTCGAAACCGCGCCCGGTAATGGTCAGGGCAAAGGTGCCCTGGGTTTCTTCGCAGGCGCGCACGCAGCGGTTGCAAACGATGCACTTGCTCGGGTCGTAGTCGAAGTAAGGGTTGGAGGTGTCCTTCAGGTCGGCCAGATGGTTGTCACCTTCATAGCCGTAACGCACCTCCCGCAGGCCGACCTGGCCGGCGACGGTTTGCAGCTCGCAGTTGCCATTGGCCGAGCAGGTCAGGCAGTCCAGCGGGTGATCGGAGATGTACAGTTCCATGACGTTGCGGCGCAGGGTCGCGAGCTTCGGCGTCTGGGTGTGCACGCTCATGCCTTCGCTGACCGGCGTGGTGCAGGACGCCGGGTAGCCGCGCATGCCGTCGATCTCCACCAGGCACATGCGGCAGGAGCCGAAGGCTTCCAGGCTGTCGGTGGCACACAGTTTGGGAATGGTGGTGCCCAGCAGCGCGGCGGCGCGCATCACCGAGGTACCTTCGGGCACGCTGATGCTGCGGCCGTCGATGTTCAGGGTGACCTGCACCTGGCTGTCGCGGGCCGGGGTGCCGAGGTCGATATCGGTGTTCGGGTCGAAGAGAGTGATCATTGGTCGGCCTCCGAGGGCTGCAGACCGAAGTCGGCGGGGAAGTGCTTGAGGGCGCTGGCTACCGGATAGGAGACCATGCCGCCCAATGCGCACAGCGAACCGTATTGCAGGGTGTCGCACAGGTCCTTGAGGATGATCACCTGTTCATCACGACCGCTCTGGTCAGGCGCAGCCAGCAGGCGGTCGATCACCTCCACGCCCCGGGTCGAGCCGATGCGGCATGGGGTGCATTTGCCACAGGATTCCTCGGCGCAGAACTGCAGGGCGAAGCGCGCCATGCGGGCCATGTCCAGGCTGTCGTCAGCCACCACCACACCACCGTGACCGAGCATGGCGCCGATAGCAGCGAAGGCTTCGTAATCCAGCGGCGTGTCGAATTGCTCTGGTGGCACCCAGGCGCCGAGGGGGCCGCCAACCTGGGCGGCCTTCAGCGGCCGGCCACTGGCGGTACCACCGCCGTAGTCTTCCACCAGTTCGCGCAGGGTCAGGCCAAAGGCCCGTTCCACCAGGCCGCCGTGACGAATATTGCCCGCCAACTGGAAGGGCATGGTGCCCAGGGAGCGACCCATGCCGTAATCGCGATAGAACTGCGCACCCTTGGCCAGAATCAGCGGCACCGAAGCCAGGGTCAGCACGTTGTGCACCAGGGTCGGCAGGCCGAACAGGCCCTGCAAGGCGGGGATGGGTGGCTTGGCGCGGACGATCCCGCGCTTGCCTTCAAGAGAGTCCAGCAGTGCGGTTTCCTCACCGCAGATGTAAGCGCCGGCACCGACTCGCACTTCCATATCGAAGGCCTGGCCGCTGCCGCCGACATTGGCGCCGAGGTAACCGGCGGACCGGGCGATTTCCAGCGCCTCGCGCAGTGTGGCCACGGCCTGTGGATATTCCGAGCGTACATAGATGTAGCCGTAGCTGGCCCCGACGGTGAGACCGGCAATGGCCATGCCTTCGATCAGCAGGAAGGGGTCGCCTTCCATCAACATGCGGTCGGCGAAGGTGCCGGAGTCGCCTTCGTCGGCGTTGCACACAATGTATTTCTGCGCAGCCTGGGTGCCGCGCACCGTGCGCCATTTGATCCCGGCCGGGAAGGCCGCGCCGCCACGGCCACGCAAACCCGAATCGAACACGGCGGTCGCGGTCTGTTCGCCGCCCAAAGCGATGGCCTGGGTCAAGCCCTCGAAGCCGCCGTGAGCCCGGTAATCCTCCAGGGACAGCGGCCGGGTAATGCCGGCGCGGGCGAACAGCAGGCGTTGTTGAGTCTTTAGATAAGGCAACTGCGCAACCAAGCCCAAGGCCAGTGGATGGGCGGACGGCTCGCCTTGCAGCGCATCGAGCACGGACGGCACATCGGCAGCGGTCAGCGGGCCGAAACCGATTCGGCCTTGCGGGCTGTCCACTTCCAGCAGCGGTTCCAGCCAGTACAGGCCGCGAGAGCTGGTGCGTTGCAGGTCCAGCGGTAGATTGCGTTCCTGTGCCCCCGTGGCAAGGGCCACGGCCACCTCATCGGCGCCCACGGCACGGGCAAGAGAATCACAGGGCAAATAGAGGCTCGGCATCATGCGTCCTCCTGGCAAGCGTCAAGCAGGGCATCCAGGCGCTCGGCGCTGAGCCGCGCATGCACCTGGCCATCCAGCTCCAGGGCTGGCGAGCAAGCGCAGGCGCCGAGGCAATACACCGGGCGCAGACTGATGTTGCCGTCGGCGCTGCTGCCGTGGTCGTCCAGTTGCAGGCGTTCACGCAACTGCGCTGCGAGCTGCTCGGCGCCGCGGCTCTGGCAGGACTCGGCCCGGCACAGACGCAGGATATGCCGGGCCGGAGGCGCGGTGCGGAAGTCATGGTAGAAGCTGATCACCCCGCGAACCTCGGCCTGACTCAGGTTGAGGGCGTGGGCAATCTCGGGGATGGCGGCATCGGGGATGTAGCCGATGCCCTCCTGAATCTCATGAAGGATCGGCAACAGTGCGCCGGGGGAGCCCTTATGGCGCTCCAGCAGGCTGTTGACCATAGGCAGGTGCAACATCTCATCAGGCATACGGCATTCCTCACGGTCACGGACAAACCAGGCGGTTGTCGGTTGTCCGAAAGTGTCGGCTGCGGCACTCACACCACGTCACGGTATCGTGGCATTTTCAGGCCGTTGGCCAGGCACCCTGGGCGGGTATCTTGTTGGGCCCGGTGCGGTCTTTGCCGCACCTCTTCAGGGCATAACATGCAGCTTGCCACGCTGCCTTTGATTCATCTGCACCAAAGCGACGTGATCGGTTCTGTCTACGACCACTCAATGAGACTGGAAGAGCGCAGCCCAAGGCGTCGTCTCTGAATGGTCGTTATGCCCTTTCGCTTCAGGACTTATGCACAACGGATTGCGACGTAAGGCTCAAGCTCGGCTGCGAACCAGCACATTCTTGAGTTTTTGAATGGCTCGCCATGATCGGCTGTTCCTCATGGCGCGCAGTTCTGCCTCGGCCTGGTCGGCTCGTTGCTGTGCGGCGATCAGCTCCTTTTCGACGTTGGAAACGGGGTGGCTGAATTTATGGCCGTAGCAGAACTGGAATTCATCCAGGTTGCACGGCGGGATGTCGAAAGCCGGTTTGAGGTCCAGGTGTTCTTCGGCCAGGTAGAAGGTGTTGATGCCGTCGAACTGCACGGGGTGGTAGCCGGCGTCGGTGACGATTTTTTCCCAGGTCTGGTCGCGGTTCCATGGGGTTTCGATGAGGATGATCCAGGGCCGCCATTTGCTGAAGTCCATGCCGTTCAGGACTGTTTCTTCATGGCCTTCGACGTCGATTTTCAGAAAGTGGATCGGGCCTTTGACGTGTTCTTCGCAGATTGAGGCCAGGGTCCGCGACTGGACGGTTTGGCTGCGCACGTCCATGCCGGCGTCTTTGTGTTGCTGGGCGAGGTTTGTATCCAGGGTCGACAGCCCAGTGCCGGCGATTGCATAGAAGGTGAGGTCTTGGGCGGATTCCCCGGCCACGCATTGCAGGTTTATGTCCTTGGGCCGTTGCTGGCACAGGGCGTCATAGTAGTTCTGGATTGGCTCGATGTTGATGCCGTTCCAGCCGCGGTCGTAGAAGGCCCGGGTGACCGAATCCGAGGTTGGATCATTGGCGCCGACGTCGATGTAGAAGCCGTTTTCGAAGTACTTCAGCGCGCGCCACAGCCTTATATCTTCGAAATTTTGTGCGTAAGAAATGAACGTCACAGTCTTTTCCTGATAGTCCGAACAGCGTTGGGAAGGTGGCGCGCACGCCGATCACTTCAGTGCCTGTCTTGCAGGCCCGATGTCGGAGTTTAGCTAGCTTCTGGCACAAAGTGTGGTGGCGTAGCGGCCAAATACGGGGGCGGAGCAGCAGGCCCGTTGATCATTCAACGGGCCTGGCCTTTCAGGTTACTTCGGTGGGCTACACGCCTTTCTTGACCGCGTTGATCAGGTCCTGGCTCAGGACTTGAGCCGGAGCTACCTGGACGCTTTGGGTATAGAAGGGTGGCAGGTTCTGGGCCAGTGTCGACAGCGTCTGAGGCGTGGTGTTACCCGGCAGCAGCACATATTGCAGGTTCGACGGGTAACTCTGCGGAACCGGGCCTTCCATGGTCGAGCCGTAGGCGCCGAAGGTCATCACGGCTTGCGGGGTGGTCGGGTCGGGGGCGTAGAGGAACACGAAGGTGCCGTATTTTGGGTGCGTCAGGTATTGCTCGGCTTGTGCACGAACGGCTGGGTCCGGGTCGTTCATCAAGGTCCAACGCATCACCGCATAGCCACGGGTGGTTTCCATGAAGGCGGTTTTGATCGGTGATTCGTTCTCCACTCCGCCCAGACACACCAGCAGGTTGCCAAAGGGGTCGAGCAAGGCCACGGAGTTGAAAACCTCGGTCTTCTGCGCGGCTTTCTGCGCGGTCTGCAGCAGAGGCGGAGCCAGCTCCGCACCCGGGTCTCGCGGGTTGGGCGAGCAGACGGTCAGGGCGTACGGGCTCAGCTTGGTGAGTGCCTTGCGCACCGGGCTGTTGGCCGGGAGTGTTGCAGGGTTCTTCAGCTGCGACGGGTCCAGGCCACTGTTGTTGCTCGCTTCGCGCACCGTATTGACGCTGGCGTCGAAGATCGAAGCGGTGAGGTAGTAGGCCGATGAGTCGATGCCCTGGCCGCCAAATACCGGTCTCATTGAGCCCTGATAAGGACGGCTGACGGGAGCTGCGATGGCGTAATAGGCCCAGGTGTTTTGCGCCTGCTGACGAATCTGTGGCGGCAGGGACGGGAAATTGAACTGGCTGTTGTAGTTGATCCCGGCATAGGTATCGATCGCGCTGACGGCAACGTTGAAACCGGCGGTGAGCAGGGAGCCTGCGCACATGGCGCAAGGGTCCAGGGTGGTGACGACGGTCAGTTGGCTGGGTGTAGGAAGGTTCAGCGCCGCTACGTTCTCGTAATACCAGTCGACCAGCTGTCGCTCGCCGTGGGCAGTCGGGTCGTGAGGTAAGAAGTAGGTGGTGGTGTTGCCCAGGAAGGGCATCAGTACGTTGTTGTGCATCGCGACGATGACTTCGCCGGTCGCGTTATTGATGATGGCGCCGCCGACAGCGAAGGTTTGCTGAATGGCGGCGAGAATGGCTTGGTCGGCAACGGCATCTACAGCTTCCTGTGCACTGTTCACTGTGCTCATGGTGTTCCAGCTCCTTGCTGTCCTTGCGCCAGACCATTCTGGCGTTTGAAGACAATAGCTCAGCTTTTTCGGGACCGTTTATGTTCTTTGGCTTGAATGCTTATGCACAATGGGCTAGACCCATTGGTGATTAATAAGTGATTTTTTGGATCCAATCTCATCACTCCGCAACTGACTGTTTTTTCGATTTTTTATTGAGTGAACGAAAATTGAACAGTTGCTGTTTCAGCTCTGAAACAGCGTTGGGATTGGATCCGCGCAAGTTTCATCAACAGAGTTATCCACAGGCGGTGGCGTTAAAAGGATGGCTAATTGCGTTCGGCCAGGAGCATCAAGTTGCGGGGTGTCAGCGGGGTTTCGCAGAATAATCCGAGGCGCACGTCGTAGCCTTGTTCTTCGAGAAAAAGCGCGCGATCAAGTACCAGCCAAAGTTCCAGCGGACGACGAAACAGGCCGCGCACCAGCTCCAGATTGCGTACGTGTGCCAGTCTTTTCCAGCCAGCAGCTTCCAGTGCCGACCAATCCTGCTCGTCTGTGGATAAGTCTTTGAGTGCGGCGAGATCACGGCAATAGTCGGCAAACGGCTTGTCCAGCCAGGCGCTGGGCAGTGAAGGGGTCGGCAGGTATTCGTCGCGCCCGCGCAGTTGCCGTTGCAGCAGATCGAAAGCCAGGCGCCTGGCCATCGATGTATCGCGCTGGCGTCGGACACGGGCGCCAGCGGTGACGGTTTCGCTGAGAGGGAGTGCCAGATCATCGAGCGATAGCTGTAGGTCGGATACCTTGGCCGCGACGGAAAGTGCTTGGTACTCGCTGCTCTGGATGCGGTTGTAGCAGCAAGGCGCGATTGCCAGTTGCTTGCAGCCCGTTGCGCTGGCCAGTTGAATCAGGCGCACGTGCAGATCGCCGCAGGCGTGCAGGGCGACCGGAGTGTGTTCGGTGGTCAGACGAGCAGCAGCGCCTGCGGCCAGGACGTCTTGTTGGACATGGGTCACGGGTAGCTGATGACGCTGGCTGAGTTGTTCACCTGCATTGATCAGCGCAGGGTCGTACTCGAGGCAGGTCAATTGCTGCCCTGCCTGGAGCAGGCGACGTCCTAAATGACCTTTACCCGAGCACCAGTCGAGCCAATGTCTGGGATCTTCGGCAAATTCCAGGCAGCCGGCGAAAGCCTCGATCTGTTGCCATTTGCGTCCGGGGACATCGACGTTCAAGCGTCGAGCGGCAGGCTCAAGCGGATGGCTGGGCAGTTCGCCGACAGCGCTGAGAGCTGTGGACGTGGCTGCCAGCTCTGAAAACGGTGCGGGGGCGTGAAGGCGTTGCGGATGGTTGTGATTCGCTTCAGCGTCGTCCAGTGAACGTTGCCGTAGCCACTGGGCCAACTCGGGATAGTGCGCTTCCCACGGCAGTTGCCAATGGGTGAAAGGACGCGGTCGCCACAACGCCTGATGCTCGATCAGAAACGCATCCAGTGCCTTGAAACGGGCGAGCAGTTGCGCGCCCGTAAGCACCGGCGGCAGATCAGCGTCCCTGACAGGCATCGACGCGCAACCAGCGCTCCAGCAGCTTGAAGCCGCGCACCAGCACGTAGGCCATCAGCAGATAGAACATGCCTGCGGCGAAGAAGATCTCCACGGGCAGATAGGTTCGCGCAATGATGGTCCGGGCCATGCCGGTCAGCTCCAGCAAGGTCACGGTACTGGCCAAGGCGCTGGCCTTGAGCATCAGGATCACTTCGTTGCTGTAGGCCGGCAAACCGATCCGCGCCGCACGCGGCAGGATGATGTAGAACAGCGCCTTGGGCCGTGACATGCCCAGGGCCCGTGCCGCTTCGATCTCGCCGGGTGGAATGGCCTGGATCGCGCCGCGCAGGATCTCGGCGATATAGGCCGCGGTATGCAAGGTCATGGTGGCGGTGGCGCACCAGAACGGGTTGCGCAGGTAAGGCCACAGGGCGCTCTCACGTACAGCGTCGAACTGCGCCAGGCCGTAGTAGACCAGGAACAACTGCACCAGCAGCGGCGTGCCACGGAAGAAGAAGATGTAGGCGTAAGGCAGGGCGCGCACGTACCTGTTCCGCGACGAGCGGGCGATGCCCAGCGGAATGGCCAGCAGCAAACCGAGGACGACGGCGATGGCGACCAGTTCCAGGGTCAGGGTCGCGCCCTGCGCCAGTTTCGGCAGCCATTTGATGATCACTTCCCAGTTCATTGCGTGCTCCTCGCGAAGCCGCGAGCGGCGCGTCGTTCCAGAAAGTGCATGCCGGTCATGGCAAGAACCGTCAGGCCCAGGTACATGAAGGCAGCGAACATATAGAAGGTGAACGCCTGTTTGGAGAAGTTCACCGCGATTTGCGCGTGACGCATGATTTCTTCCAGGCCGATCACCGACACCAGCGCGGTGTCCTTCATCAGGATCATGAATAGATTGCCCAGCCCAGGCAGGGCGATGCGCCACATTTGCGGCATGATCAGCCGGGTGAAAATCCGAAACTTCGACAGGCCGAGGGCCACACCCGCTTCACGGTGGCCTTTGGGGATCGCCAGGATCGCGCCGCGAAAGACTTCCGTGGCGTAGGCGCCAAAGCACAAGCCAAGAGCGATCACGCCCGCGGCGAAGGCATTGAGCTCCAGATCAGGATTGCCAAAAAACTCGCCCAGCGCACGCATCAGATTGACCGTGCCGAAGTAAATCAGCAGTACCCAAAGCAGTTCCGGGATGCCGCGCACCAGCGTCGAGTAAGTACCGCCAAGCCATTGCAACGGCTTGTACGGGGAAGTCTTGGCCAAGGCGCCGAGCAAACCGAGAACCAACCCCAGGCACAATGCCGAGAGAGCCAGTTTGACGGTCATCAGCGCGCCAGCGGCGAGCGCCGGGCCGAATCCGTAGAGATCGATATTCATGGAATTCTTTTTTTAAATCGCAGCAGGCTTTGCTAAGGACCGGCGGCGCGAGCGTCAGGCTGCGCCGCCGGTCAGGCAAGTCAGTATCAATAGATGCTGAACGGGAAGTACTTGTCGTTGATTTTCTTGTAGGTGCCGTCAGCCACGATTTCTTTCAGTGCGGCGTTCAGCTTCTCGCGAATCGGGTCGCCTTTGCGTACAGCGATACCGATTTTGTCGCTTTCTTCAACCGGGTCGCCCTTGAATTCATAAGGCTTGCCCGCGTCGCTTTTGAGCCACTCATAGTTGACGTACTTGTCCGCCAGGATCGCGTCGACGCGGCCGGAAGTCAGGTCCAGGTAGGCGTTTTCCTGGGTGTCGTAGAGTTTGACCTCGACCGTGTCACCCAAGTGGTCTTCCAGCCAGGTGCCGGCCAGGGTTGCGCGTTGGGCGCCGATGACTTTGCCTTTGAGGGAGTCTTTGTCGGTTTTGAAGTCGGCTTTGTCTTTAGCCGCGATGAATTGCAGCTTGTTGGAGTAGTACGGGTCGCTGAAGTCGACGGCTTGCTTGCGTTCTTCAGTGATCGACATCGAGGAGATCAGGAAGTCGAACTTCTTGGCGTTCAAGGCCGGGATGATGCCGTCCCAGTCGGAGGTGACGATGGTGCACTCGGCCTTCATCTTGGCGCACAGGGCGTTGCCGATTTCGACGTCAAAACCGACGACTTGGCCGCTGGCATCTTTATTGTTGAACGGCGGGTAGGCCGCTTCGATGCCCATCTTCAAGGTCTCGGCAGCAGCGGTGGCGCTGAAAGCCAGGGTAACGGCAGCGGCCAAGAGGAATTTTTTATAGCTCTGCATGGGAGTTGCTCCGTTAGCGGTTGCTGGACATGAATTGTTTGCAGCGTGCCGAAAGCGGGTTTTCGAAAACCTGCTGTGGCGATCCTTGCTCTTCGATCAGACCTTGATGAAGGAACACGACTTCACTGGAAACCTGACGGGCGAAGCCCATTTCATGGGTGACCAGTAGCATCGTGCGGCCTTCTTCGGCCAGCGCGCGGATCACATTAAGTACTTCCTGAACCATTTCCGGGTCAAGGGCCGAGGTCGGCTCATCGAACAGAATGACTTTGGGTTGCATCGCCAGGGTGCGGGCGATAGCCGCGCGTTGCTGCTGCCCACCGGAGAGCTGCGCGGGGTAGGCGTGGCGTTTATCAGCGATGCCGACTTTGGCCAGCAGGGCTTCAGCGATTTCGGTGGCTTCGGCTTTGCTCTGCCCAAGTACACGGCGCGGTGCTTCGATGATGTTGTCGAGCACGCTCATGTGTGGCCAGAGGTTAAAGTTTTGAAATACAAAACCGATTTCGCTGCGCATGCGGTTGATCTGCTTGCCATCGGCAGCGACCAGCTCGCCGTTTTTCGCGGCCTTGAGTTTGAGCTCTTCGCCGGCCACCAGAATCTGGCCCTGATGCGGGTTTTCCAGCAGGTTGATGCAGCGAAGGAAAGTGGACTTGCCGGAACCGGAGGAACCCAGGATCGAGATCACATCGCCGTCGCGTGCGGTCAGCGAGATACCTTTAAGTACCTCAAGCGTGCCGTAGCGTTTATGCAAGTTGCGGATTTCAAGCGCGGGCGTGGCCTCAGCCATGTGCGGTCCTCATTGTGTTCTATTGCACTCCTGCTGTTGGTGGCCTTCCTGGCGAGGCGGCCAAGCTAGCATAGCGTTTGAATGACAGCCAACAGCGCTACAGGGGGTAAACGGGTGGTATGTAGCAGGTTGTCGCATCGGCGCAGCAGTCTGTCGCGCCATCAACAACCGAACACTCGTTTGAACCTTTACCCCGGCGGGTGTCGCGTAAAAAAGGGCGCGATGGTGCCAGCTTTGGCCGGGTGTTGGAAGCGCCAGGCGGCCAAAGGTTGCCGATACGCACCTTTATTGTGCGCGACTGACTTTTTCAGTGTGTTTCTGGTGCGGCGTTTCGTTCTAGAAGTGGGGTGCTGGGTAACGCTGTGGCGAATAGCCATTAAACTCAATGACTTGCGATAGCCGACCGTTCGTCCCGGAGGCCCCGTAGTCAGGGGTTTTGTAACATTTTGGCGCAAATCTTGCGTAAAAAATAAGGAACGCTCCGTTGGATTCTTTTTACGAGAAAGTCTGCAGACGGAGTGGACTGAATCGCTCTTCATCGCAAAGGTAGTTTCAATGAGCAATACCCAAAGCTCTAATGGCCTCGAACAGGGGCTCAAACCGCGGCATGTGACCATGCTGTCGATCGCCGGAGTTATCGGCGCAGGACTGTTCGTCGGCTCCGGACACGCCATTGCCGCGGCCGGTCCCGCTGTGCTGTTGGCCTATGCCGCCGCCGGTACGCTGGTGGTGTTGGTTATGCGCATGCTGGCCGAAATGGCCATTGCTTCGCCGGACACCGGCTCGTTTTCTACATATGCCGATCGGGCGATCGGTCACTGGGCCGGTTTCACCATCGGCTGGCTGTACTGGTGGTTCTGGGTGTTGGTGATCCCGCTGGAAGCCAACGCCGCCGCGACCATTCTTCACGCCTGGTTCCCCGGCGTGGCGATTTGGGCCTTCACGCTGGTCATTACTCTGCTGTTGACGGTGACTAACCTGTTCAGCGTGAAGAATTACGGCGAGTTCGAATTCTGGTTTGCGCTGGTCAAGGTTGTCGCGATCATCGGCTTTATCATCCTCGGCGTTCTGGCGATCTTCGGTTTTCTGCCGGGCAGCCAGGTCAGCGGCGTCTCGCATCTGTTCGATACCCAAGGCTTCCTGCCCAACGGCATGGGCGCGGTTCTGGCCGCGATGCTGACCACGATGTTCTCGTTTATGGGCACCGAAATCGTCACCATCGCCGCCGCCGAGTCGAAGAACCCAGGCCAGCAAATCTCCAAGGCCACCAACTCGGTGATCTGGCGGATTGGCTTGTTCTACCTGGTATCGATCTTCCTCGTTGTGGCGCTGGTGCCATGGAACGACGCGGGCCTGGCGCAGGTCGGTTCCTACCAGACTGTGCTCGACCGCATGGGTATTCCTAATGCCAAAATGATCGTTGATCTGGTGGTCCTGGTTGCCGTGACCAGTTGCCTCAACTCGGCGCTGTACACTGCCTCGCGCATGCTCTTCTCCCTGGGCAATCGTGGCGATGCACCGGCCGTGGCCAAAATCACCAACAACAGCGGCACGCCTTACTGGGCAGTGATCCTGTCCACTGCTGCAGCGTTCCTCGCGGTATTCGCCAACTACGTGGCCCCGGCTGCGGTGTTCGAATTCCTGCTCGCCAGCTCCGGCGCCATCGCCTTGCTGGTGTACCTGGTGATCGCTGTATCCCAACTGCGCATGCGCCAGAAGCGCATGGCTGTCGGCGAGAAAATCGCCTTCAAGATGTGGCTATTCCCGGGCCTGACCTACGCGGTGATTGTGTTCATCGTCGGTATACTGGCCATCATGCTGTTTCAGGAAGAGCACCGCGTGGAAATCCTCGCCACGGGGCTGCTGAGCATTTTGGTGGTCGCAGCAGGCCTGCTGGTGGCACGTCGTCGCAAGCTCGAGAAGCGGGCGGCGGTAGTGTTGACCTGATGGCTTGATTCAATCGCGTAATGAAAACGGCCGCTGTCAGGGATGACAGCGGCCGTTTTTGTTTCTGGGTGCTTTAACGAATGGATTTACTCGTTCGTTTCCAGAAGCACATCGAGGGCCTTTTTGTAGCTGTCCAGCGCAGTCCCGAAATCCGCTATGACTTCAGGATTTTCAAGCCAGCGCTGGGCTTGCTCGCGATCAATACCGTCAGCCCACATGCGGTAATCAATCAGCATGTCCGCAGCCAGGTGGGTGGCAGCCATCGCCTCGTTCTCGGCATTTTCCATGTCCAGCAGCTCTGGCTGGTCTTCGATAATCTTGCTGAGCGAGTGGAGCATTCTTATCAGCATATCTACGCGATTGGTGGTCTCTTCCGCATCCTGCATGAAGATGAACATATTCAGGATGTCTTCCGGAATTTGCTCATCGTTTACTCCGGTCGGATCGTCGTACATTGCTATGGGTTTTCTGGTTCCCATGCGCAGTTGCTTGGCTTTGGCCTTCGCGCGTTTGGCGCGTTTCTGTTGTTTGTTCAGGGATGCCATTGGTTTCGGTCATTTTCAGGAGAGAGATTGCTGAGCATTAAAGCGCAAAGTGAAGAATCGATAAATCATCCCGATTGTAGATTCTGATTGAGTAGGCGCTCTTCCAATGCTGCTCGCTCGCGATCCAGTTCGGCGCGAAGCTCTTCTTCGCTCGGTAGCACAAGCTTGTATTTGCTGGCGAACAGCTGTTCGTTGCCTTGGAGTACCGAATAGCGCACCACGGACTCATCTTTCTGCGCGCAGAGAATAATGCCGACCGTCGGTCCATCGTCCGGCCCGCGTTTGAGGTCGTCGTACATACGCACATACATGTCCATCTGGCCGATGTCTTGATGGCTCAGTTCGCCGCGTTTGAGGTCGAAGATCACGAAGCATTTGAGCAGGTAGTTGTAGAACACCAGGTCCAGGTAAAAGTCTTTGCTCTCGGTACTGATGCGTTGCTGTCGAGCGATGAAGGCGAAGCCTTTGCCAAGCTCCAGCAAGAATCCTTGCAGCTGATTGATCAGCGCTTGTTCAAGGTCGTTTTCCAGAAGGGTTCCGGCGTTAGGCAGACCAAGGAACTCCAGCACCACAGGGTCGCGTACGAACTCTCGTGGGCTTTTGTTGAGTGTCTGGATGTGGGTGGCGGCCTCCTGCTCGACCGGAGGGCGATCTTTGCTGGCCAGCAGACGCTCGTAGTAGAGCGTTGCGATTTGTCGTTCCAGTGCGCGGGTTGACCAGTTAAGTGTGGCTGTTTCGTCCATGTACCACTGGCGGGCGTTGCTGTTTTCGACTCGTAGCAGGGTGCGGTAGTGGGTCCAACTCAATTCGCGACGCAGTGCGTCGCATATTGGGAACGCTATGAAAAAGCCACGCATGTGCCGCAGATTAGTCGTATCAAAGCCCTTCCCAAACTCCGCCGTCAGCAGCTTGGCCAGCGTTGGCAGCAATCGCTTGCCATAGGCGGCTCTCTCAGCGCCCTCCTGCTCGAATTCAACAATATGCCGGCCGATGTGCCAGCAAGTCTGCACTTGGAGCGTATCCACCGCCCGCAGCGCCTTCTGGCGTGCCTGGCGGATCAACTCGCCGAGGCTGCCAAGCAGTGGCGCGAGTTGTAGATTTTGATCGTGGGTTGAGGAGAGGGGGCTCATGGAATCTTCCGCAGTGAGGGCTGGTGCGCGGTCGATGACCGAAGCAGGCAGAAGAGGATGCCAGCAAGCGCTGATCAGGCTTTGCGGGAAGGGTCTGATTAATCGGAAGGAAAAGGCGGTAAACGAAAACGGCCGCCGTCAGTGATGACGGCGGCCATTTTTGGTCAGTTCGAAAGGGTCAGGGTTACGACTTCAACAAAGCCTCTGACGCAGCAACGTAATCGGCCTGAAATTGCGGGCTCTCGATCCAGGCAAGAGCCGCTGCCTCGTCCGCCTCGGTGGACCACTGGCGATACTCGATGAGTGCCGCGAGTATGAAGTCGGTCGCGCCTTCTTCACCTTCCTGCTCAAGCACCAGCTCAAGCAGCGGATCCCCCAGGAAAGCCGCACACATCGCCTGTTGGCTGGTGGTTTCGGCTGCGCGCATTTTTTTGAACAGCTCGGTCAAGTCCACCGATTCAAAGTCGATACGATCGTCATTTGGGTCCAGCGCTTCGACTGAAGCGCCCGCGCGCTGAGTTCGGTTCTGTTTAGCCTTGGCTTTAGCGCGGGAGGCGCGTTTGTGTTGTTTGTTCGCGGATGCCATGGGCTTCGTTCCGTATTTCGTTGAGAGGGGCAGGTCAATCAGGTGCATGACGTGGCATTAGCCGCCCGTGCGTACCGGGGGCAAGCTCGCCGTTTTGCAGCCAGGACAATGCAATGGGCCATAGTGTGGCTTGGTAAGCGCTGCGAAAAAAGGCGAAATGTCCGACTTC
The DNA here is from genome assembly GCF_048515765.1 of Pseudomonas sp. H11T01. NCBI lineage: Bacteria > Pseudomonadati > Pseudomonadota > Gammaproteobacteria > Pseudomonadales > Pseudomonadaceae > Pseudomonas > Pseudomonas sp. H11T01. Next base: position 49,647 of record NZ_JBLYED010000001.1, on the reverse strand, counting down.
CACTTCGCCGATGTCTTCTGGGGCGTTCGCAGGTGCGTGTTCGTACTGGCAGTGAAGTAACCAAGCAGTCGCTCGATGGCTGAAATTGTGCCGTAGGGATCGTCGCTAAGGCTGATGGCAAGTGTTTGCGCGGTAACGGTGGAGAAGGGCAGCTCATCAAGCATTCGCCCGCTGGGACGCCTCTCGTACAGTGCGGTCGGGGTGCTCCAGTCCCGGACTACGCCGGCAGGGGTGTCTTCAAGCCAGCCCAGACGCTTGCCGGGGAAGTAGCCGCAGAACATCGTCACCAGCGGCATCAGCAGATGCCACTTGCAGAACATCCGCCAACGGCTGGCCGGGGCGTAGTCGCGCCAGTAGGCGAATTGAGCGCCCACGGTCACCAAACGCCGGATCAGGTGTCCCGAGGCCCCCAGCCCCGCCGCACAGCCGCCGAAGCTATGGCCGACGACGTCTATGGGTTGGCCGGGGAACTCCCGCGTCGCCCGTTGCAACATGGCCTCGAAATCGAGCGCGCCCCAGTCCGACCATGATGCGTTGAAGCCACGTAACGATGCCGGTCGCGACTCGCCGATTCCGCGATAGTCGTAGGTGATGACATCGAAGCCGTTGCCGAACAGGTAATCAGCGAAGCGAAAGTAATGCCGGCAGCGTACTGAAGTCGCCGCGTTGATCACCACCACCGGGCGCTCGGTGTCTCTATGGCGATGGCGCCAGGTGAAGCCACCCAGGACGAAGCCGTCGGCGGCCGGCTCCTTGAATGCCTCGCTAGGCCCGGACATGAGCAATGGCGATGGGGCTTGGGCGGTCGTCGATGGCGAGAGCGAGGATGGGCTTTGCAGACTCATGGGCACTTGCTCTTTTTCAGGAGAGACGCAAAAGCGATCAAGTTGCTCACTATAGGGAAGGCTTAAAACATCGTCTGTGTTTTTTAATGGCGTCACAGCCCGGCTCATCGACGCTTGTTGTGTGGAAATCCTGCACCGGGCTGATCTAAGCAGCCAATGAGCGAGATATAAACTTATTAGAGCCAGAGGGATCAACAGTACAGGGGGAGACTTAATCGGAATGCCGCCGCTTTATGGCGTAGCGCTCAGTGGTGGCATCCCAATCATGGGTTCTGTACGAACCTGGGAGTTGTCATCATGAAGTCCTTCCACTTACTAGCGTTCTCAGGAGCTGTCGTGGCCATGCTGTCGGGATTGCCCGCAACGGTGGTTCAGGCTGCCACTGTCACCAACGAGCCGATCGATACGTCCGGCGTGCAGTTGGAGCCGCAACAGCAAAATGGAGTGACCTATCTGTCAGGCGGTATTGGACTGGATGAGTCGCGGGCCATTCTGCAGACCAAGGGTTACAACCTGCACATGACCTTTTCTGTCGGTTCGGCAAATCAATATATCCCTGATGTCGATGTAGCGATTCAGAACATGCAGGGGAGCTCAGTGCTGAAGCTAAGCCAGGTCGGTCCTATCGTTTACGTTCAGTTGCCGCCCGGTAAATACCTCGTTGTCACCGCTCGCAGTGGCCAGGAAAAACGAAGTGATGTTGAAGTCAAAAGCGGAGCGGTTCGTGATCTGCAATTCCACTGGAGTGATAGCTATTGACCGTTGATGCCTGGTAGCCGTTAGCATTGCGTCAAAAACTACAGGCAACAAAAAACCCGCACTAGGCGGGTTTTTTGTGGGCTTTGATGTGATGGTTAACACCACATCAAAGCTGAATGTGGTGCCCAGAGACGGAATCGAACCGCCGACACGGGGATTTTCAATCCCCTGCTCTACCGACTGAGCTATCTGGGCAACGGGGCGCATTAAACTGGTTTTTCAGGGGGTCGTCAAGCAAGTTTTCAAAAAAAGTTTAATTATTACCGTCGCTTACGACCCAAGCCCTTTTGTGGCGGCTTATTCAGCGGGTGGAACGTAGCCTTCGGCCTTGGCGTAATCCTCGCCGGAAAAGAACTTATCCATTTCGCCCTGCAGGTATTTGCGGTCTTCGGCGTTCATCATGTTCAGGCGTTTTTCGTTGATCAGCAGGGTCTGGTGCTTCTGCCAGTCGGCCCAGGCCTTGGCCGAGACGTGATCGAAAATGTCCTGGCCTTTGGCGCCTGGAAACGGAGCGCGCTCAAGGGCGGGCAGTTCTTCTTTGTACTTGCGGCACATGATGGTGCGGGTCATGACAATTCTCCTGCGTTCAATACGTCGGCCGCGCGTTTGAGCAGCTTTTTCACCGGGGCGGCAAGGCCCAGGCGCGGCGGGGTGGCGAGGTTATACCAGAGCCAGTCGGCCTCGGCCACGTGATGGCCGGACTCTTGGACCTGGACCAGCCAGGGTTCGATAGCCAATTGGAAATGGCTGAAGGTGTGAATCAGACTCGGCAGTGCGTGATGCTTGCCCAGTTCCAGCGAGTGCTGCAGGGCCAGATGTTCCAGGTCGCCGAGGTCATCCAGCTCCGGCAAGCTCCAGAGACCGCCCCAGAGGCCCGTGGAGGGGCGTCGGTAAAGCAGAATGGCGCCGTCGCGGTTGGCCAGCATCGGCATCAGGGTGCGCTTTTGCGGCACGCTCTTGCGCGGTTTGGGAACCGGGTAGCGAGTCTCCAGGCCAAGCATGTGCGCTTCGCAGCCGCTTTCCAGCGGGCAAAGCAGGCAGCTGGGTTTGCTGCGGGTACACAGCGTAGCGCCGAGGTCCATCATCGCCTGGGTGTAGTTGTTCACCCGGCTGTGAGGCGTGAAGCGTTCGGCATTGGCCCACAGCTGTTTGGCGACCTTGGGTTCGCCAGGGTAGCCCTCTTGCGCGGTAAAGCGCGCCAGCACCCGTTTGACGTTGCCGTCGAGGATCGGCGCGCGCAGGCCCATGCTCAGGCTGGCGATGGCACCGGCGGTGGACAAGCCAATGCCGGGCAGCTCGATGAGCTTCTCGACGTCGCGGGGAAACTCGCCGCCATAGTTGGCGACAATGATTTTCGCGGTCTTTTGCAGGTTACGGGCACGGGTGTAGTAACCCAGGCCCGTCCACAGGTGCAGCACTTCGTCTTCGGGCGCTGCGGCCAGGGCTTCGACCGTTGGCAAGGACGCCATGAAGCGGTCGAAGTAGTTCAGCACGGTGCTGACCTGAGTCTGCTGCAGCATGATTTCCGAGACCCACACCCGATACGGCGTGATGCCCTGCTGCCAGGGCAAATCGTGGCGCCCGTGGCGATCGTACCAATCCAGTACCGCCGTTGAAAATTGCTCGGCTCTCATCGTTTGAACAACCCCTTGAGAGCATTTTTCAGTTCTGGACTGACTTTATCGCCGAGTTTCTCTTCAACCTTCTCGCCCAGCTTTTCACCCGCCAGTTTACTTGCAACCTTGCCCAGTCCCTCGTTGTCCAGGCGGCAGGCCTTAGCGCCCAGCTCCAGCGGACCACGACAACGCAGCGGCCACTCAATGCCAACGTAGCGTTGGTTGACCTGGCAGGCCGGGTCCGGCATATCGCTCTTGTCGCCTTCGATGACGATGCCTACGCGGTAATCCATACCCAGCACCCGTAGATCGACATCACCGTTGCCGTTGACGGTCAGGCCGGGGATGCGCACTTTCAGGTCCGGGTTGCTGGCCACGCCGTTATGGAAGGTCAGGTTGCCCTTGAGCTCCTCGAACGGTGTGTCCTTGCCCCGCGGTGCACCGCTGAGGGTTTTGCGATTGAGCGTGGCGATGCCCTGGCAGAGTTGCTGTTCGAGGTTGGCATTGAGCAGCACGCCATTGTTGATGACGAAGCTTGCGGTGCCGTTGAGGCTGTCGATCAGGTCTTTCTGGCTATTACCGGTGCCGGTCAGGTTGCTGTTCAAGGTGACCAGACCTTTGACTGGAGGCGTTTGCCCCTGGCTTTCGAGGATGCTCTCGACTGGCACTTTGCTGATGCGCGTCTGCAGGCTCAACAACGGCAGTGGCTGACGCACGTCAAGGTTGCCATTGGCTTCGAAGCTGCCGCTGTAGAGTTCGCCGCGCAGGTTTTCGAGCTTGAGCAGGCCGCCCTGGCCGGAAGCTTTCAGCGCTGCGTTCTGGATCGGCAACTTGTCGAGGGTCAGTTGACCGAAGCTCAGGTCGGCGTCGATATCCAGTTTGCTCAGGCGTTCGACCGGCAGCAGTTTTTCAGTGCTCCAGGCGCCCTTGGTTGGTGCGTCTGGCAGTGGTGAGGTAGCGGGACCGGCCATGGCAGTGGCTTCGCTGCTTTTCACTTCAGCCTTGCGGGCCACCGCAGCGCTGTTGGCTTCTGCAGATTTTGGCGGCAGGTAGCGATCAACGTTGAACGTGTCGCCTTTGAGCTGCACGCGCAGTGACTGCTTGGCGAAGTCGTCGACCGCGATGCGCCCGGTGAAGGTGCTGTCGTCGAGCTTCAGATTCAGGTCTTCGAAGGCTATGCTGGTCGGCGTGCCGCTGAGGCGGCTGACCAGCTCGACCTTGCTCAGGCTGCCCTCGGCCATGGTCGGAAGTTTCTGGCCGATGCTGTCGACAAACTTGGCCAGGTCGAACTGTGCAATCGATAGTCCGCCGCTGATTTGCGGCGTCTTGTCCAGATCATTGACCTTCAGCTCGCCCAAGGCGCGCAGTTGGTTGGCGGAGATTTTCAGCCCGGTCCATTCAGCAATGTTGGCTGCTCTGTCCAGTAGCAACTGGCCTTGAGCGGCGAAGGTCATGGTCTTGCCTTGCAGCGGTTCGCCAGAGGCTTCGCCGGACAGTTTCATGTCTTCGAACTGATAACGCTTGAGTGCGCGGTCGTAGCGCAGTTCGCCGTTGAGTTCGGTCCTGACGCGCAACACGGGCTGATTGCTGCCCAGGAACGCGGTCAGTTTGACCGGGATGTTCGTTGCGTCATGCACCGGCCCGGTACTCAGCTGGATGCTTTCGGCGCTGAATTGCTTGCCACTCTGCTCATCGAGGTATTCAACACGAGCGTTGTTCACGGTCAGGCTGTCGATGTCCAGGCGGATCGGCTGGGCCGATTTGTCGGGGGCTGAGGGCGTAGCGGACACCGGCTCAGCGGGCGCTGGCGCGCTGCTGTCAGCGGGTGTGGCCACTGGCGCGACCTTGCCAATATCTTCCCAATTGCCGTGGCCGTCCTTGTTGCGATTCAGGCGCAGGTTCAGCCCTTCGACGCGGACATCGCTCATCTGCACTTCGCGGCGCAACAGCGGCAGGACTCGCACTGACAGACCGAGCATCTGCAGGTCGGCGAAAGGTTGGGTCGGGTTGACCAGGGTCGCAACGGTGGCCTCATGCAGTTCCAGGCCAAGCCAGGGGAACAGGCTCCAACCAATATCGCCATTGAGCGTCAGCTCAATATGGGCCCTGTTGCGGGCAATCTGGCGAATCTCGTCTTTGTAGTCGTTGGGATCGAAGAGGTGAGTCAAGGCGAAGCCCAGAGCCACAATAATCAGCAACAGCCCGAGAATTACCAGACCCAGGATTTTGCCAAACGCTTTCATGGGCGAGTCCTTGTAGTGTGTCGAATTCGTATTTAGCCGGGGAGTATAGCGCTCAGAACCTGACGGCTGGTCACGGATCGCCTCTAGATCACATCCAGCGGCAGGTGCAGCTTGGCTGCCAGCGCCTGAGCTTCCAGGTGTCCGGCAGGTGCCAGTAGACGCAGTTGCGCGCCGCTCTGCGCAGCCATTCTTTGTGCTTCGCTCACCAGACGCTCGGCCACACCGCGGCGTCTGGTGATTTTTCGTACGCACAATTGGGACAGGTGCCAGACGTCTGGGGCCCGTTGCAGGCGCGCGGCACCCAGCAGTCGGTCATTGAAGCGCCCGGCGAGCAGCGTGCCGTCGCGCAAATTGCTTTCGATCAGGTGCAGGTCATCTTTGAAGGGCGCGAACAGCCAGTCCGGGGCGTCGCGATAGATCTTCTGCAGATCCTGCTGATCTTGAAAGGTGGCTTCGTTCAGCGACTCGACAGCGATGGGCATGGGATTTCCTTGAGCGATACAAGAACAGATGACACAGAAAAGGTGATGTCAGTTTGGTTTTTCTGTCGCAAGCAAATGGTAACCTTTCGCAGTTCGTCCGTCCTTCTGCGACTTGATGTCGCGCTCAGAAGCTTCACTCGATAAAACGGTCATGCCTGCGTGCTTTAAGGCTGTGGGTGGAGGGTGGCTGGCGGATCCATTAATAATTGGGGGAAACACGAATGAGCACTAGCACTGAGGCGGGCATTATTGCCGCCCAGACAGCGTTCTTGTCTAAAGAACGCATCATCGCCAGGCCCGGTTTCAACCGTTGGCTGGTGCCACCGGCCGCTCTGGCCATCCACTTGTGCATCGGTATGGCCTATGGCTTCTCGGTGTTCTGGTTGCCGCTGTCCAAAGCCTTGGGTGTGACTGCAGCGGTGGCGTGCTCGGCGGACATGAGCTTTATCGCACAAGTCTTTTCGGCCAAGTGTGACTGGCCGATTTCCATGCTCGGCTGGATTTTTACGTTGTTCTTCATCTTCCTCGGCTGTTCCGCAGCCATTTGGGGCGGTTGGCTGGAACATGCTGGTCCACGTAAGGCTGGCGTCGTTTCGGCGTTGTGCTGGTGCGGCGGCCTGGTGATTTCTGCATTGGGCATTTATACCCACCAGATCTGGCTGATGTGGATCGGTTCCGGAGTCATTGGGGGCATCGGGCTGGGGTTGGGTTATATCTCGCCTGTCTCGACGCTGATCAAGTGGTTCCCGGACAAGCGCGGCATGGCGACTGGCATGGCGATCATGGGTTTCGGTGGTGGCGCGATGGTGGGGGCTCCGCTGGCGGCAGCCTTGATGGGGCACTTCGCTTCGCCAAACGGCGTCGGTGTGTGGCAGAGCTTTCTGGTGATGGCCGCGATTTACTTCGTGTTCATGATCGGTGGCGCGCTGTCCTATCGTGTTCCGCCCACTGGCTGGAAGCCTGAAGGCTGGACTGCTCCGGCGAAAAAAACAGCCAATGCGATGATCACCCATCGCCATGTTCACGTTAGCGTCGCGTGGAAAACCCCGCAGTTCATTCTGGTCTGGCTGGTGTTGTGCCTGAATGTATCTGCCGGTATTGGCATCCTGGGCATGGCTTCGCCGCTGTTGCAGGAAGTCTTCGCCGGCAAGTTGCTCGGCAATGGCCTGGCATTCGGTCAGCTGGACGCCGCTCAGTTGGGGCAGATCGCGGTCATCGCGGCTGGTTTTACTGGATTGCTGAGCCTGTTCAATATCGGTGGACGTTTCTTCTGGGCGACCTTTTCGGACTATCTGGGCCGTAAAAACACATACTTCGTGTTCTTCGCCCTGGGTTTTGCGCTTTACGCGTTGATACCGAACCTCGGTCACCTGGGCAACATTGCGCTGTTCGTGACGGCGTTCTGCATCATTCTGTCGATGTACGGCGGCGGTTTTGCGACGGTTCCGGCTTACCTGGCGGACCTGTTCGGCACGCAAATGGTCGGCGCGATCCATGGTCGTCTACTCACCGCCTGGGCCGCAGCCGGCGTACTGGGTCCGGTCCTGGTGAACTACCTGCGTGAGTATCAGCTGAGCATCGGCGTTGAGCGCGCCGCGGCGTATGACATCACCTTGTACATCCTCGCAGGTCTGCTGGTACTGGGTTTCATCTGCAACCTGCTGGTGAGCCCGGTGGCCGACAAGTACTTCATGACCGATGCCGAGCTGGCCGCTGAGCAGGCGCTGGGTCATGACAAAGGGGCAAACAGCACTACCGTGCTGGAGTGGAAAGCCTCTTCGGGCAGCGTGCCATTGGCGGTTGCTGCGTGGCTGGTAGTGGGTATCCCGCTGGCGTGGGGTGTTTGGGTGACCTTGCAGAAGACTGCGGTTCTCTTCCACTAACGCAGAACCCTTTGGGAGCGGGCTTGCTCGCGAAGAGGAAGTGTCAGTCGACATCAATGTTGCCTGACACACCGCCTTCGCGAGCAAGCCCGCTCCCACATTTGATCTCCACAAGACACAAAATCTGTGTTTGCCGGCTTGTATTGACATGTACATCGCTGGCGGCGCTGTTTTCAGCTCGTCAGTGATATCGTCCTTCGTGTTTCTGTTTGGCGCCCGCGAGCCTATAATGGCTGCCTTTTTCGCCCAATGATTTTGCGGAGCTGGTGATGGCCGAACGTAAGGCGTCCGTCGAGCGCGACACTCTGGAAACCCAGATCAAAGCCTCGATTAACCTGGATGGCACCGGAAAGGCCCGATTTGATATCGGTGTTCCTTTTCTTGAGCACATGCTGGATCAGATCGCCCGTCACGGGCTGATCGACATTGATATCGAAAGCAAGGGCGACCTGCATATCGACGACCACCACACCGTGGAAGACGTCGGTATCACTCTGGGTCAAGCCTTCAGCAAAGCCATCGGCGACAAAAAAGGCATCCGTCGTTACGGTCACGCCTATGTGCCGCTCGATGAAGCGCTGTCGCGCGTGGTGATCGACTTCTCCGGCCGTCCAGGCCTGCAGATGCACGTGCCCTATACCCGCGCTACTGTCGGCGGCTTCGATGTCGACCTGTTCCAGGAATTCTTTCAGGGCTTCGTCAACCACGCCAACGTCTCCTTGCACATCGACAATCTGCGTGGGCACAACACCCACCACCAGATCGAGACTGTGTTCAAGGCGTTCGGTCGCGCGCTGCGCATGGCCGTCGAACTGGATGACCGCATGGCCGGGCAAATGCCTTCGACCAAGGGCGTGCTCTGATGCAGACCGTCGCGGTTATCGATTACGGCATGGGCAACCTGCACTCGGTGGCCAAGGCCCTCGAGCACGTCGGTGCCGGCAAGGTGTTGATCACCAGCGATGCCAACGTGATTCGCGAAGCCGACCGGGTGGTATTCCCCGGTGTTGGCGCGATTCGCGATTGCATGGCGGAAATCCGTCGTCTGGGTTTCGACTCGCTGGTGCGTGAAGTCAGCCAGGATCGTCCGTTTCTTGGTATCTGCGTCGGCATGCAAGCCTTGCTCGACCACAGTGAAGAGAACGATGGCGTTGACTGTATCGGCCTGTTTCCAGGCCAGGTGAAGTTTTTCGGCAAAGGTCTGCACGAAGATGGCGAACACCTGAAGGTCCCGCATATGGGTTGGAACGAAGTGCGGCAGGCGGTGGATCACCCGCTGTGGCACAACGTTCCGGACCTGGCGCGGTTCTACTTCGTGCACAGCTACTACATCGCTGCCGGCAATCCGCGGCAGGTGGTGGGTGGCGGTCATTACGGTGTCGATTTCGCTGCAGCGCTGGCCGATGGCTCGCGTTTCGCCGTGCAGTTCCACCCGGAGAAGAGCCATACCCATGGCCTGCAATTGCTGCAGAACTTCGCCGCATGGGACGGTCGCTGGTAATGGCCAGGAAAAAGCCGCCGATTCTCACGCTCACGTCTGAGCAGGAGAACGAAGCCAACAGCAAGATCAAGCGCTTTATGGAAGATCGCTTCGAGCTCGACCTGGGCTCGTTCGAGGCGGCCGAAATTCTTGATCTGTTTACCCGCGAAATTGCTCCGCACTATTACAACAGGGCGATTTTCGATGTGCAGACGCACCTCAAAGAGAGGTTCGAAAGCATCGAAAGCGACTTGTGGGCGCTCGAGAAAAACTGATTTCCGAGTGAAGCTGAAAAATCGAATTTGAAGGTTTGCCAGATGCTGATTATTCCCGCTATCGATCTTAAAGACGGTGCCTGTGTACGTCTGCGCCAGGGCCGCATGGAAGATTCCACAGTATTCTCCGATGACCCGGTTAGCATGGCTGCCAAGTGGGTGGAGGGTGGTTGCCGCCGTCTGCATCTGGTCGATCTGAACGGTGCTTTCGAAGGTCAGCCGGTCAACGGCGAAGTGGTCACCGCGATTGCCAAGCGTTACCCGAACCTGCCGATCCAGATTGGCGGCGGTATCCGCTCGCTGGAAACCATCGAACACTACGTCAAAGCTGGCGTCAGCTATGTGATCATCGGTACCAAAGCGGTCAAGGATCCGGCCTTCGTTGCCGAGGCCTGCCGCGCGTTTCCGGGAAAGGTGATTGTCGGTCTGGACGCCAAAGACGGTTTTGTCGCCACCGACGGCTGGGCTGAAATCAGCACCGTGCAGGTGATCGACCTGGCCAAGCGTTTCGAAGCCGACGGCGTGTCCGCCATCGTTTATACCGATATCGCCAAAGACGGCATGATGCAGGGCTGCAATGTGTCGTACACCGCAGCGCTGGCCGCGGCGACGCGGATCCCGGTAATTGCCTCCGGTGGCATCCACAACCTGGGTGACATCAAGTCGCTGCTCGACGCCAAGGCGCCGGGGATCATCGGCGCCATCACCGGCCGGGCGATCTACGAAGGCACTCTCGATGTCGCTGAAGCGCAAGCTTTCTGCGATTCGTACAAAGGCTGAGGACTCACCATGGCGCTGGCCAAACGCATCATCCCTTGCCTGGACGTCGACAACGGCCGTGTGGTCAAGGGCGTCAAGTTCGAGAACATCCGTGACGCCGGCGACCCGGTGGAAATTGCTCGTCTCTACGACGAGCAGGGCGCGGACGAAATTACCTTTCTCGACATCACCGCCAGCGTCGATGGCCGCGATACCACGCTGCATACTGTCGAGCGCATGGCGAGCCAGGTGTTTATCCCGCTGACGGTGGGCGGCGGTGTGCGCACCGTGCAGGACATTCGCAATCTGCTCAATGCCGGCGCGGACAAGGTCTCGATCAACACCGCAGCGGTGTTCAATCCTGAGTTTGTGGGTGAAGCGGCGCAGCATTTCGGCTCGCAATGCATCGTCGTCGCCATCGACGCCAAGAAGGTTTCATTGCCGGGCGAAACCCCGCGCTGGGAAATCTTCACCCACGGCGGTCGCAAGCCGACAGGCCTGGATGCCGTGGAGTGGGCGAAGAAGATGGAAGGCCTGGGTGCCGGTGAAATCCTGCTGACCAGCATGGATCAGGACGGCATGAAAAACGGTTTCGATCTGGGCGTCACTCGCGCCATCAGCGATGCGTTAGGGATTCCAGTGATCGCATCCGGCGGTGTTGGCAATCTGCAGCATCTGGCTGACGGGATTCTGGAAGGTCACGCCAGTGCGGTATTGGCAGCGAGTATTTTTCATTTCGGCGAATACACCGTGCCAGAGGCCAAGGCCTATATGGCGCAGCGCGGCATCGTCGTTCGATAGTCGTTCCAGTAAAGGCCACTGGACAGCATGGCGGGCTCACGGCACTCTTGGGCACGCCATGGATTTGGGTAGCCCGTCATGTTCAAACGCCTTCTCCTTGTACTTGCCAGCACTACGGTATTGCTCACCGGCGTCGCTCACGCAGCAGACAATGCCGACACCTCCCTGGTGTTGCTGACGGAAAACTTCCCGCCATACAACATGGCGAAAAACGGCAAAAACTTTGCTCAAGACGAAAATATCAACGGTATCGCCGTGGATATCATCCGTGAAATGTTCAAGCGTGCGGAAATCAACTACACCCTGACCTTGCGCTTCCCTTGGGAGCGAATCTACAAGCTCGCCCTGGAAAAACCAGGGTACGGCGTGTTCGTCATGGCGCGGTTGCCGGATCGCGAGAAACTCTTCAAATGGGTCGGCCCCATTGGCCCCGACGACTGGATCATGTTGGCCAAGGCTGACAGCAAGATCACCCTGGAGTCACTCGATCAAGCGCGTAAGTACAAGATCGGCGCCTACAAGGGTGACGCGATTGCCGAGACCCTGACTAAGCAAGGTTTAGCTCCCGTGTTGGTCCTGCGCGATCAGGACAACGCGAAGAAGCTGGTTCACGGCCAGATCGACCTCTGGGCCACCGGCGACCCGGCCGGGCGTTACCTGGCGCGCCTGGAAGGCGTGAGCGGACTGAAGACTGTGTTGCGGTTCAATAGTGCCGAGTTGTACCTGGCGCTGAACAAAGATGTACCGGATGACATCGTGGCCAAGCTTCAGTCTGCGCTGGATCAACTGCGCAAGGAAGGCGTGGTGGACGACATCATGGCGCGCTATCTGTGAGTACTTTCGAGGCCTGTGGCAGCAGGTCTGTGCGCACTTCGGAGTTACGCAAGGCCAGGTTCTTGTTGTAACTGCAAAGGGCGAGAGGAAGTTGTTCTGCGTTAAACGTAACACTACCGCTGAAATAGCTAAAATCCTTACGTTCTATACCGGCGCAATCAGTTGTGTCAGCAGGGCCGGCGTAATAGTGAATATTAAAGAACAGAGGATGATCGGTGCGCCAGGTGACATGGTAGTTTCCGTCAGTTGTGCGTTTGATTGTTGGCTCTGGCATTACAAGGGCTGCCGTTAAAACATAAGTTTTCTGGTTTGGCGTCATATGTCGATGTAAAAATCATACCCGCAATTTTCCCTGTTTTCGGTTCAAGTACAGGGCTTCCGTCAGAGCCAGCGCGTATACCTTGGCAATTGTTTTTCCGAGTGTCTGGATAGATTAGTCCGCTCTGGACCAAGACGGCATCTGTTGGCTGCTGGGTGCAGGTTGCAAGACGAAGACCGATTTCCGGGAGCCCGTGAGGCGCGCCAACGATGAGAATGTCGCCAACGATAGAAGCCGCATCAGTTGAAAGCTTTAGCGGCGTTATTCCGTCTTTTAGTAACGTGTCAAGCGGGGTGGCAAGCTCCACGATAGCAAAATCGGTGTTGGAAAAGGTCGTCCAGTTTACTTTATGAATTTCGTAACTTTTGTGAGAGTCAAGAGTATCGTTGAAGTAGTTAAATGTAACACTTAATTTTAAAGTGGCGTCCGGGTTTGGATCATATCTGCGCAAGGCGCAATGACCATCGGTGAGCAAGTAAGCGGGGCCTGTTGCTTTGTTGTCATTATTGCGAGTATCCAACAGGCTTGCCGTGCAAGATGGCTCGCCGTTATAGAATAGTTTGCCAATGCCATTCCAGTGGTTATATTGGCCGTCTGCATTTTTTAGTAAAACGCTCTCTGGTGCCCCGACGATACCGCCAGCGCAAGCCGCTTGAGAAAATCCTAGTGTGGCTAAAGTGCAGGCTTTAAATAGATGAAGTCTAAATGTCATAACCGATTCTTGGTTGTGAGTGTGGGCTTGTATGGTTTAGGTAGCTAAGGTGTGAAAGGAAAGTGTAATTTAAATATAAAGCTTCGGCTGTGTGTATGTGTGTCTAGTGGTTAGTGCCTTTCGACGGTTGGCGTGCGATCAATAAGGTAAGTCGCCCACGTGAATGCATTTTGTAATAATGCCCTGGTGATAGTTTGGTCTGCGCTTGCAAGTCCAATGATACACAGTACGTGAGCGCCGGGTTGAGGCCCTATGGTCTGGTTGATATACGGCGCGGCGGAGTCAAAGGTTGCACTGTAATGACCCGGCACATGGCAATCTTTTGCAGTGCGTGTGGTTTTATATCGATAGAATGGTGAGCTGATTGAAAACCTGTAATTCCAGGTTGGCAAAATATGTTCCTGAACAGCACTCCGCTCCCTGTATACGTGGCTTCTTATATTCCAGGGGGCTTCGACAGCGATGTCCACGGGTTGTAATAAGCAGGTTGTCGAGTTGCCGTCGAATACACCATTGATAAAGCAGTGGTGCAGAAAGTTGGCAGAGTAACTGTAGTTGTAGGTACTCGCCTCACAGGAATCACTGTAACTGCACTCTGATCGGTCTGTTTCATCAGCAGGCAGTGCGTACTTGCTGACGATACTGGTGATCTCACTGTTGCTACGATCCAGCATCGGACTTCCGGAGCTGCCGCCGCGGATTGCGTCGCATCGATTTCTGATTGCCAGGGCAAACACACCCGGATGTCCAATAAAGCTACCGGCCGATTGTTCCGAGCAAGCGCTCATGCGCAGGCCTTGTTCGTTGAACCCTGGGGGAGCTCCAATGTTGAGCACGTCACGACTCTCGTCATTCTGGTGGGCGGCAAGTTGGAGTGGTTTGACACCTGCATTGATGAGGCTTGCCAGTGATCTTTCAACCTTGATTATTGCGAGATCGGTGCCGACGGTGCTGCTCCAAAGGGCGGTGCGTACTGGGTAGGTGATCTGCCGCTCAGGCTCGTCATAGAAATAGTTGAAGGTGATGTTTGCAACGATGGGCACGTTAGTGCGTGCGGTACCGTATTCGTAGAGCACGCAATGACCGCTGGTGATCAGATACGCAGGCCCCACAGCGTTGCCTTGGCTGTTTCGGGTGTCGAGCAGGGAGGCGGTGCATGAAGCGCCGGAACTGAACGTCAGGCGTCCGATACCGCTCCAGAGTGAATAGCGCTTATCGCTGTTTTGCAGGGCTTTTGAGGTCGATCCGTTGACGGCGCCTTCTCCCAGATCCCGCGCATGCAGGCAAGTACTGGCGATAAACAGGCAGCAAAGAGCTAGCGTTTTTATGTAATTCATGGCCATTCCTTGGTGATGAAATTCAGAGCGAGCCCTATCCTGGCACACGCCTGAGTGCCTTGAGGTGTAGATAGTTATTGCGTCTTGGCTGAAGGAGAGGAAGGCACGGGTGCGCTCGGACGGTGTCCGAGCGGACGCATTAATCGAGGCTCAGCTACTGGTCTCGGGGGGTGCGGTAGTTTCCATCTGTGCCGTGGGCTGCTGTCGCGCGATTGCCGCGCACGCTGATCATCAACTTTATATTTATCCAGTCGATGCCTTGGGCCTTGAGCTTGGGCAGCTCTCGTTCGAGCACGGCGAGGGTTTGCGGGTAGGGGTGACCAATCATTACCGCCGAGCCCTGCTTGCGAGCCAGGTTGATAGCGGTCTGTAGCTGAGTGAAGATCGCTGCCTCAGCACGCTCGTCATCCAGAAACACATCCCGCGAAACACTCGCCAGTCCAATTTTCTGCGCCTCGGCGGCGGCCACGGTTTTGGCGCTGGTGCGGCTGTCGACGAAGAATTTGTGTCGGCGCTGCAGGTCGGCCATCAGCCAGGCCATGGCCTGGGGTTCAGCAGTCATGCGGCTGCCCATGTGATTGTTGATGCCACTGGTGTAAGGCACGGCTTTGAACGCCGCATTCAGGCGTTTCTCAAGTTCTTCTATGGGAAGCTCGGGATGCCAGGCGAACGGACCGGTGGCCGGGTCCATGGGCATGTGCAGGATGACGATCTTGCCGGCGCGGTGGGCTTCGCGGGCAAATTCGGTAGCGTGGGGAGTGTCAGGCATGATCGCCGTGGTCACCGGCCCGGGCAGCGCCAGCACGCGGCGGTCGCGTGGCAGGTTTTGCCCGAGGTCATCGATGATCAGGCTCAGGTAAGCCTTGTGTGGAGTTGCTTCCGTCTCGGCGGTTGCCGCATGAGCAGCACCCGCCAGACAGCTCAGCAGACTGAGAATGAGCCCAAAGCGCATCTCAGTTGCTGCGAGTAATGCTCAGGCCTTTGAGCAGGCTCAGGGCCTGGGCCAACTGATAGTCATCGTCCTGTGGCATTGGCTTGGCCTTGCCGGTCGATTTGGTCGATTTGGTTGGCTTGTCGGCGCCGCCGTTGCCATTGCCCAGGTGACCTTGCAGATCCGCTTCCTTGAAGTATTCACCGTCCTGCTCGTTGGTGATCTTGGCCTTGCGCACTTCAATATCGGGCACGATGCCTTGAGCCTGGATCGAGCGACCGTTCGGGGTGTAGTACAGCGCAGTAGTGATCTTCAGCGCGCGATCGTTGTTCAACGGCAGCACGGTTTGCACCGAGCCCTTGCCGAAGCTGGTAGTGCCCATTACGACAGCGCGTTTCTGATCCTGCAGGGCGCCTGCGACAATTTCTGACGCCGAGGCGCTGCCGCCGTTGATCAACACCACCATTGGAACGGCTTCGCTTTCGTCTTTGCCAGTTGCGGAGAAGCGCAGTTCGGAGTTGGCGATGCGGCCCTTGGTATAGACGATCAGGCCCTTGGTGATGAAGTGGTCGACCACTTCAACCGCCGCTTGCAACACGCCACCCGGGTTGTTGCGCAGATCGAGGACGATACCGTTGAGCTTCTTGCCGTTGTCCTTGCGCAGCTTGGCCAGCGCCTTGGAAACTTCTTCGCCGGTCTTGACCTGGAACTGGGTGATGCGCAGATAACCGTAGCCGGACTCGAGCAACTGGCTCTTCACGCTCTTGACCTGGATCGTGGCGCGGGCCAGCGTCACATCGAATGGCGCGCCGCCGTCGCGAACCAGGGTCAGGGTGATTTTTTCGCCGATCTTGCCCCGCATCTTGTCGACTGCTTCCGTCATGCTCTGGCCGCGAGTCGGCTGGCCATTGATCTTGACGATAAAGTCGCCGGCCTGAATGCCTGCTTTGGAGGCAGGGGTATCGTCAATCGGCGAGACGACCTTGATGAAGCCGTCTTCGGCGCCGACTTCGATGCCCAGGCCA
The DNA here is from genome assembly GCF_048515765.1 of Pseudomonas sp. H11T01. NCBI lineage: Bacteria > Pseudomonadati > Pseudomonadota > Gammaproteobacteria > Pseudomonadales > Pseudomonadaceae > Pseudomonas > Pseudomonas sp. H11T01. Next base: position 33,346 of record NZ_JBLYED010000001.1, on the reverse strand, counting down.
CCGAATTCGCCACTGGTGCTTTCCTGCAACTCAGCGAAGTCTTCCGGGCCGAGGTAGGCCGAGTGCGGGTCGAGGTTGCTGAGCATGCCCTTGATGGCATTTTCCAGCAGGGTCTTGTCGTCTACAGGTTCGACATACGCTGCCTTGATCCGGTCCATGACCTCGGCAAAGGTGCGCAGTTCATCGAGCGGCAATGGCGCCTTGGTGGTGGCTGCTGTTGGCGCAGGAGTGGCTTGGGCGGCAAACGCGTGGGGCGCACCGATCACTATGGCGATCGTCAGGGCCAGCGAGGTAAGGCGAGACAAATGCAGCATGTCGAACGAACTCCTAAATTAGGTGAATCAGCGCCTATCCTTGCGCGCGGCACCATTGTGCCGGATCGCTCGGGCGACCCTGCTGACGAATAGCGAAGTACAACGCTGGTGTGTCCTGACCGCCACTGTTACCGACAGTGGAGATGGATTCACCGGCTTTGACAATGTCGCCAGCTTCTTTAAGTAATGTCTGGTTATGCCCGTACAGGCTCAAATAACCGTTGCCATGGTCGAGAATGACCAGCAATCCGGCCCCTCGCAACCAGTCGGCAAATACCACACGACCGCCGTGTACGGCATGCACCTGGCTGCCAGCGGCGGCGCTGATCATCACCCCATCCCATTTGGTACGGGCATCATCACCACGGGTTTCGCCAAAGCGCGCAAGCAGTCGACCATCAACTGGCCATGGAAGTTTGCCGCGCGCTGATGCAAAAGGGCCACCGTAGGAAGCTCCGGCACTTGAAACCAAGGGGCCGGGCGCTGCTTTAGCCGGTTTGCGCGGGCTATCGTCGTTGGCGGCTGCCTGGGCCTCAAGCAAGCGCTTTTTTTCGGCTTCCTGCTGGGCGATCAGCGCTTTCTGGCGCGCTTCTTCTGCCTCACGGGCCTGACGGGCCAGGGTTTCTTCGATGGTTTTCAGGACTTTCGACAGGTCGGCCTGGTCCTGCTCGCGGGCTTGCAGCTTCTGGTCGCGGGCCTTGACGTCGTCGCTGAGCTTGGCCAGCGCCAATTGGCGCTCTTTGCGGACTTTATCGAGTTCGTCGCGCTGGCTGTCGAGGCTGCTCTTCTGCACCAATAGCTGGGCTTGCTGCAGGGCGATGTCCTGTTCGACGTTGGCCAGTTGGCGCAGGGTTTCATTGAAGTTTTTCAGCTGCTCCAGGCGTGCCTGGCTCAGGTAGTCGTAATAGGTCAGGGTCCGGGCGAATTTTTCCGGATTTTGCTGGTTCAGCAACAGCTTCAAGTATTCCTGACGGCCGTTCTGGTAGGCCGCTCGGGCCTGGATGGCGATCAGTCGTTGTTGTTCAATGCGCGCGCTCTGGAGTTTTTTTTTCTCTTCATCGAGTCGCTGCAGCTCGGTTTCGCTTTTTTTCAGCTCTTTTTGCAGAGCCTCGACCTGCTTCTCCAGCTTGCCCATCTCGGTTTCGGTACCGCGCAGGTCTTTCTGCACGCCGGATTTTTCTTCCTGCAGCTTGCCCAGGAGCTTTTTCAGCTCGGCAATATCCTGACGCGTGGCGTCCAACTGTTGTTGGGTTTGCGCGCGCTCATCGGCAAAGGCCGGTTGGAGCAGGCAGACAAGAGCAAGGGCTATCAGGGCGCGAAGCATAGAGGCGGGCGACACCAGGGAAAGGGACAAGCCTAGTATGCCCGCCGCGGACCGCAAAAAAAACGCCTCAAAGCTACTGCTTTGAGGCGTTCGTCATAAAAAGCCATTTATGGCCCTTTATTGAGTCGTTTTACTATCAGACCAATATCGAAGTGCCAGTCATTTCTTCAGGTTGCTTGAGGTCCAGCAGTTTGAGCATGGTCGGCGCCACGTCGGCCAATACACCGCCTTCGCGGACCTTGAAGTCGCGTTTGCCGACATAAATGAACGGTACTGGCTCGGTGGTATGGGCGGTATGGGCCTGACCGGTGGACTCGTCCGACATTTGCTCGACGTTACCGTGGTCAGCGGTGATCAGTGCTTCGCCGCCAACTTTTTCCAGCGCATCGACAATCCGGCCAACGCACAGGTCCAGACATTCAACGGCCTTCACTGCCGCGTCGAATACGCCACTGTGGCCAACCATGTCGCCGTTGGCGTAGTTGACGATGATGACGTCGTAACGCTGGTTTTCGATGGCGTCGACGATTTTGTCGGTGACCTCCGGTGCGCTCATTTCTGGCTGCAGGTCATAAGTGGCGACTTGCGGCGATGGGATCAGGATGCGCTCTTCGCCCGGGAAGGGTTCTTCACGACCGCCGGAGAAGAAGAAAGTCACGTGGGCGTACTTTTCGGTCTCGGCAATGCGCAGCTGGGTTTTGCCGTTTTTCGCCAGGTAATCGCCGAGCACGTTTTCCAGGCTGCCTGGCGCGAACGCCGACGGTGCCGCAATGCTGGCCGCGTATTGGGTCAGCATGACGAAAGCAGCCAGTTTCGGCTGGCGGGCGCGCTCGAAGTCCTTGAAGTCGTCTTCAACGAACACTCGGGTCAGCTCGCGGGCGCGGTCGGCGCGGAAGTTCATGAACACGATGGCATCACCGTCTTCGACCTTGACCGGCTCGCCGATGGTCGTGGCTTTGACGAATTCGTCGTTCTCGCTGCGTTCGTACGCCGCTTGCAGGCCTTCCTGAGCAGTGGCGGCATTGAATTCGCCGTTGCCGTCGACGATCAGGTTGTAGGCCTGGGATACGCGATCCCAGCGGTTGTCACGGTCCATGGCGAAATAACGACCAACGATGCTGGCTATCCGGCCTTTGCCGAGGGCGGCGAAGGTCGCGTCCAGTAGTTCAATCGACGACTGGGCGCTTCTCGGCGGCGTGTCACGGCCATCGAGGAAGGCGTGCAGGTAGATTTTTTCGGCGCCGCGTTTGAATGCCAGTTCGGCCATGGCCACCAAGTGGTCCTGATGGCTGTGCACGCCGCCGTCGGACAGCAAACCGAGGATATGCACCGCTTTGCCAGCGGCAACGGCTTTATCCACGGCCGCGCAGAGGGTCGGGTTCTCGAAAAACTCGCCGTCGCGGATAGATTTGGTCACCCGGGTGAAGTCCTGGTACACCACGCGGCCGGCGCCGAGGTTCATGTGGCCGACTTCTGAGTTGCCCATTTGCCCGTCTGGCAAGCCAACGTCCATGCCTGAACCCGAGATCAAACCGTTCGGGACAGTGGCGCACAGACGGTCAAGGACTGGCTTCTTGGCCGAATAGACGGCGTTGTGTTCTTGGCTTTCACTGTAACCGAAGCCATCCAGAATCATCAGGACCAAAGGTTTAGGCGTGGTAGTCATAGATTCCACTCGTGGCTGGATTAAAAGAAGTCGATGGAAAAGGGAGTGGCAGTTTAAAGCTAAGTTCCGACCGCGTCACCGCCGGGCGGGGTGTGGTCGGCCAAGGCGGCTGTGTATACTGGCCGACATTTTAACGCCCTGGAACCTCCTTCGATGGTTGATCACCTGATTGCATTCGCCACTACCCACTATCTGCTCGTCGGTATCTTCGCCGTTCTGCTGGCACTGCTGATCGCCCATGAGATGAAAGGCGGCGGTCGCAGCCTCAGTACCCGTGAGCTGACCGCATTGGTCAACAACGACCAGGGCGTAGTGATTGACATCCGCCCGACCAAGGATTTCGCTGCCGGGCATATCGTCGGTGCGCTGAACATTCCTCAAGACAAATTGACCGCCCGCGTTGGCGAGCTGGAAAAGCACAAGGCCAAGACCATCATCCTGGTCGACGCCCAAGGCCAGCATTCCGGTACTCATGCCCGCGAACTGCTGAAGTCCGGTTTCACTGCGGCCAAGCTGTCTGGTGGTGTTTCCAGCTGGAAAGCCGACAACCTGCCGCTGGTGAAGTGACATGAAAAACGTCATCGTCTATTCCAGCGATTACTGCCCTTATTGCTCGCGTGCCAAGTATCTGCTCGAGAGCAAAGGCGTAGCCTTCGAAGAGATCAAAGTCGATGGCAAGCCGCAGGTGCGCGCTGAAATGTCCCAGAAGGCCGGCCGGACTTCCGTACCGCAAATCTGGATCGGTAGCACCCATGTCGGCGGTTGTGATGAGCTGCACGCCCTGGAGCGCGCCGGTAAGCTGGACGCGCTGCTCGAGGCTTGAATCCAAAACCCTACAAGACCCTAAAAGTGAGAAGGATCTGCAATGACTGATGAACAGAACACTGCTGCTGCCAGCGAAGACGAAACTGCTCCGCAATTCTCCCTGCAGCGCATCTACGTGCGTGACCTGTCTTTCGAAGCCCCGAAAAGTCCGGCGATCTTCCGCCAGCAGTGGGAACCGAGCGTCGGTCTGGATCTGAACACCCGTCAGAAGGCTCTGGAAGGTGACTTCCACGAAGTTGTGCTGACCCTGTCGGTTACCGTGAAGAACGGTGAAGAAGTCGCGTTCATCGCTGAAGTGCAACAGGCCGGGATCTTCCTGATCAAGAACCTGGACGACGCTTCGATGAGCCACACCCTGGGTGCGTTCTGCCCGAACATCCTGTTCCCGTACGCTCGCGAAACCCTGGACAGCCTGGTGACTCGTGGTTCGTTCCCGGCCCTGATGCTGGCTCCGGTGAACTTCGACGCACTGTATGCGCAAGAACTGCAACGCATGCAGGCAGCTGGCGAAACGCCGACCGTGCAATAAACGCTCCTGAGCGTCTAAGCAAGTCCAATGTGGGAGCGGGCTTGCTCGCGAAAGCGGTGTGTCAGTCAACATTAATGTTGAAGCTGATGGCCCCTTCGCGAGCAAGCCCGCTCCCACATTTGTTATGTGGTGTTACTTGAATCCCAGTTGCCGCCAGCCTTCGTAAACCGCCACGGCGACCGTGTTCGACAGGTTCAGGCTGCGGCAGCCTTCGCGCATCGGCAGGCGCAGGCGTTGTTCGGCCGGTAGGGCGTCCAGAACCTCGGCGGGCAGACCGCGGCTTTCCGGGCCAAAGAGAAAAGCATCACCCTCGGCGAAGCTGGCGTCGTGGAACGGCCGCGAGCCCTTGGTGGTAAAGGCGAACAGGCGTGGGTGACCAAGGCTTTCCAGACAGCTGGCCAGGTCGGCATGGCGCTGCAGGGTGGCATACTCGTGGTAATCGAGACCGGCCCGGCGCAGGCGTTTATCGTCCATCTCGAAGCCCAGCGGTTCGATCAAATGCAGGTGGCAGCCACTGTTGGCGCACAGCCTGATAACGTTGCCGGTATTCGGCGGAATTTCTGGTTGAAAAAGGATGACGTGAAACATGCACGGCTCCGAAGGTAAAGATGGACTGCATTCTACGCCGGAAGAAGACCCACGGCCGAAGCTATTCCCAAAGGTGCTCGGCGCGATGGCCATTTTTGGTGTGATGGTGGGGCTGATGATCGGTCGCCTGACGGCACCTGAGCCTACTGAGCTGCAGCAGGTGGAGGTTGCCTCTGACGGTTTGGTGGTGTGGTTCAATAATGAGCCGAAGATCCACGGTGAGCCTATCGACGGGACCGTCGCGCTGTTGTTCGATGCGACGGGCAAGGCGCAGAAAGGTCAGTTGAAGGTCAACGACAAAGACGTGAACTGGCGGGTGCGTTTGAGTGATGGGGGCTTGTTGCTGACGCTGGTGGCGGCTCGGCCATTACATGGCGAGTGGGCTGGCGCTGAGGTCGACAACCGCTGGCGGCTGGAGATCCATCTCCGGGAGCAATAAAAGAGGGAATCCCCGGCCTGCCTGTACCAAGGTTCCCAAAACGGGATGGGGCTCGTCGCTGTGTGCGTCGTGAGCCCCGGTGTAAAGAGGGAATCCCCGGCCTGCCTGTACCAAGGACCCCAAAACGGGATGGAGCTCGTCGCTGTCTGCGTGATGAGCCCCGGTGTAAAAGAGGGGAATCCCCGGCCTGCCTGTACCAAGGTCCCCGAAACTGGGTTGTGATTAGGTTATTGCAGGGGGCGTGCCAGTTTTGGGTAAATCGAATTGAAAACTCTTTTAATACCGCTGAAAGCCCCGTATTTCGGGGCTTTTGCGTTTTAGGGGATTTTATTTTCGGGAAGAAAAACCAAGTTTTTGAGGTTTTGATCGCAGCTCGCGATGCATTGAGGCAGTGCACGTCACACCATTGCGGTGCACGAAAGCTCGCGATGATCGTTCCCACGTAGGAGTGGGAACGATCGGGTTGCTTTAGCCCTCATCCCCCTCGTCATCATCTGCGCCATCGACCTTCATCCCCAGCTCCTTGATCTTGCGGGTCAGGGTGTTACGGCCCCAACCCAGCAATACGGCGGCGTCGCGGCGGCGGCCGGCGGTGTGTTTGAGGGCTGTTTCGATCATGATCCGCTCGAAGCTCGGCACGGCGCTGTCGAGCAGGCTTGATTGGCCGCGTGCCAGCGCCTGATCGGCCCATTGGCGTAACGCCTGCTCCCAGTTGGTCACCGGTGCAGAATCTTGCGGCAGGTTCAACAGCTCCGGCGGCAGGTCGCTGATATGCACTTCGCGACCCGAAGCCATCACCGTGATCCAGCGGCAGGTGTTCTCCAGTTGGCGCACGTTGCCGGGCCACGGCAGGTTTTTCAGGTATTCCTCGGTTTCGGTTTTCAGCAGTTTTGGCTCGACCGCCAGTTCTTGCGCAGCGCGGGCGAGGAAGTGCTTGGCCAAGGTCGGAATGTCTTCGCGGCGATCCGACATCCGAGGGATGTGGATGCGGATCACATTGAGGCGGTGGAACAAGTCCTCACGGAATTTCCCGGCGTGAACCAGGGTTTCCAGATTTTGGTGAGTCGCGGCGATGATCCGCACATCAACCTTGACTGGCGTGTGACCACCGACCCGGTAGAACTCGCCATCGGCCAGTACCCGCAACAGACGCGTCTGGGTGTCGGCCGGCATGTCGCCGATTTCATCGAGAAACAGCGTCCCGCCATCTGCTTGTTCGAAGCGCCCGCGACGCAGGTTGGCTGCACCAGTGAACGCCCCTTTCTCGTGGCCGAACAGTTCGGACTCCATCAAGTCCTTGGGGATCGCTGCCATGTTCAAGGCAATGAACGGCGATGCCGCCCGAGGGCTATGACGGTGCAGGGCGTGGGCCACCAGCTCTTTACCGGTACCGGATTCGCCGTTGATCAGTACGGTGATGTTGGAGTGGCTGAGACGACCGATCGCCCGAAACACTTCCTGCATCGCCGGCGCTTCGCCGATGATTTCCGGGGTGCGGGTCAGGGTCGGCACCACTTCCAGACCTTGCTGTTCCTGGGCGTGCTGGTTGGCGCGTTTGACCAGGGAGACGGCTTCGTCGACATCGAACGGCTTGGGCAGGTACTCGAAAGCGCCACCCTGATAGGACGCGACAGCGCTGTCCAGGTCGGAGTGAGCGGTCATGATAATCACAGGCAACCGCGGGTGCTGTTCACGAATCCGCGCCAACAGGTCCAGGCCACTGGCGCCCGGCATGCGGATGTCGGAGATGATCACGTCCGGTTGCTGGCGAGCCAGGCGGCTCATCACGCCATCGGCGCTGTCGAAGCTTTGCGTGGTCATGCCTTCTTGCTGCAAGGCCTTTTCCAGAACCCAACGGATAGAACGGTCGTCATCGACGATCCACACGGTTTCACTACGGCTCATGTCGATTGGGCTCCTTGTTCCAGTGGCAGAAAGATCGAGAACGTGGTGTGGCCAGGATGGCTGTCACATTCGATCAGGCCCTGGTGCTGGCTGATGATGTTCTGAGTAATGGCCAGGCCCAGCCCGGTACCGTCCGGGCGGCCGCTGACCATTGGAAAGAAGATGGTTTCTTGCAATTCGGCGGGGATGCCTGGGCCGTTGTCGATGATTTCGATCTTGGTCACCAGCCGATGGCGTACATGACCGATGGTGAACTGGCGCATCGCACGGGTGCGCAGGCTGATTCGGCCCAGGCGCAGTTCGTTCTGGCTGCTGATGGCCTGCATGGCGTTGCGCACGATGTTGAGCACGGCCTGAATCATCTGTTCGCGGTCAATCAGTACGTCGGGAATGCTCGGGTCGTAGTCGCGCACCAAGGTGATGCAACCCTGGCTTTCGGCTTCTACCAGGCTGCCCACACGCTCGAGCACTTCGTGGATATTGGTCATTGCAAGTGACGGCAGTTTGTTCGAGCCGAGCATGCGATCCACCAGGTTACGCAGGCGATCGGCCTCTTCAATGATGACGTTTGTGTAGTCCCTGAGGCTGTCTTCTGGCAGCTCGCGGGCCAGCAACTGCGCGGCGCCGCGAATCCCGCCCAGAGGGTTCTTGATCTCATGGGCCAGGCCGCGCACCAGCATCTTGCTGGTTTCCTGTTTGGACAGCTGGGCCTCTTCCTTGGTGATCCTTAGCAAGCGGTCACGGGGGTGGACTTCCAGCAGCAGCAGGGTGGCGCCATTGCTGAGGATTGGCGTTACGGCGTAATCGACAGTCAGGGTCTGGCCGGTCAGGGCGGTGAGCATTGCTTCACGCTTGGTGAACGGATGCGCCTGCTCAACGGCCTGGCGCAAGGAACTCAGGGCTTCGGCTGATTCGGTGAACAGCTCGCTGATGAATTGCCCATGACTGCGCTGGCCGCTGATGGCCAGCAGCATTTCCGCTGCCGGGTTCATGTACTCAAGGCGCAGGTCGGCGTTGAGCAGAATGGTTGCAGTGGTCAGGTTGTCGAGTAGCAAACGGTGCAGTGCGTCGCTGATGGTCATTAGGACCTCTTTTGGAGCAGAGCAATTCAGGGCCGGTCCCGGATTGCGCGCGCGAATAAAGCGCTGATGCGAGGAAAATGCAAAAACCAAACCAAGGCTCCGAAAAGAAGCGTTAAACCCTTGAAACAGGCGTTTAAAGCTCGATTGCGTGGCGTTCTGCCAGCTTCGCCGGGTATTTTCGAACCAAAATGGGTTGATTAGTGGGTAGGGTGCAACTCATTGCACCAATATAGTGCGCAAACCTGAACGGCGTTTAAAAGAATGAAAAGAAGCTTTTCTCTTCTTTGGGTTTGTCTGCCAAAGGACATTCCGGCCGCTGGCCGTAATCAGCAAGCGTGCAAGGTTTGACCTGGCGCTTCTGGGCAAGGGAGATGCGCAGCATATGGAAGGGCTGATTGGGTGTGCGTTCGACCATCCGCCCTTGTTCATCGAGAATCTCCACCGCCAGGTGATGAGTGCCTCGGTCGATGTTGCTCAGGGCGAATACCGGGCTGGGGCCTGGATCGGCGGTAGGTTGGCCGTCCAGCAACAAGCGATAGCGATGACCGCGTTGCAGGCCGGGCTCACTGGTGACACTGACAATCAACTCACCTTGGATGTTGCGAATAGTAGCGTCCGGATCGGGTACCAGAACGCGCAGCATCTGATAGTGGAAGAGCGGTTTGTCCTGGGCTTTTTTGGCTGTCGGCGCCGGGGCGGCTCCGCTGGGGGGAGTGGACATGCGATTGCCCGGCGTCAATTGAACGCGTTTGGCGTTGCCTGGCTGTGGTTGGTCGGTGAAGACCCTGTTTCCTTGGGTGTCGACGTAGGTGTAGACCTCGGCGGCAGCTGGCAGGGCAATCAGCGACAGGCACAGCAATAGAGCGCGCATGGGCATCCGTTTCATGAAGGCTTCAAGGCGTATGCACCCGTTGCACAGTAAAGGTGGCGGTCGGACTTTGTTGCACCACGCTGTCTCCATCCAGCACTTGCACCGCCAGGCTGTGTTCGCCGCGATCGATATCTACCAGCTGCAGGCGTGGGACATTGCTCGGCTGACCATAGGGCTGGCCGTCCAGCAGCAGGCGCAGGCGATGCCCGCCTTGCAGACGCGGTTGCAGCAGAACGTCCACCGTGAAGGTGCCATTGTTGGCGCGCAGAGCTTCTTCGCTGGGCAGGCCGGTCAGCTCCAGCACCTCGTAGGCGCTGCGCGGCTGTTCACGGCTGCCGGCTTCGACAGGTGGCGCAGGTTTGCTCGGTGGCTGGCGTTGGACGCTATTGAGAGGCGGCAACTCCACAGGCTGGGCCTTGGCGCCATCGGGCGGTTGATTGCTGTAAGCGGTGTTGCCAGCTGCGTCGGTGTACTTATAGATCTGCGCTGCGGCGGGCAGGGCGATCAACAGAAAAATAAATAGAAAACCACGACCCATAAAATCGACCAGAAACTAAAGCGTTGGGTGGGAGCATAGGCGACGGGTACTGGCTTGGCACAGATTGCTTGCATCCCGATGTTGAAGTCAGCGCCGATCTGCCGATCTGGATGCCTTCATGCAAGGCCCGATCACCTCGCGCAGTCCGCTGTCGTCTTGCGGCAGAATAAACCTGGCGGTCAGTGGCAGGCCCTCTTTTATGGCTGAAGGTAGCGTCATTTTTACCGGTTGGCCCCGAGCGGCCTCGGTGGTCCAGTAATGCAGCTCTTGGCGATTGGCTGGCATATTCAATACAAAAACCAGATCGCCTCTTTGCGCGAATTCCGCCGAGTAAACACCGTTTACTGAATAGTCGCGGGGTGCAAGTGTGCCGCTTGTGAGGCTCAGGGGGCCTGTGGATTCGGCGGCGGGGCCTTCAAAGGCGCCAGGGTTGAATCCCAGTTGATCCGTTGATGTGAGTAGCGAGATGACGGGGCGCAGGGGGGAGCGATAGCAGGAGACTTGCAGTATGGCAGCACTGGTTTTATCGCCATGACTCGCTTCTCCATTCAGACGGGCGCTGAATAAGGGGATGGACTGATCAGGTTGCTCTACGCTCCAGCCTGTCCCCTGAAAACGAGTGGTTGAGAGGCTGCCAGCAGCCTGGGCGCAGGGCAGCACGCTGAGCATAAGCGTCAGCGAGAAAAGTATTTTACGGGGGAGGTTCATCGCGAAATCCGCCAGGGAGGGGGAAGAGTTAATGCGGCGGATCGTAAAGGTTTGCGCGCTTGAGGCGAGTCATGAGTGAGTAAGTTGCTCGGTTTGACGGTGACGGGCTTTGTAATCTGTATCTAACTCATTGTTTTTAAAGATAAAAAAAGACCTCCCGAAGGAGGCCTCTTTTGTTACGCCGCGTGTACCGGCGTCACGGGATTAGCAGCTGTAGTACAGCTCGTATTCCAGTGGGTGTACGAAGGTACGTACTTTGATTTCTTCTTCGCTTTTCAGAGCGATGTAAGCGTCGATGAAGTCGTCGCTGAAAACGCCGCCTTTGGTCAGGAACGCACGACCTTTGTCCAGCTCTTCCAGGGCTTCTTTCAGGCTGCCGCAAACTTGTGGGATCTCTTTGGCCTCTTCAGGCGGCAGGTCATACAGGTTTTTGTCGGCGGCGTCGCCTGGGTGGATCTTGTTCTGGATACCATCCAGGCCGGCCATTACCAGAGCAGCGAAGGCCAGGTACGGGTTGGCTGCTGGATCCGGGAAGCGAGCTTCGATACGGCGAGCGCGAGGGCTGGACACGTAAGGAATACGGATCGAAGCGGAACGGTTGCGAGCCGAGTAGGCCAGCATTACCGGAGCTTCGAAACCTGGGACCAGACGCTTGTAGGAGTTGGTCGACGGGTTGGTGAAGCCGTTCAGTGCCTTACCGTGCTTGATGATGCCGCCGATGAAGAACAGGGCGGTATCGGACAGGCCGGCATAGCCTTCGCCTGCGAAGGTGTTCTTGCCATCTTTGGCGATGGACAGGTGAACGTGCATACCCGAACCGTTGTCGCCGTACAGAGGCTTAGGCATGAAGGTCGCGGTGCGGCCATAAGCGTCGGCAACGTTATGTACGCAGTACTTCAGGGTCTGAACTTCGTCAGCCTTGGCAACCAGGGTGTTGAACTTCACACCGATTTCGTTCTGACCGGCAGTCGCCACTTCGTGGTGGTGAACTTCGATGACCAGGCCCATTTCTTCCATGGCGTTGCACATGGAGGTACGGATTTCGTGGTCGTGGTCGAACGGCGGAACAGGGAAGTAGCCGCCTTTGACGCCTGGACGGTGGCCTTTGTTGCCGCCTTCCACGTCCTGGTCGGACATCCACGAACCTTGTTCGGAGTAGATTTTGAACATGGAGCCGGAGATGTCGGACTTGAACTTCACTTCGTCGAAGATGAAGAACTCAGGCTCCGGACCGACGAAAACGGTGTCGCCGATACCGGTGGACTTCAGGTATTCCTCGGCGCGCTTGGCAATGGCGCGTGGGTCACGGTCATAGCCTTGCATGGTCGAAGGTTCGATCACGTCGCAAACCAGGATCAGGGTCGGCTCTTCGGTGAACGGGTCGAGAACGGCGGTAGAGTCGTCCGGCATCAGGATCATGTCGGAGGCTTCGATGCCTTTCCAGCCGGCGATGGAGGAGCCGTCAAACATTTTGCCTTCTTCGAAGAAGGCTTCATCCAGCGCATCGCGAGCCGGCATGGTCACGTGGTGCTGAGTGCCTTTGGTGTCAGTGAAGCGCAGATCAATCCATTTGACGTCATGATCTTTGATGAGTTGAACCGACTTCGACATAGTGTCCTCCGGGGTGGCTTCGGGCTAGTAGTGGAGTGCCCTTAGAATGTGGGTGATGCCGGCGCGAATACTCTGCCATGGCAACCTGCCTCACAAGGGAGCAAATTGCATGCCAGTGCCCCGACTTGGGTTTTCTGCCCCAAACTCACGCATATAAACGTGCAGAACGGGAAAATCGAGAAAATAGCGCACTGCAATGTTGCGCTTAAAACCTCGAATGCCCCGTTTTAGTGCGTGCAGGGCCATCTGCATATTAACTGGTTAAACCTTGAGCAATTTCCGCTATAATCCGCGCCCCCCTTTTTCGGCTGGCCCTTCGCGCGCTGTTTTCATGAAATTAATCGTAAAAGTCTTTCCCGAAATCATCATCAAGAGCCGCCCGGTACGGATGCGTTTCATCCGCCAGTTGGCCAAAAACATCCGTGCCGTGCTCCGCGATCTGGACCCGGCTGTGGTGGTGAGCGGTGTGTGGGACAACCTCGTCATGGAAACCCGTGTCAGCGAGCCGAAAGCCTTGAAGGACATGATGGATCGCCTGAGCTGCATGCCGGGCATCGCGCATTTCCTGCAGGTCGATGAGTACCCATTGGGCGACTTCGATGACATCGTCGCCAAGTGCAAGCAGCACTTCGGTGATGCCTTGCCGGGCAAGATCTTTTCAGTGCGCTGCAAGCGCGCCGGCAAGCACGAATTTACCTCGATGGAAGTCGAGAAATACGTCGGTAGCCAGCTGCGTCGTCAGTGCGGCGCCGCCGGAATTTCCCTGAAAGAGCCAGAAATTGAAGTGCGGATGGAAATTCGCGACCAACGGTTGTTTGTGATTCACAGCCAGCACAACAGCATCGGCGGCTATCCGCTGGGCGCCCTCGAACAGACCCTGGTATTGATGTCCGGCGGTTTCGATTCGACGGTGGCGGCTTACCAGATCATGCGCCGCGGGCTGATGAGCCATTTCTGCTTCTTCAATCTTGGCGGTCGTGCCCACGAGCTGGGCGTGATGGAAGTCGCGCACTTTATCTGGAAAAAGTACGGCAGCTCCCAACGCGTGCTATTTGTCAGCGTGCCGTTCGAGGAAGTGCTCGGAGAAATTCTCGGTAAAGTCGATAACAGTCATATGGGCGTAGTATTGAAGCGTATGATGTTGCGCGCTGCGTCCAGGATTGCCGATCGGCTGGAAATCGACGCGCTGGTGACCGGTGAGGCGATCTCCCAGGTTTCCAGCCAGACGCTGCCGAATCTGTCGGTGATCGACTGTGTGACCGAGAAGCTGGTGCTACGCCCGCTGATCGCCAGTCACAAGCAGGACATCATTGATCTGGCGAACGAGATCGGCACTGCCGATTTCGCCAAGCACATGCCGGAGTATTGCGGGGTGATTTCGGTCAACCCCAAGACCCACGCCAAGCGCAATCGCGTGGAGTACGAAGAACAGCAGTTCGATATGGCGGTGCTTGAGCGTGCGCTCGAGAACGCCAAACTGGTGCCAATCGATCGGGTTATCGATGAATTGGGCCAGGATTTGCAGGTCGAAGAAGTCAGTGAAGCGCTGGCCGGTCAGATCGTGATCGACATCCGTCATCCGGATGCTCAGGACGACGAGCCGCTGGTGCTGCCTGGCATCGAGGTACAAGCGATGCCGTTTTATGCATTGAACGCTCGTTTCAAGGAACTGGACCCTACTCGCCAGTACCTGTTGTATTGCGACAAAGGCGTGATGAGTCGCCTGCATGCCCACCATTTGCTCAGTGAGGGGCATGCCAATGTGCGCGTTTATCGACCGAGCTAAGAGCCCGGGGCTGTATGCCTGTGGCCTGCGTCACCGGCCCCCCGACGCCGCCGTCAAGCTGTAACGGCTTTGCCGGACTCTACTGTAAATAGCTGCCAAGACTTGTCAGCACACCGAATCCTCTGATCGAGATACACAAGTGATCGAAAATCTACGCAACATCGCCATCATTGCTCACGTTGACCATGGTAAAACCACCCTGGTAGACAAACTCTTGCGTCAATCCGGCACCCTGGAACGCGGCGAGCTCAACGACGAACGCGTGATGGACTCCAACGACCAGGAGAAAGAGCGCGGTATTACCATTCTGGCGAAAAACACCGCCATCAACTGGAACGGCTACCACATCAACATCGTGGACACCCCGGGCCACGCCGACTTCGGCGGCGAAGTTGAACGTGTAATGTCGATGGTTGACTCCGTTCTGCTGCTGGTTGACGCTCAAGACGGCCCTATGCCGCAAACCCGTTTCGTGACCAAGAAGGCTTTCGAAGCCGGCCTGCGTCCAATCGTGGTGATCAACAAGGTTGACCGTCCAGGCGCGCGTCCGGACTGGGTTTTGGACCAGATCTTCGACCTGTTCGACAACCTGGGTGCTACCGAAGAGCAACTCGACTTCCAAGTCGTTTACGCCTCGGCCCTGAACGGTATTGCCGGTCTGGAACACACCGCCATGGCGGAAGACATGACCCCGCTGTACCAGGCGATTGTCGACCACGTTCCAGCTCCAAAAGTCGACCGTGACGGTCCGTTCCAGATGCAAATCTCGGCACTGGACTACAACAGCTTCCTGGGTGTTATCGGCGTTGGCCGTATCGCTCGTGGTCGCGTCAAGCCGAACACTCAAGTTGTGGCCATCGACGTTGACGGCAAGCGCCGTAACGGTCGTATCCTCAAGCTGATGGGTCACCACGGTCTGCACCGTATCGACGTTGACGAAGCAGCTGCAGGCGACATCGTCTGCATCAGCGGCTTCGACCAGCTGTTCATCTCCGACACTCTGTGCGACCCACTGAATGTTGAAGCGATGAAGCCGTTGACCGTTGACGAACCAACCGTTTCCATGACCTTCCAGGTAAACGACTCGCCTTTCTGTGGTAAAGAAGGCAAGTTCGTCACCAGCCGTAACATCAAGGAACGTCTGGACAAAGAACTGCTGTTCAACGTTGCTCTGCGCGTTGAAGAAGGCGACACCGCCGACAAGTTCAAAGTCTCCGGCCGTGGTGAGCTGCACCTCTCGGTACTGATCGAAACCATGCGTCGCGAAGGCTTCGAAATGGGTGTTGGTCGTCCGGAAGTGATCATCCGTATGGTTGACGGCGTGAAACACGAACCGTACGAAAACGTGACCATCGACCTGCCGGAAGAATCCCAGGGCGCGATCATGGAACAGATCGGTATCCGTAAAGGCGACCTGACCAACATGGTTCCGGATGGCAAGGGCCGTGTGCGCCTTGAGTACAACATCCCGGCTCGTGGCTTGATCGGTTTCCGTAACGAGTTCCTGACCCTGACCTCCGGTGCAGGCATCCTGACCTCGATCTTCGACCGTTACGACGTGATGAAGTCCGGCGACATGTCCGGCCGTCAGAACGGCGTGCTGGTTTCGGTTGCTACCGGTAAGGCTCTGACTTACTCGCTGGAAACCCTGCAGGCTCGTGGCAAGCTGTTCCTGGGCCACGGCGAAGACGTGTACGAAGGTCAAATCGTCGGCATCAACAGCCGCGATAACGACCTGGGTGTAAACCCAACCAAAGGCAAGAAGCTCGACAACATGCGTGCTTCCGGTAAAGACGAAACCATCGCACTGGTTCCGCCTATCCGCTTCACTCTGGAGCAAGCTCTGGAATTCGTTCAAGAAGACGAGTTGTGTGAAGTGACGCCGAAGTCCATCCGTCTTCGTAAGAAGATCCTGGGCGAAAGCGAGCGCACCCGCGCTGCCAAGAAAAGCGGCAACTGATTCATTAGTTAGCTGTTAAAAAAACGCCCCCGACCTTGCGGTCGGGGGCGTTTTTGTTTGTCTGGGTTTTGATCGGAGGCTTCGCGTTCCAGGATCGTTCCCACGCTCTGCGTGGGAATGCCTCACTGGACGCTCCGCGTCCGCTTCGGCAGTGACGCAGAGCGTCACCGGATGCATTCCCACGCAGGAGCGTGGGAACGATCAACTTCCAGCCTTGATCAAAACTTGTCCAGGGCCTTGCGGCTGGTGTCGCGCTCGACTTCTTTGGGCTTATACGCGCAATACCCTGGCCGTGGGCCGATCTTCGGGTGATTGCGGCAGGTGTCCGGGCGCTTTTCGTAAATGGTGCATAGACGGCTTTTGCGGTCCAGGTACAGGCAATCGTTGTTGCTCATGCGCTGAAGTGTGAAGATTTCAGACTTCTGGTTGTAGCGCTCGACGATGCCTTCTTTTTGCAGGCGCTTGGCGATGTTCTTCGGCGGGTCGCCGCGCTCGAATTCATCGACGATGCCAATGCGGATCAAGTCTTTGATCTTCACTTCGACCGGCAGGGTGCAACAGCTGGAAACACAGCCACCGCACATATAGCTGGAGTATTTCGCCCAGGTATCGAGTCGGTCGATTTCCGCGGCGGCGATCAGTTGGGGCTTCATCAGGTGTGTTTCCAGGGGGTGTATCAGGGCGCGCGATGATACCGGGGTTGGTGGAGGTGTGGACAACCATTTGCCGGTTTTTCGTCCGCTCAGGGCATTTAGGGCAAATCGGCACGGCATCTGCATCTTTTTAGGGCGTTACCTGCCGGGACAAAAAGCTTTACATGGGCATTTGAAAAAACTGCCGAACCAGAGCCTTTGCCTCGTGTCAGACCGACTAGGCTCAAGCAATTCCATGCTCGCTCCTTCTATCTCGCTCGAGGTCGCATCGATGTCTCAGGAACCGCTTGTACGAGAAGCTGAGGTGGCCGCATTTCGCGACGCCGTCTTGACCAAGCTCACCTACGCGGTGGGTAAAGACCCGGATCACGCCTTTGACCATGATTGGTTCGAAGCCATTGCTTTGGCAGCACGGGATCATATGGTCGAACACTGGATGGACCACACGCGGCAGATCTACCGCAAGGGTCAAAAGCGTGTGTACTACCTCTCCCTGGAGTTTTTGATCGGTCGTCTGCTCTATGACAGTTTGAGCAACCTTGGGCTGCTGGACGTGGCGCGGGACGCCATGACCGAACTGGGCGTTGACCTTGAGCGCATTCGTCTGCTGGAACCGGATGCGGCGCTGGGCAATGGTGGCCTTGGCCGATTGGCCGCCTGTTTCATGGAAAGCATGTCCACACTCGGTATCGCCGGCCATGGTTACGGTATTCGTTATGAGCACGGATTGTTCCGCCAGGCCATCGTCGATGGCTGGCAGCAGGAGCAGACCGAACACTGGCTGGATTTCGGCAACCCTTGGGAGTTCGAACGGGCTGAGGTGATCTACCCGATCGGCTTCGGTGGCGGTGTCGAGACGGTGCAGGATGAGACCGGCAAGACCAAGCAAGTTTGGTATCCGGCGGAAACCGTGCGGGCGGTGGCCTATGACACGCCGGTGGTCGGTTGGCAGGGTGCCAGCGTCAACACCCTGCGGTTGTGGCGGGCTCGGGCGATGGAAGACCTGCATCTGGAGCGCTTCAATGCTGGCGACCACTTGGGCGCGGTAGCCGAGGTGGCGCGGGCAGAAAGTATCTCGCGCGTACTCTATCCGGCCGACAGCACCGATGCGGGCCAAGAGCTGCGGCTGCGTCAGGAGTATTTCTTTGTCTCGGCATCCCTGCAGGATTTGTTGCGTCGGCACAAGAACATGCATGGCTCGGTGTTGAGTCTTGGCGAGCATGCCGCGATCCAGCTCAACGACACCCATCCCTCGATTGCTGTGGCCGAGCTGATGCGCCAGTTGGTCGATTTGCATGATATTGCATGGGACGCGGCCTGGCAGGTCACCGTCGACACGCTGTCCTACACCAACCACACGTTGTTGCCCGAGGCGCTGGAAACCTGGCCGGTGGGGCTGATGGAGCGGATGCTGCCGCGGCACATGCAGATCATTTACCTGATCAACGCCCAGCACATCGACTCGCTGCGGGCCAAGGGCATCCACGACTTCGACGTGTTGCGCGCGGTATCGCTGATCGAGGAGGACAACGGTCGCCGGGTCCGCATGGGCAACCTGGCGTTTCTCGGCTCTCACAGCGTCAACGGTGTATCCGGTCTGCATACCCAATTGATGCGCAGCACGGTGTTTTCTGAACTGCATAAGCTCTATCCGGAACGGATCAACAACAAGACCAACGGCATCACCTTCCGCCGCTGGCTGTACCAGGCCAACCCGGAACTGACCGCGATGATGGTCGAGGCGTTGGGTCCTGATCTGCTGGATAACCCCGAACAACGCCTGGTTGAACTGGAGCCGTTCGCCGAGAAATCAGCATTCCGCAAGCAGTTCGCCGAGCAGCGCCTGCACAGCAAAAGGGCCTTGGCCCAAATCATCCATGATCAGCTGGGCATCGCCGTCAACCCGGCGGCCATGTTCGATGTACAGGTCAAACGTATTCACGAATACAAACGCCAGTTGCTCAACCTGCTGCACACCGTGGCGCTCTATCAGGCCATCCGTGCAGAGCCTGAAACCGATTGGGTGCCGCGGGTGAAGATCTTCGCCGGCAAAGCGGCGGCCAGTTATCACCAGGCCAAGTTGATCATCAAGCTGACCAACGACATCGCCCGCACGGTGAACAACGACCCGACCGTACGCGGCCTGCTCAAGGTGGTGTTCCTGCCCAACTACAACGTCAGCCTGGCGGAGAGCATCATTCCGGCGGCCGATTTGTCGGAGCAGATTTCCACCGCCGGTTTCGAAGCCTCGGGCACCAGTAATATGAAGTTCGGCCTCAACGGCGCACTGACCATCGGCACGCTGGACGGTGCCAACGTGGAAATGTGCGAACGCATCGGTGCCGAGCACATGTTTATCTTTGGCCTCACCGCTCAGCAGGTCGAAGCGCGCAAACTCAACAGTGAGTTCAGCGCCGTTCCCGATATCGCTGCCTCCCATCGGCTCAACGATGTGCTGCAAGCGATTCGCGGCGGGGTGTTCTCGCCGGACGATCCGGCGCGTTATGTCGGTTTGATCGATTCATTGATCGACTATGACCGCTTCCTGGTCTGCGCCGACTTCGATTCCTACTGGAACGCTCAAGCGCGGGTCGAAGCGCACTGGCACGACTCGAAAGAGTGGTGGCGCTCGGCGGTGTTGAGCAGCGCGAGGATGGGTTGGTTCTCGTCCGACCGGACGATTCGTGAGTATGCGACGGATATCTGGAAGGCTCTTCAGTAGCTTTTAGGCGCCGTTTGATTGGCTCGATATACTAGCGCCCCGGAAAAGATCGTCCGAACGCGGCCCGAGCCTGCGGCAGCTCCTACGGTCAGTGTTCACAGAAAGTTTTGGTGAACACGGCCGTTGTAGGAGCTGCCGAAGGCTGCGATCTTGGCAATGTGGGCTGCGCCAATCCTTTCCGGTTGGCCATGGCGCTTAGGGATATCGACCATGCAATGGATTTTCATGCTGATAGGGCTGGTGCTGGGCTGGGTGCTCGATGAGTCCTTCAGCGATGCGCTGCTCGGTGCACTGATCGGGCTCGGCATTGGGCAGACAATCCGCCTCGCGAGTTTGAGTTCGCAAGCGGCGCAGCAGCGCCAGCAACTGGAACTGGCGCAGAAGGCTTTGGCGGCTGTCGAACAACGCCTGGCGTTGCTTGAAATGTCTGGTGTCGGCGCTGCCGGACAGCCTGAGCCGATGGCTACCAGCGAATCGGTCCAACCGGACCATTCCCCTGAGTTTATTGTGAGCGAAGCGCCGGAATCGATTCCGGCGCCTTTGCATGCGGTTCCCGAACTGGTCTGGGAATGGCCGGCCGAGCTTGAACACGAGCAATTTTCCGTTGTGTCGGAGGCGAGCAAGCCTTTGCCTGCCGATGCCTGGAAACCAGAACCCGCCGCCCGTGAACCGAGAGAACCGGCCGCACCACGTGGACCGAACCTGATCGAGCGCACCATCGCCGGTGCGCGCAGTTGGTTGTTCGGCGGTAATACCGTGCTGCGGGTCGGTGTGGTGTTGTTGTTCCTGGGGCTAGCGTTCCTGCTGCGCTATGCCACCGAAGGCATGGTGGTGCCGATCGAGCTGCGTTACGCCGGGGTTGCAGCGTGCGCCCTGGGCTTGCTCGGGGTGGGCTGGTGGCTGCGTCTGCGCAACAGCAGCTATGCGTTGATGCTGCAAGGTACCGGGATCGCGGTGCTGTACCTGACGGTGTTCGCCGCCATGCGTCTGCATCCGTTGCTTGATCCGACTGCCGCTTTGAGTTTGTTGGTAGCCGTCACGGTGTTCTCGGCGATTCTGGCGATCACACAGGACGCGCTGGGCCTGGCTGCAGCGGCGGCTCTGGGTGGCTTTGCCGCGCCGATCCTGACCTCCACGGGTGCCGGTAACCATGTCGCGCTGTTCAGCTATTTCGCTTTGCTGAATGCCGGCATTCTGGGCATCGCCTGGTTCAAGGCCTGGCGTCTGCTCAACCTGATCGGTTTCGTCGGCACCTTCGGCATTGGCTTCGCCTGGGGGCTGCGTTCTTATACGCCTGAGTTGCTGTGGAGCACCGAGCCGTTCCTGATTCTGTTCTTCCTGATGTACCTGGCGATAGGGTTGCTGTTTGCGCGGCGCAAGTTGCTCGAAATGAGCGATGCACCTGAAGACGACAGCCGCGAGGCGCTACTGCGCTGGTCGGCGCGCAAGGGAGATTATGTTGACGGTACGATGCTGTTCGGCCCTCCACTGGTTGGCTTCGGCTTGCAGTTCGCGCTGGTCCAGCATCTGGAATTTGCCGCGGCATTCAGCGCGCTGGCACTGGGCATAATCTACATGGGCCTGGCCCGTTTACTCGCCGGTGGGCGAGCGTTGATGCTGGGCGAAACCTGCCTGGCATTGGGGGTGATTTTCGCCAGTCTGGCGATTCCGCTGGGACTGGATGCGCGTTGGACCGTTGCGGCCTGGGCGGTAGAAGGCGCGGGCATTTTCTGGCTTGGCCTGCGTCAGCAGCGACCCTTGGCGCGGGCGTTTGCCTTGCTGCTGCAAGTGGGCTCGGCGCTGGCGTTCCTCAGTGAGCTGCGTATTGGCGAGGCGAGTCTGCTGGATGGCGCCCCGCTGGGGGCTCTATTGCTGGGCGCGGCCTTGCTGTTCAGTTTCTATCAGTTGCGTAAAGCCCCGCCCGAGCAAGCCTCGAACCGGGAGCGCAAAGCCTTGCCGGTATTGGCCTGCGGCGGCCTGGCATTCCTCTATCTGCTGGCGCCGTTGTTTTTCTTCACTCACGGCACGGCCATCAGTTGGGCGCTGGCCGGGCTGGTGACCCTGTTTGTCGGCCTGCGCCTGCAATCGCGGACTTTTTTGTTTACCGCTTTCGCGGTGCAGCTGCTGGGCGGCGCGTTGTTCCTGTTACGGCTGCAAGGCGCGCAGGGCGACTCTGCGGTGTTCAGCGCCGGCTGGAGTGGCTTGCTCGGTGCGTCCTTGATTGGACTGGCATTAATTGGCGGCATGTTGCTGGCGGCTCGTGATGACATGGTGCGCAGCGATGTACGCCTACTACGCAGTCTGTCGGTGGTGTTGCTGGCGGGGCTGGTGCTGATCAATCTGGCCGTGCTGTTCGTCCTGCCGTGGCAAACCGCGAGTGCGGTGTGGGCCGCAAGCGGTCTGTTGATCATCTGGTTGAGCTTGTATTTGCAACAGCGAGTGAGTTTCGTTTTTGGTCTGCTGTTGCAGGTGATTGGCGGTGCGGCGTTCCTGATTGCCGGGCCTGAGTTGCTCGGGCCGTTGTCTAGCGAAGGCTTGCGCCCGCTGGCCCACAGCGGTTTCTGGACACCGATGGTGTTGGGGCTGGCGGCGATGGTCGGGGCCTGGCGCTTGCAGCTCGGTCATCACGCGACGGCGTTCGATGCCTTGAGTTTGCAGCGTTTGTCCGAACTGCTGTTGGTGTGGGGCGCGGCCTGGTGGACGTTGGCGTTGGTCAGCGAAGTGTTGCGTTTTGCACCGCTGAATCTGCAAGCCACGCTATTGCTCGGCGTCGCGGCGCTGAGCGTCGCCGTGTGGACCGTACTGGCCTTGCGCCTGAAGTGGCCGGCGTTGGGCCTGCTCTGCACCTTGTTGGTGCTGGCAGCGGGTCTGGTGCTGGTCGCGGCCTGGCATGCTCGCTTTCACCCGGCAGCGAACTTCGGCTGGCTGGCATGGGCGGCGGTGTTCGTCGTGCATTTCATCTCGTTGCGCCGCTTGGCACCAATGCTGCCCGCTACCGCGTTGAGTGCGGCCCATGTGCTGGGTTGCTGGCTGCTGATTGGTGCGCTGGCGCTGGAGTTGCGTTACGGCTTGCTGCTGTTGTCCGAGCAGTACAACGCCTGGCGCTGGCTGGGCTGGGCGATTCTGCCGAGCCTGTATCTGGTGTTGATGGCCGCCCCACGCACCTGGCCTTGGCCAGTCTCGAGTTATTCCCGTGAATACCGTGTGTACGCGGCGCTGCCACTGGCAGTGCTGATGCTCGGCTGGTTCTGGCTGGCGAATATCGTCAGTGACGGTACCGCCGAGCCACTGCCCTATGTGCCGCTGCTCAATCCGCTGGAGTTGGGTCTGTTGTTCGCGCTGTTCGGGGTTTATGTCTGGTCCCGAAGTGCGGTCACGCAATGGGCGATCCGCGCCGACTATGCCGAGCGCGCGACGCAGCTGGTGGCCGGTGTGTCGCTGTTCGCCTTCTTCACCGCGCTGGTGATGCGCAGCGCTCACCATTGGGGCGGCGTGCCGTTTGAGTTGGATGCGCTGCTCGAGTCGATGCTGGTGCAGGCCGGCCTGTCGATCGTCTGGACGCTGATTGCCCTGAGTCTGATGATCGGCGGCCATGTGCGTCACCGCCGCGAAGTCTGGCTGATCGGCGCGGCGCTGATCGCGGTGGTGGTCGCCAAGCTGTTCTTTGTCGAGCTGAGCAACCGTGGCGGGCTGGCGCGGATCGTGTCGTTTATCGGCGTGGGTGTGTTGTTGCTGGTGGTGGGCTATTTCGCACCGCTGCCGCCCAAGCGTGCCGAAGCTGAGCCGGGTACTGAAAAACCGGCCAATGAATCTGAAGGAGTGTCGTCTTGAGTCAGAAGCTGAGCCTGGGTTGGTTGGGGGCTGTCGGGTTGTGTGTGGCGCTGTCGGCAAATGCCCAGGATAAACCGGGAGATTTCACCACCCACGTACCGTTGACCTTGAGCGGCGAAGGCCCTTGGTATCGCCTCGAGTTGCCGATGGAGGTGCAGCTGAAGGCACGCCAGACTGATCTCAGCGACGTTCGGGTGTTCAACGCCGCCGGTGAGGCCCAGGCCTACGCGCTGGCTCGTGAGCAGGCGCAGAGAGCCGAAAACAGTACCCTGAACGACGTGAAGTGGTTCCCGCTGTATAACGCAGCGGACGCCAGCGAAGCCACGCCGAGTATCCGGGTGCAATCGAGCGCCAACGGCACTTTGGTTGAAGTCCAGCCTTCCACTCAGCTGGAGGCCGGTGAAGAAATCCTCCGTGGCTGGCTGCTGGATGCCAGCGCGATCAAAGCGCCCTTGCAGCAGTTGATCCTTGACTGGACCAGCGAGCGTGATGGCTTCCAGCGTTTCAGCATTGAAGCCAGCGATGACTTGCAGCATTGGCAGTCGTGGGGCGAAGGGCAGGTGGCGCGCCTGTCGTTTGCCGACGAACGCGTCGAGCAGCATGAGGTCGGTTTGCCTGGGCAGTCGGCGCGCTATCTGCGCCTGCTTTGGAAGACTCCGCAGTTGGCGCCGGTCCTTACCTCAGCCCAATTGGAGAGTGCCCGGACCCATAGTCTGCCGCTACCGTTGGTTTGGTCGCAGCCGCTGACTGGCAGCAACGTGAAGGCGGGCGAATACACCTGGCAACTGCCAATGGGCCTGAGCGTCGAGCGTTTGCGGATTGAGCTGAGCCAGGCCAACAGCCTCGCGCCGGTGACCCTGTTCGGTCGTCGCGAAAGCAGCCTGCCGTGGCAGCTGCTGAGCAGCGGTTTGCTCTATCGCCTGACCCAGAACGGTCAGGATGTGGTGCAGGACGAATTGCAATTGCCCGGTCAGACCGTTCAGCAGTTGAAACTGATCGTCGATGAACGCGGTGGCGGCTTGGGCGCCGAAGCCCCGGCCTTGCACTTTGCTGTGCGGGCGACGCAGCTGGTGTTCCTGGCTCGTGGTGCAGGGCCGTACACGCTGGCGCTGGGTAGTCCGACGGTGAAAGCGGCGAATCTGTCGCTGTCGACATTGATTCCGGATTACAGCGCCAAGCGATTGGCCTCACTGGGCCAGGCCAAAGTCGATGGTGGTCCGGTGGCGACTCAGCCGACCACGGCGCCGCCGCTGGTTACCTCTGGCACCGATTGGAAGAGGGTCGGTCTTTGGGCCGTGCTCTTGCTGGGCGTGGTTTTCCTCGCGGCAATGGCGTTCAGTTTGTTGCGTAAGCCACCGGCGAAAACCTGATTTTTGGCGCTCCGCGAAGGCACTCTTTCAGTCAGACGAGATGCTGAAACTGTGAGGAATCTTCAGGCACCTTCGGTCGGTTTCGGACTACGCTCAACCCGGCGCATGAACTCTATCTGCCTTAACTGGGTCTGACAGGAGGAAATGCGCCTCGACTCGCGTTAAACTGCGCGGGTTTTTAGCCCCCCCTATTCATCCGGAGCCATCCATGTCCCGCGTTACCCTAAGTCGCTATTTGATTGAGCAGACCCGCAGCAACAACACTCCTGCCGATCTGCGCTTCCTGATCGAAGTGGTGGCGCGTGCTTGCAAGGAAATCAGCCACGCCGTCTCTAAAGGCGCCCTGGGTGGTGTTCTGGGCAGCATGGGCACCGAAAACGTGCAAGGCGAAGTGCAGAAGAAGCTCGACGTACTGTCCAACGAGATCCTCCTCGAAGCTAACGAATGGGGCGGTCACCTGGCCGGCATGGCGTCCGAAGAAATGGACAATGCCTACCAGATCCCGGGCAAATACCCGAAAGGCGCCTACCTGCTGGTTTTTGACCCACTGGACGGTTCGTCGAACATCGACGTCAACGTTTCGGTGGGTACCATCTTCTCGGTACTGCGTTGCCCGAATGAGCACCTGAGCCAGAACGAAACCCTCAGCGAGAAGGCTTTCCTGCAGCCTGGTACCCAGCAAGTCGCTGCCGGCTATGCGATCTACGGCCCGCAAACCATGTTGATCCTGACCTTGGGCGACGGCGTCAAAGGCTTCACTCTGGACCGTGAAATGGGCAGCTTCGTCCTGACCCACGAAGACATCAAAATCCCGGAAACCACCCAGGAATTCGCGATTAACATGTCCAACCAGCGTCACTGGGAAGCTCCGGTACAACGCTACGTTGGTGAGTTGCTGGCGGGTGAAGAAGGTCCGCTGAAAAAGAACTACAACATGCGCTGGATCGCCTCGATGGTTGCCGACGTGCATCGCATCCTGACCCGTGGCGGTCTGTTCATGTACCCGCGCGACAGCCGCGAGCCGTCCAAACCGGGCAAACTGCGGTTGATGTACGAAGCCAACCCGATGTCGTTTTTGGTCGAACAGGCTGGCGGCGCTTCCACCGATGGCCACCAGCGAATCCTCGACATTCAACCCGAAGGCCTGCACCAGCGTGTAGCGGTGTTCCTCGGTTCGAAAGAAGAAGTCGAACGCGCCACGGCTTACCACAAGGAATAAACCCATGTCCGCCCCTTGGCAGCCGTTGCTCGATTGGTGGTTCGGTTCAACCGAGACTCCCACCGAGATAGTGGCTGACAAGGGCAGACTGTGGTTCGGCAAGCGCGACAGCCAGGACCTCGAAGCGCGTGAGCGTTTCGGGGCTCAGGTCGAGCAGGCACTGGCCGGCGAATTGGCTGAGTGGGCGCAATGCCCGCAAGGTTGGCTGGCGCTAGTGTTATTGCTCGATCAACTGCCGCGAATGATCTTTCGCGACACCCCAAAAGCCTTCTCGGGCGACCTGCGTGCTCAAGCGTTAGTGGCTCAAGGGATTGCTGCGGATTTCGACCGGCAACTGCCGGCCATGCGTCGGGCGTTCATTTACCTGGTGTTTGAGCATTGCGAGAACCTCGCGGTGCAGAACGAAGGTGTGTCGCGCTTCGCTACCTTGCAAGCAGAGCAACCGCTGGCCGATCAGCCAGTGTTTGCCGACCATCTCGACTACGCCGAACGCCATCAAAAAATCATCGCCCGGTTTGGCCGGTTTCCCCATCGCAATGAAGTGCTTGGGCGGGTTTCCACGCCTGAAGAGTTGGCGTTTTTGAAAGAACCGGGGTCGCGGTTCTAGATTTTCGTTGCTGCTGATGCCGACTTGCTCGCGATGAGGCCCTGAAGGGCACTAGATCCTGAAACTCCCCACCAATTGCTTCAACCGTGCCGCTTGCTGCTCAAGGTCGGCACATGCCCGTAAGGTCGATTGCAGGTTTTCCACGCCTTCCTGGTTGAGAGTGTTGATCTCGGTGATGTCGACGTTGATCGATTCAACCACGGCGGTCTGTTCCTCGGTCGCAGTGGCCACCGACTGGTTCATGCCGTCGATCTCGCCGATGCGTTGGGTCACGCTGCCCAGGCGTTCGCCAGCCTGGTTGGCGATGCCAACGCTGCTTTCGCTCTGGCGCTGGCTGTCGGTCATGGTGATGACTGCTTCGCGGGCGCCGACCTGCAATTCCTCGATCATCTTTTGCACTTGCTGCGCTGAATCCTGAGTGCGGTGGGCGAGGTTGCGCACTTCATCGGCGACCACTGCAAAACCGCGTCCGGCTTCACCGGCACGGGCGGCCTCGATCGCGGCGTTGAGCGCCAGCAGGTTGGTTTGTTGCGAGATGCTGGTGATCACTTCGAGGATCTGCCCGATGTTCACCGTATTGCTGTTCAGCGTCTCGATATTGCTGCACGAATCGCTGATCTTGGCCGACAGCTGCTGCATGGCGGCGATGGTTCTATCCACCACCTGTTGACCGTCTTCGGCCAGGCTGCGGGCGTCGCTGGAGTGCTGCGAGGCGAGGGCGGCGTTCTGGGCGATTTCCTGGGCAGCGGCGCCGAGTTGGTTGATCGCCGCAGCGACGCTGCTGGTACGCGAAGCCTGTTGGTCGGAGTTGAACATCGACGAGTTGGAAGCGCTGACCACGCGCAGGGCCACTTCGTTGACTTGGCCGGTGGCCGACGCTACTTCGCGAATCGAGGTGTGAATCCGCTCGACGAATCGGTTGAAAGACACGCCCAGAGCCCCGAATTCGTCGTGGCCATGAATGGTCAGGCGCTTGGTTAGATCACCTTCGCCTTCGGCGATATCGTGCATGGCGCGGCCCATGGTCAGCAGTGGTTGCATCAGCACGCGGATCAGCATGCCCAGCAGGGTGATGATGATCACGACAGCGATGGCCATGGCGATGATTGCCGAGGTGCGAAATTCGCTGAGCATCGAGAACGCGGTGTCCTGGTCGAGCACCAACGCCACATACCAGTCCGCCGACGACACGCCGTTAACGTGGGTGAAGGAGATGAACTGGGACTTGCCGTCGACTTCAACTTCCTTCATGCCCGGGCTGACGTTCGGCGCGCCGTTTGGATAAGCATCGGCGAGGCTTTTAAGCACCAGTTTGCTGTCTGGATGGATCAGGATCTTGCCGTCGGCGCTGACGATAAAGGCGTGGCCATGACCGCCGAAGTTCAGCGAGTTGATGATCGCACTGACGCTGGACAGGTCGATGTCTGCGCCGGCCACGCCGATGAATTGGTTCTGATGCTGCACCGGGGTGGCGACGGTGATCACCAGCTTGCCCGAGGACGCCGCGATATAGGGTTCGGTGACGATGGTCTGCTGGGCGCTGTTGGCCGCCTTGTACCAGCCACGGGAACGCGGGTCGTAGTCCGCCGCACGGTTACCGGCCGGCACCGAGAACATTACGCCGTCCTGGCCGCCAAAGTAGCTGAGCTGGAAATTGCTGGTGTAGGCAGGCAGGCCGACGCTGCGCTTGAGATTGTCGGGTGCGCTGCCGTCGACGGCGATTTGTTGGGCCAGCGATTGCAGCAATTGCATGCGGCTTTCCAGCCAGGTCTGAATGTTGCGGGTGGTCAGGCTGCCGAGTTCCTGCATCGAGGACTCGGTGTTGCTACGCAAGGTCTGGCGTTGTCGATAGTCGTTGAACAAGATGAAGCAGGCGAACGCAACGGCGACCACAAGAGCGGCTGCCAGCAGAATCTTGTGGCTGAATTTCATGTTTCTGGTCATTAAATGAGCTACCGCAAGAGGCTGGTCAACGAGGGGGCGTCAATTTGCCCATCGAGGGGCTTTGTGCTGCTTTTATGTCGGCTTCCCAGCGCCAAAGATTAGGCGGTTTTTGAGAAAGTCGACGAAATACCCGTTAATGCGGGAAAGTGGCTGATTTCAGGGGGAAATGGGGGGATTTGCGATGTAAGAAATAGCCAGTGGCTTGGGGAACCAGATGGCGGTTTTCTCTTCTAAGCTTCTGGTTGGCAGCCATGCCTTCTCTCTTCCGCCCAGGAGTTTCACCATGTCGCTGCGATCCCTCGCTCTGTTGTCGTTCTGCGTGCTGTTAGCTGCATGCAGCAAGGTCAATCAGGAAAACTACTCGAAAATTTCGACCGGCATGCCCAAGGCTGAAGTCGAAAAACTCTTGGGGACTCCTTCCGATTGTTCTGGCGCCCTGGGCATGTCCAGCTGCACCTGGGGCAACAAGAACAGCTTTATCAGCGTGCAGTATGCCGGTGACAAAGTACTGATGTTTTCCGGGCAAGGCCTGAAGTAAAAAACACCGGGGTCACGCGCCCACGGGAGAAAAATAATGATTCGGTTCCTAATAGTTCTTTTGGCCGGCCTGATATTGGCCGGCTGCGCCACCTCTGGCAATGACCCGTTGGCGCCCAAGACCGTCAACAGCGTCAATCTCAAACGTTACCAAGGGACATGGTACGAGTTGGCCCGTCTGCCGATGTATTTCCAGCGCAACTGCGCGCAATCCGAAGCCCATTACACCCTTAAGGCCGATGGCGATATCGCGGTGTTAAACCGTTGCCTGACTTCGGATTGGCAGTGGGAAGAGGCCAAGGGCACCGCAACGCCGCAGATTCCCGGCAGAGCCGACAAGCTGTGGGTTGAGTTCGATAATTGGCTTACCACTCTGATACCGGGCTTTTCCAAGGGCGAATATTGGGTGTTGTACGTCAGCGATGACTACAAGACTGCCATCGTCGGCAGCCCGGATCGGCGTCACCTTTGGCTGCTGTCACGTTCGCCTGAGGTCAATGGGGTCAAGCGTGAGGACCTGCTGAGCAGGGCGCGTCAGCAGGGTTATGATACGACCCGCCTGATCTGGCGAGTGTCGGATACGAAGATGGCGAAGGCGTCGAATTAGCCTGTGGCCGTTCACTGTGGCGAGGGAGCTTGCTCCCGCTGGAGCGCGAAGCGGTCCCAAAATCGGCAATTGCGTTTTATCAGGGATAACGCAATTGCCGATTTACGACTGCTGCGCAGCCGAGCGGGAGCAAGCTCCCTCGCCACAAATGATCACCAGCACTCAGCCTAAGAGCTCGCGTAACACTTGGGTAAACGCCCGGCCGCTGTCTTCTTCCCCGGCATGGTGGCCGTCGCGGATCACCCATTGACCGTTGACCAGCACGTCCCGAACCTGGCGATCGCCGCCAGCGAATAGCCAGCGATTGAGAATCCCGTCGCCATTTGCCGTTGCCAGATACGGGTCATTGCCGTCGAGCACCAGCCAGTCGGCGCGCTTGCCGACTTCCAGGGCGCCTATCGGCTGCCCCAATGCTTGCGCGCCGCCGTCCAGTGCAGCGTCGTAGAGCGTGCGGCCGACCATCGGTTGATCGCCGCGATACAAGCGGTTGCGCCGCTGGTCGCGCAGACGTTGGCCATATTCCAGCCAACGCAGTTCCTCGACCACGCTCAGCGAGACGTGGCTGTCGGAGCCGATGCCCATTCGTCCGCCTTGGGCGAGGAAATCCACCGCCGGGAAAATCCCGTCGCCGAGGTTGGCTTCAGTGGTCAGGCACAGGCCGGCGATGGCCTTGCTCTTGGCCATCAGCGCGACTTCTTCCGGATTGGCGTGGGTCGCGTGGACCAGACACCAGCGTTGATCGACCTCGGTATTTTCGTACAGCCATTGCAGCGGACGACGACCGCTCCAGCTCAGGCAGTCCTCGACTTCTTTTTGCTGCTCGGCAATGTGGATATGCACCGGGCACTGTTTATCGCTGGCCGCCAGCACTTCGCTGATCTGTTGCGGTGTTACCGCGCGCAATGAGTGGAAACACAAGCCCAATTGCTGCGCCGGCTGCTGTGCCAGCAGTGGTTGCAAACGTGCCTGCAAATTCAGATAGTTTTCAGTGCTGTTGATAAAGCGTCGCTGGCCTTCATTCGGTGCTTGCCCGCCAAAGCCTGCGTGGCTGTAAAGCACAGGCAGCAACGTCAGGCCGATACCGGCGGAGCTTGCGGCCTGGCTGATCTGCAACGACAGTTCGGCCGGGTCGGCATAGGGCTGGCCATGAGTGTCGTGATGCACGTAATGGAATTCGGCGACCGAGGTGTAGCCGGCCTTGAGCATTTCGATATAGAGCTGACGGGCGATGATCCCGAGTTGCTCCGGACTGATTTTTCCGACGAGGCGATACATCAAATCGCGCCAGGTCCAGAAACTGTCGTTCGGATTACCGGCGACTTCCGCGAGCCCGGCCATCGCCCGCTGGAACGCATGGGAGTGCAAATTGGGCATGCCTGGCAGCAGCGGACCGCTTAGCCGTTCGGCGCCATCTGCACTGGCATCAGCCTGGATGTGGGTCAGCAAGCCATCGGCACTGACCTCGAGACGTACATTATTGGCCCATCCACTAGGCAGTAGCGCGCGTTCGGCAAAGAAGGCGGACATGGTTCAGTTCCCCATCGTGTGTTATTTGTATATACATATACAGACGTTTGCCTGCTCGGTAAACTCCGGCAAGCTATCCACTTTAATCAACGAACAAGGATTTCCCGTGCCGACTCCGCCTGCCGTCTCTCCGCTGGCTGCCCATATGGGTGACAGTCCGGCGCCCTTGTACGCCCGCGTCAAACAGATGATCACTCAGCAAATCGAGAGTGGAAACTGGCCTCCGCACTATCGCGTTCCGTCGGAAAGCGAGCTGGTCAGCCAACTGGGTTTCAGCCGTATGACCATCAACCGCGCTCTGCGCGAGATGACCGCAGACGGTCTGCTGGTGCGTATGCAGGGTGTCGGGACATTTGTCGCCGAGCCAAAAAGCCAGTCGGCCTTGTTCGAAGTGCACAACATCGCCGATGAAATCGCCTCCCGTGGCCATCGCCATACCTGCAAGGTGATTACCCTTGGCGAGGAGTCGGCCGGCTCCGAGCGCGCCGTCGCGCTGGATATGCGTGAAGGGCAGAAGGTCTTCCATTCGCTGATCGTGCATTTCGAAAACGATATTCCTGTGCAAATTGAAGACCGTTTCGTCAACGCGTTGGTTGCACCGGACTACCTCAAACAAGACTTCACCTTGCAAACGCCCTACGCCTATTTGTCCCAGGTCGCACCGCTGACCGAAGGCGAGCACGTAGTCGAAGCGATTCTGGCCGAGCCGGAAGAGTGCCGGTTGTTGCAGATCGAACGCGGCGAGCCGTGTCTGCTGATTCGTCGCCGGACCTGGTCCGGCCGTCAGCCAGTAACCGCCGCACGCTTGATTCACCCCGGTTCCCGTCATCGTCTGGAAGGACGGTTTCACAAATAAAGAGACATACATGAGTCAGTTGAACGTTTTGCGCGCGGCCAACTATCCGCGCATGCCGTGGAAAAACGGCGGCGGTAGCACCGAAGAAATCACCCGTGACGCCGGCACCGGTCTGGACGGCTTCGGCTGGCGCCTGTCGATTGCCGATATCGGTGAGTCGGGCGGGTTTTCTACCTTTGCGGGTTATCAGCGAGTCATCACTGTGCTGCAAGGCGCGGGCATGACACTGCGGGTCGACGGTCAGGACACGCGGCCGCTGTTACCGCTGGATCCGTTTGCCTTCAGTGGTGCCAGCCAGGTTTCCTGTGCGTTGCTCGGCGGACCGATTCGCGACTTCAACCTGATCTATGCACCGGACCGCTACAGCGCGCGGTTGCAATGGCTTGAGGGTGAGCAGCGGTTTTTCAGCTCGGCGAGTACGGTGCTGATCTTCAGTGTGGCTGAGCAGACCCAGGTCGAATTGGGTAACAGTGCGCCTGAAGTGTTGGGGCGGCATGATTGCCTGCAGCTTGGCGGTAACGCCGGATTGTTGGAAATAGCAGTCACCGGTCAATGCTGCGTGATCGAACTGGCCGCACACTGATTTACTGTGGCGAGGGAGCTTGCTCCCGCTGGGGTGCGAAGCAGCCCTAAAGTCAGCAACCGCGCTTTATCAGGCGTAACCCATCAGCCGGTTTTACGACTGCTGCGCAGCCGAACGGGGCGGTGCGGCGTTCCGACAAGCCCCCTCGCCACAAAAGCATTCGCCCCAGTCGTTCCCCATCGCGCACCAACATCTCCCAAAATGTTACCGAACGCCCCAGTGTGGCGCAAAACCACGCTTCGGTAACAAATGTTTCCCCTCCAAAAAAATCCCGCGAAAAATTTTATCTCGTCTCAAAGCCCTTGATTCAGGCGGCTTCCCGCACGTTTTGAAATTTTCTTGAATGCTCAATCAGCGAGTTGGCCGCTTGATTGCATATGCTTGTATGTACAAGTAAAGATGTGTGCGTAAGAGTTGCTGAATACCCTCTTCGCACCATCCCCTGATTCGCTTGTAGCGCAGCCCCTGCGCGCAGGCTCGCTCGCCCACTGCCTGGGCTGGTTTGGATTGACTGCTGAGGAGTTTTTTTCGTGACCGAGAATAAACCTACCAAATACCGTAACGTTGAAATCCGCGCCGCCCGCGGTAACAAGCTGACCGCTAAAAGCTGGATGACGGAAGCGCCGCTGCGGATGCTGATGAACAACCTCGACCCGCAAGTCGCCGAGAACCCTAAAGAACTGGTGGTTTACGGTGGCATCGGTCGCGCTGCACGTAACTGGGAATGCTACGACAAGATCGTCG